>JAAHGS010000081.1 GCA_010692645.1 Symploca sp. SIO2E9
TTTCCCTTGCCGACGCTCTGGAGAGCGGGGAGAACGGGAGAGGGGGGGGGGGGGAGAGGGGGAGAGGGGGAGAGGCGGAGAGGGGGAGAGGGGGGGAGGGGGAGAGGCGGAGACACGGAGAGGCGGAGACACGGAGACAGGGGGAGGGGGAGATTCGGAGAGAAAGTTATCTTTTACTTTTAAAGGGCAACTTGGTATGAAAAGTGCCTTGCTGCTTGGTGTCAGTGTTGCGGTTAAATGGATGTCTCTGCCGATTTTGGGCTTCCTTACTTGGCGTGCTTTCCTGGAGGTGAACTCAAGTGGCAATCACAGAAGCGATTTAGTGGTTCCGAGAGAGAGGGAGAGGTGGAGAGGGGGAGAGGGGGAGAGAAACTTATCTGTTAGCAGGCAACTTAGTGTAAATACGAAACGGGCAGCAGTTATTCTACTACTAGGTTTCTTACCTTTAGGTATTAGTGCTATTGGATTTTGTCATAGTGGAGAATGTCCCTTAATTCCTACAGGCTCAGTTTTTGTTTCCCATGGTCGTAGTGCAGAATTGATTCCTTATTTAGTTAGTCTAAATTGGGAGCCTTCTCGTTGGGCGAACTGGATTTATTTGTTCCCTCTAGGCTTGGCAGGGATATGGTTACTTTGGCGGGCAAGGAGTTTTCTGCAATTTGCCGAGTGGTATTTTTTTGCTCTGGTGACTTTATCGCCTATTGTCCATGCTTGGTATTTTACTTGGTTGGTTCCTTTTGCTGTTGCTACTGGCAATTTGGGAGTGCGTTTGGTTAGCACTTCGGCTTTTGTTTACTTTGTCCTACAGCACCGCGCGGCTCTAGGAAATTATGACTGGTATTTAACTCGTCAGGAGAGATTGTGGCTCTGGTTGCCTTTTGTTGTAGGTTGGCTATGGACAACTTGGTCAAAGTCAAAACGTAAATTTTAAGCTTGCTCTCACTAAAGACTCATTTTGATTAGGTTAAATAAATTATGAAAGTTAATGGTTCTTGGTTCATGGTTCAGGGTGAACGAAATTTTGCGTGGGATTTGATTTCTCCGCGTCTGGAGCGTCTGCTTAATTATTTCCCCACACCTTTTTTCGCTCACCCCATGGTTCATTGTCTTGGTATTCGACAGCTGTGAAATACTTTCCCAATGAACAATCAACCATGAACTATGAACAGTCAATTGAACGCCGATTACCCATTAGATAATTTATAGTCTCTCAAGTTATGAATAGACTCAATCGCTTTTTGGTTCTATTTCCTGCACTGATTGTTATTACTGGCTGTGCTGGCTCTTTCTCTTCTACTCAAGCGCAGCAGGAGGTTTCTCAGATAGAAACGTCAAGTGTTGCCTCGGCAGAACCTTTGAGTTATGAGGACTACGCTACTGTCTTGGAAACCTATGTCAATGAGAAAGCACTAGTTGACTATCAAGGCTTACAGGGAAATCGAGGGCAACTAGATAAGTTTAATGCTAGTCTGGGCCAGGTTACTGCTAGCACCTATGAATCTTGGAGTTCAGCAGAGCAAATTGCTTTCTGGATTAACGCCTACAATTCCTTCACCCTAGAGTCAATCATTGACCAAAATCCCCTTAAACAGAGTATTAAAGATATTCCTGGTGTCTGGAAAGGACGAAAATTTGAGATTGCAGCTCAATCTAAGACCTTGGATAATATTGAACACCAAACTCTGCGGAAAGACTTTAATGAGCCTCGAATTCATGTGGCTTTAGTTTGTGCAGCAATGAGTTGTCCAGCATTACGAGATGAACCCTACACGGGGGAAAAGCTAGATGCACAACTCGATGACCAAACTAGTCTTTTTCTTGCTAGTCCTCAAGGCTTCCGCATTGATCGTCAAGAAGGTAGGGTTTATCTTTCTTCTATTTTTAAATGGTTTGGTAAGGATTGGGAACAGACTTATGGGGTAGATGGAAAGTTTACTGGCAATGCTAGTCAACGAGCTGTATTGAATTTTGTCAGCGGCTACCTTAGTGCAGAAGACAAAGAATATCTTGCCCAAGGAAATTATAAGGTTAGGTATCTGGACTATGATTGGTCTTTAAATACCCAAAATAAAATATAGTCCTTGTAGCGGTAGTTTGAAAAGGACTGAAAGCCTCTCTAGGTAAGAGCGTTGTCAATAGCTCTGGGGAAAACTTCAGTTATGGCAATTAGCACTACTTCCGAGCAGCTACCAGAGTTGCTCACAATAGTCTTAGTTATCAAATTGAAAGCGATCGCTACGCGCTAGCCCTTCGGGCTAATCGCTTCAATTATAAATCAGATCTTGCACCAATCTATTCACCCGCTTGGGATTTAAACCCCAGCGTTTTAGCTTAAGTCCTCTCAAAGTAGTCATAGTTGAATTTCCCTTAATTAAGCAGATGCGCAGACACGGAGATGGGGAGACGCGGAGATGGGGAGATAGGGAGATGGGGAGACAGGTCGGCGCGGAGACGCGGAGACATGAGGAAGGAGAGGAGGAAATGAACAATCAACAATTAACAAGTAATAAGCAATAAATGTTCTTGTCTTCACTTATTACTTATTACTTATTACTTATTACTTAAATTTCCTCCTCTTGATTATCTGTGCGATTCGGTAAATCCCAAATAACTTCAAATTTAGTGTAGGGGACATTTTGACGCCACCACTGAAGATGTCCTTCTGCATCTGATTTGGTGCGATAGCGATCGATTATTGACCATTGCAGCTTGTTGTGCAATAGGCGAGCGATGGCCCACGGCTTGAGTCTGTCTCGATAGGACATAATTTAATTGTCTCCTTTGAGTGAATTGGAGCCAGAGCCAGCCTGTAGGGTTTCATTCTGCCAGGCTGGCTTTTTTCTGGGTTACATTTGTAACAATATTAATTTACTACATCACTTTTATTAGCACAACCCTTTTGAGAAAAAAATTTACAAATATACGAGCAAGACAAAGACAACACAACTATTCACCAGGGAAGCCTGATGAGATAATCTCAGCATCAGCCAAGATTTAAGTTGTCCTCAAGTAAAAGCGATCGCCGACTTAAGTTTTTTTATTTATCGAAATTAATATGGGTCAAATACCCCACCGTCACTTGCGGTGCATAAAATTGGTTGAGGTTAAATCCCCATCCAATTTATCCCCGTATCCCCGTGTCCCCGTGTCCCCGCGTCTTTAATGTTGTAGTGATGATTAGGCGTATTAAATGGTAATAATACTCGATAAATTTACTCGCTTTCATCATGACTTTTTCTGGGATTGAAAGTTGAGGATTCTCAATTCTTCTCTGCGTCTCGAAGTAGACTTGCTTGGCTTTGGGATCTGAGAGACCTTTGGCAATTCTTACTCTTTCTATCCGGTCATCGAAAAAATCAATACCTTCCATCACATTATGTCTAACTGGAAACCCTACTTTAGCAGCGGCTAATCCCATGGCATATCCTGGATGCTTGTGATAGCCGTTCACTTCTGCATACAGTGCAAGCTTCTCCCATTGTTTAAGAAATTCTACTTCTTTACCAGCATCTCTAGTTACTACAAATAAAAACTCATTAATAAATGTGACTTGGTCAGATTCTGCATCTAAATCTAACTTTCGACCCATCTTTTTAATAAACTCAAATAATTTAATGACATTTGGTCGAGGTGGGTCTGTTTTCTTGATCAGCCCTTGAAGGTGTTTAACCATAGTGGTACAACTTCTTGCAGTTATCCCTGGAAGCCATTGCATATCTTCTGGTACTGGGGCGCAGATACGTACATCGGCATCAAGATAAATACAGGAATTAAACATTGATAGAGCTTTAGCGATCGCAAATCTTCGTTCGTGGTAATATAAAACACCTTGCCGTTTATGTTTAAAAACTAGAACATTACTATAGTTACTAAATTCACTCGGGTTATCTGTAAAAATGATAAAAGTAGTTCCTGGAGAATATTTTTCTAAATCCTTGGCAAGTTCTCTTGCTAAGGAACGATAAACTTTACTAGCGGCAAAGGTACAGAAGCAAAAATGTTTATTTACTGGGAGCATGATTACTACTTTATCCGAGAGCTAAGAGGCGTTGTACTTCATTCAAATAAAAACTGCTATAGCGTTTCTCGAATAACTGAGATACACCTAGTTCTGTTCTCTGCTCCCTGCTCCCTACTCCCTGCTCCCTAAAACCAAGAAATTTGTATCTCACCAATTTGAGAATTGCTATATATAAATTCAAGGAGGTAGAGGTAGGTTGGGTTTGAGTACCTTCAGCCTAACCTACAAAGTTGACATGCTCCCCAGAGAACCTCCTACAGCAGGCAAAAAAACATTTTGAGGCACAACTCTATTACAATATGTAAAAAAACTGAAAGGAAAAGGCTGAATGCGCGTTGCAATCATAGGGGCAGGACTAGCTGGAATGGCGACCGCAGTTGAGTTAGTCGATGCTGGTCATCAAGTAGAAATTTTTGAATCCCGTCCTTTTGTCGGCGGCAAAGTCGGCAGTTGGGTAGATGCTGACGGCAACCATATTGAAATGGGATTGCATGTTTTCTTCGGCTGCTACTACCAATTGTTTGATTTAATGAAGAAGGTGGGGGCATTAGAAAACTTGCGCCTCAAAGAGCATACCCATACCTTTGTCAATAAAGGTGGTCGCATTGGTGAACTAGATTTTCGCTTCATCAGTGGTGCCCCCTTCAACGGTCTGAAAGCATTTTTTACTACCTCCCAACTATCCCCACGAGATAAACTGCAAAACTCCCTAGCCCTAGGAACCAGCCCCATTGTGCGCGGTTTGGTAGACTTCGATGGTGCCATGAAAACTATCCGCAAACTCGACAACATCAGCTTTGCTGACTGGTTTCGTTCCCACGGTGGCAACAATGGCAGTTTGAAGCGGATGTGGAACCCCATTGCCTATGCCCTGGGCTTCATCGACACCGAGAATATTTCTGCTCGCTGTATGTTGACGATTTTTCAGTTATTTGCATGTAGAACCGAGGCCTCAGTATTGCGGATGTTGGAAGGTTCACCCTCCGAATATTTACACAAACCGATTGTTAATTACCTAGAAGCGCGAGGAACAAAAATTCATACTAGGCGTCGCGTGCGCGAAATTATCTTTAACGATGAGGGAGAGCAAACTCAAGTTATTGGTTTAGCAATTGCTAAAGGCGAAACTGAAGAAATAATTACCGCCGATGCCTATGTCTGTGCTAGTGATGTTCCTGGGGTGCAGCGTCTACTACCACCAGCATGGCGTAAGTGGAGCGAGTTTGATAATATTTACAAGCTGGAGACAGTGCCAGTAGCAACGGTTCAGCTGAGGTTTGATGGCTGGGTGAGTGAACTCGATGACAGCGCCAAGCGGCAACAGCTGGCAGCAGCAGGAATAGATAATCTACTTTATACTGCAGATGCAGATTTCTCGTGCTTTGCTGACTTAGCTTTAGCTAGTCCTAGTGATTATTATCAATCAGGTAAGGGTTCACTGTTACAATTGGTGCTAACACCAGGAGACCCTTTTATCCGCCAGAGTAATGAAGCGATCGCTCAACATGTTCTCCAGCAAGTACACCAACTCTTCCCCTCCTCAAGAGAATTAAATATGACCTGGTACAGTGTGGTGAAGCTTGCCCAGTCTCTCTACCGTGAAGCACCAGGTATGGACTCCTATCGCCCTGATCAAAAAACACCTGTGAGCAACTTCTTTCTTGCCGGTAGCTATACTCAGCAAGATTATATCGATAGTATGGAAGGAGCTACTATCTCCGGTCGTCGTACAGCCAAGGCAATTTTGGAAGTTGCCGACAAAATTGTAGGTCGTTCTCTGGTAACAACAGCTTGAACTCCTCAGACTTATTAGTCATTGGTTTTTTGAACTAATGACTAATGATAACAATTTAAAAATACTTCTATTCAAAATTATCAATGTCTAATTGGCTAGAACACAGTGTACAGGTACAGATAGAAGTTCCCATAGACTTAACTTGGAAACTTTGGTCTGATTTAGAGCAAATGCCCCGTTGGATGAAGTGGATTGACTCAGTTAAAGTGCTAGAAGATAATCCTGAATTATCCCGTTGGAAACTTGCTAGTAGCGGCTTTGAGTTTAGCTGGCTCTCTCGCATCCTCAAACTCGAACCCAACCATATTATTCAGTGGGAATCCGTAGATGGCTTGCCTAATCGAGGGGCAATTCGCTTCTATGATCGCCACGGTAGCAGTATCGTCAAGTTAACTGTAGCTTACGCTATTCCTGGATTTCTTGGTCAATTGATGGATAACTTATTTTTGGGTAAAATCGTTGAATCTACAATTCAGGCAGATTTAGAGCGATTTCGGCAATATGCTCTCCAAGCCAAGGCCTAGTACTCGAACCGCAGATAATAACCAACCAGTTGATTAATAAGCTGTTGTGCATTAAAAATGCACAACAGCAAGGCAGGAGTAAGTATTCAACCGGAAATGATATGACACCCGAACAACTCATCGTTAACGGCATTGCTCTCGGTAGCATCATTGCCCTAGCAGCGGTAGGATTAACACTGACCTATGGCATTTTGCGACTTTCCAACTTTGCCCACGGTGACTTTATGAGTTTGGGTGCTTACTTGACATGGCTAGCTAACATTAACGGAGTCAATATCTGGCTCTCAATGATGCTAGGTGCTGTTGGTACTGTAGGGGCAATGCTGTTAACTGAGAGGTTAGTGTGGCGACAAATGCGCAATCGCCGTGCTTCTGCTACCACTTTAATTATCCTGTCAATTGGGCTTGCCTTGTTTATCCGCAATGGCATTATTTTGATTTGGGGTACTAACAACTACTCCTATGACTTACCAGTTATTGAAGCGATAGATATTTTCGGCGTCAAAATTGCTTACTATCGGATTATAGTTGTGGCACTGGCACTGGTAGCGATCGCAGCACTGCACTTTTTGTTGCAGAATACTAAAATCGGTAAGGCAATGCGAGCAGTAGCCGACAATATTGACTTAGCCCGTGTCTCTGGAATTAACGTTGAGAGGGTGGTGACTTGGACCTGGGTAATTACTGGTACCTTAACTGCCCTTGGTGGTTCAATGTATGGTCTAATTACTGCTGTACGCCCGAATATGGGTTGGTTTCTAATTTTGCCGATGTTTGCCTCGGTAATTCTCGGCGGTATTGGCAATCCCTACGGCGCAATTGTGGGAGCATTAGTGATAGGTGTGGCTCAAGAAGTTAGTGTTCCCTGGTTAGGATCAGAATACAAAATTGGTGTTGCCTTGTTGATGATGGTATTAGTACTGTTATTTCGTCCCCAAGGTTTGTTTAAAGGTACGATTTAGCTTATCTGGTAACTGCCTCACCAAGACTTCATGCTAAGCGCGAATTCAATCCTGAATTCAACACACTTAACACTGCTTGCATTTCCCCTTGTAGTAGAGCTGAAACTGCTAACCACAACCCAGGGAATATTTTACTTTTAATGACTCCATCAGCATCTGCTTCTAGCGCTACATACTCGCCTTTGAGCAAACTGAACCAATCAAGCTTATTTTCAAAAATTTGCCAGACAATATATTCCTGTACCCCATTGCGACAGTAAGCATTCTTCTTGGCATGTAAGTCAAAGGTTTATTCTGGAAAGGTGTTTTAACCATGATGGTAGCTTTGAATCATCTTTATCACTTCCTGCTTAGTTTAGATCTGCTTGAGCAAGTCTAGCATCCGTTGCCCAAGACTTATCAATACTGGGACAATCTTAGAGAAATTTTTTGTAGGGTTTTACTAAATTACGAATAATCAGAGTAATCAATGCTAAAATTCAAGAATTTTAACCATCAAATGATTCTTCATAAAACCTCTCTAAAAATTTTTAGACCAACTCGCAAGAAGAGAGTAATACTTAGTTTTTGTTTATCTCTGAGCGTGATTACAGGAATTTCTGTTACTCAAGCTCAACCAATTTATAACCGTCAGCATATCTTTCATCCGGTTATTGCTCGTAATGGCATGGTTTCCTCTCAAGAACACTACGCGACTGAGGCAGGTTTAGAGGTTTTAAAGGAAGGGGGAAATGCCATTGATGCTGCTGTTACCATCGGTTTTACCCTAGCTGTAACCCTACCACGCGCTGGCAATCTTGGAGGCGGTGGTTTTATGCTAGTGCATTTGGCAAAAGATAATGAAACTCTTGCCATTGATTATCGAGAAAAAGCTCCCCAAGCAGCAAACCGAGACCTATTTCTTGATGAAAATGGTGAAGTTGATACAGAAAAATCTCGATTTAGTTATTTAGCAGTCGGTGTTCCTGGTACTGTCGCTGGTTTAACTATGGCTCTAGAAAAATATGGAACAATTTCCCTAGAACGTGCTTTAAAACCAGCTATTGAATTAGCCGAAAACGGTTTCCCTATTTCTGAAGATTTATACGAATCTTTAATTTTTGCTAACAGACAAATGCAGGCTTCACCAGCTAGCATGACTATCTTTTTTAAACCAAGGAGCGTACCTTATGAAGTAGGCAATATTCTGGTACAAAAAGATTTAGCCAAGAGCTTGAAGCTACTTGCAAAAGAAGGTTCTAGGGCATTTTACCAAGGCGCGATCGCCAAGGCAATTGTTGCTGATATGGAAGCCAACGGTGGCTTAATTACCAAAGAAGATTTAGCCGCCTATCAACCTGTGATCCGAGAACCAATTCGGGGAACTTATCGAGGGTATGAAATTTATTCCATGCCACCTCCCAGTTCCGGTGGTATTCATCTGGTACAAATGTTGAATGTTTTAGAGACATTTCCTATAAGTAAACTGGGACATAATACGGCAAAAAATATTCATTTGATGACAGAAACTATGAAGCTAGCCTATGCTGACCGTTCTAAATTTTTAGGAGATTCTGATTTTGTACCTGTACCAATTACTGGCTTAGTTTCTAAAAAATATGCTCAGGAAATGCGTAGTAAAATTAATATTGAACAAGCCACTGCTAGCCAAGATTTGTTACCAGGTAATCCCAACAAATTTCCAGAAAGTAATGATACAACTCATTATTCGGTGATGGATAAATATGGTAATGTTGTCGCCAATACTTACACTTTGAATTTCAGTTATGGTACTGGAATAACAGCAGCTGGAACTGGAATTTTGCTCAACAATGAAATGGATGATTTTTCTGCTCAGCCGGGAGTACCTAATGCTTTTGGATTAACTGGAGGAGAGTTTAACGCCATTGAACCGGAAAAAAGAATGCTCAGTTCAATGACACCAACAATTGTTATGAAAGAGGGTAAACCTTATCTAGTAACAGGTAGTCCTGGTGGTAGTAGAATTATTACTACCGTCTTACAAGTGATCATGAATGTTATTGATCATCAGATGAATATTGCCACTGCTACCAATGCCGTTAGGGTGCATCATCAATGGCTTCCCGATCAGCTAATGATCGAAAATGGTTTAAATGGTGATACAATTCGCTTACTAAAGGAGAAAGGACATCAGATTTCAGTTAGAAATGCAATGGGTAGCACTCAGAGTATCATCAGTGTAGATAAGACTTTTCAAGGCGCTTCTGACCCTCGAAGACCTGGTGCTCTGACTCTGGGATACTAAAGGGGAGAGGGGGAGAGGGGGAGATGATTTTGATTAACCTTTGGTCTTTGTTGAGGCTAAACATCCTCACCAGCATGGTAAGAACTGCGAACCAAAGGACCAGAACGAACATGGGCAAAACCCATCTCACGTGCAATCGCACCTAAGTGATCAAATTCTGTTGGTGTCCAATACTTTTGTACTGGTAAGTGTTTGAGGGAAGGACGCATATATTGACCAAGGGTAAGGCGATCGCATCCGATATTGCGCAAATCACTCATCGCTGCTACAATTTCCTCCTGTGTCTCACCATGTCCCAGCATCAATCCTGACTTCGTTGGTATGGTCGGGTCAAGGGCTTTGACAATACGCAGGACATCAAGCGATCGCTCATATTGGGCTCCTCTGCGTACCCTTCCCTGTAGGCGGCGCACAGTCTCAATATTATGGTTGTAACAAGCCGGATTAGCATTAACTACTATTGCTACCCGTTGGCGTTGACTATCAGCCAAGGTTTGGTTAGGATTACCTCTACCGCCCCAAAAATCAGCTGTCAGCACCTCAATCTGAGTTTCTGGGTTCAATTGACGGATTGACTCCATCGTTGCTACAAACCAACCTGCACCCTGATCAAGCAAATCATCCCGCGCCACTGAAGTCAGCACAACATAGCGTAAGCCCAGCAGGCGTACTGCTTGCGCTACCTTTTGTGGTTCCTCGGGATCTAGGGGCATTGGCATGTGACCCTTATCCACTTGACAGAAAGCACAGGCACGGGTACAGGTTGGCCCCATCAGTAAAAAAGTAGCTGTTTTCTGAGAATAGCACTCACCACGGTTAGGACAACGCCCCTCTTCACAAATGGTGTGGATATGCCGCTGTTTAATGATGCGCTGTACTGTAGAGATATCACTAGCTTTGCCAATCGGACGTCGCAACCAAGCAGGCAGTGATTCAATTTCCGTTCGCCACTGGTTTTGAGTTGAGGAGGTTTTCACAGACTGTCAATAAATCTAGTATCTTGATGATACATATTCTAAACGATACCTATTTTTACGGAAAGGCAGGGGGTCCAAGGTTGATTTTTAGATCCAATTGCCCTGGAGCGTTCGCCAAATCTATTCCACCAAATTGCAAATTGCAAGCCCCAGACAAATTGACAAGGTTTGATAGTCGCTGGACAAACAAGCATGTATGTGACACCGTAAAAGTATCAGCATTTAACCCAGAGATGGGCTAGATAGCTAAGGAAAGGAGTTAGGCGTGGCAAGAAATCAGAAAATCCTGGTAATTGATGACTCTAGAGTGATCCAGAAGTGTGTCAAAGACATGTTACCTCCAGGCAACTTTGAGATTTTAGAAGCTAAAGATGGTGTTGAAGGACTTAATTTAATTCGCCAAGAACACCCCAACTTAATTATGTTGGATTTTCTGTTACCAAAAATGAGTGGTTGGGAAGTATTTCAGCAGATCCAAAGTCAAACAGATCTCCAAACAATTCCCTTGGTATTAATGTCAGGTCGCAAGGAAGAAGTAACGGAGAAAATAACTGAACCTTTTGAGTATTTCGCCTTTGTGGAAAAGCCTTTTAACAAAAAGCAGTTGGTTGAGGCAATCAAGGAGGCAATGCAAAAGATTAGAAATCGACCAGTAACACCACCACCAGCAGTGGCGACAGGAGCAGTTGCTACTGATTATTCTTCCACTTCCGCTGCTGAGATTGAAGCTCTCAACGCTAAAATTACCAAAATGCAGGCAGAAATTGATGCTTTGAAGAAACAGTTAAGTCAGGTTGTAGCCTTTATTAAACAGAAATTAAAGTAGCTCTGAAATTGGTCATTAGTGCTTTTGTTAAACTAATGGCTAATCGAGTTCCCGCCTTCCTTCCAAAGCTCGCGCTAGGGTAAGTTCATCAGCATATTCTAAATCCCCGCCAATTGGTAAACCAAAAGCAATCCTGGTTACTTTGGTGAAGGGCTTGACGAGTTGACCAATGTAGAGCGTAGTTGTCTCGCCTTCGACACTGGGACTGATTGCCATAATCACTTCTTTAATATCTTTGAGACTGACTCGCCTGATGAGCTGCTGGATATGTAATTGATCAGGTCCAATCCCATCCATAGGGGAAATAACGCCTCCAAGGACATGATATTTCCCTTGATACTCACGGGTTTTTTCTAGGGCAATTACATCGCGGGAGTCAGCTACCACACAGATAGTACTCTCATCCCGGTTAGGGTTACGGCAAATTTCGCAGACAGGTTCAGCAGACAGGTGAAAACATACCTTACATAACCCAACTTGCTGTTTTGCATCAATCAAAGCTTGAGCTAAAGCTTTGACTTCATCATCTGGGCGCTTAAGGATATGCAGCGCCAATCGCTGGGCAGTTTTAGGGCCAACTCCAGGTAAGCGTTGCAACTGCTCAATCAGACGAGCTAGGGGACGTGTATATACCGTTGTCATGATCTGCCAGTCTGGGTGCCTTAATTATTATAGGGTTGCTGCAACTCCAAAATCTGGATATAAAGTTCATCCATGAACCATTAGCAATGAACCATATTATTCAATTAACGCTTTAGGTTTTGGATTATAGTTAAACTTATGGCATTGGGCTCCATAGAAAATCTCCTCGGAACCATCGGGATGATATCTGGCACACCAACCATCTCTTATCTTCCAGCGGTGATAGGCTCTAAAAGAAGTTGACCAAACCACCATACCTACAACCAAGACTAACCCAATTCTGGTCCAGGGAATTACCGATAACTGCTGATTCACTACCTTGGTACTAAGAGCTTGTTACCCTTATTAATTACGGCTTCTCTAGCTCTAATCAGGATAGTAAAGCTTGCCGAGTAACCGAACCATTAGGTGGTGTTGGCAAGAAGCCAGCGCTGCAGGAGTTATAGCAGGAGGCCCGATGGTGGAGGAAAAGCCAAGTTCTATCTGAGTTTGGGACTTTTTTCCATGTCTTAACCGCCTTGGCGATTGCTATAGTTCAGCGTCGGGAGTATGTCACTATAAGTAGTAATATTAAAAACTAGAGCGCAAAGGAAAGACTCTTATGGCAGAACTCAAGCGTGGTGACAAAGTCCGGATTAAAAGAAAAGAATCCTACTGGTACAACGATATCGGAACAGTAGCCTCTGTAGACAAAAGCGGCATCATCTACCCAGTGATCGTCCGCTTTGACAAGGTTAACTACACCGGTTTTAGTGGAGATGCCAGTGGTCTTAACACTAACAACTTTGCTGAGCGTGAACTAGAAAAAGTTTAGCAACAAAGCAAAGCCAAGTCAGCTATAGAAATTGTGCCTGAACTACCGGAAGTTGAAACAGTCCGCCTGGGCTTAAATCAAGTCACTCTGGCACAGAAAATTTGGGGGGGAGATGTTTTGCTATCTCGCAGCATTGCCCACCCTCTTTCTGTGGGTGATTTTTTAGCGGGTATGAAGAATGTCGCTATTACCAGTTGGAATCGGCGCGGCAAATACTTACTCGCTCAACTAACTAATTCAGACGCTAACCATGCAGGCTGGTTGGGCGTCCATCTTAGAATGACTGGTCAGTTGTTGTGGCTCAACCGAGAACAGCCATTGCAAAAACACACGCGAGTGCGATTGTTCTTTCCTGATAATCGCGAGTTGCGCTTTGTTGATACGCGCACCTTTGGCAAAATCTGGTTGGTATCACCATTGGAGACACCAGAAAACATTATTACTGGTCTTAAGAAACTTGGTCCAGAACCCTTTTCTGCTGACTTTTCAGCTGAGTACTTAGTCCGCAAGCTCAAAAAGCGTCAACGTGCCATTAAAACAGCACTGCTGGATCAAGGATTAGTGGCAGGCGTAGGTAATATTTACGCCGATGAAGCCTTATTTATGAGCGGTATTCGACCACAAACCCCTTGTGCAGCCTTGAATGCAGAACAAATAGAGTGTCTGCGCCTAGCAATTATCGAAGTCCTGCAAAAGAGTATTGAGGTTGGTGGCACTACCTTCAGTAACTTTCTCAATGTGCAAGGAGTCAATGGTAATTATAGTGGCGTTGCCTGGGTTTATGGTCGCACTGGTAAGCATTGCCGTGTCTGTGGTACTCCGATTGAAAACCTAAAGCTGGCAGGGCGTTCATCTCATTTTTGCCCCAAATGTCAGCATTAACCTCTGAAGAACACAGAGGGGGAAGTGTCCAACTAGATAGAGGGCTTGAAACTGTAACTTAATTGTTGGACAAAGCTACCCATTGCTTGACTTTTTGTACAGATGTGGTAGTCTGGGGGGAGGCGAAAACCAAGCTTAAAAACTTACGGCTTGAGAACCGGAACAAAACCCGTCAAACAGCCGAGTCCCTTACAGGTAACTGAGGATTAGGTGTCAGTTTGAAATTGGCAAGGACGGATAGGTAGCGAAGTACTCAAATTAAAAACCTTGAACTTATAGGCGGCGGATTACGTCGTTTAAGCCCTACGGACTGGAGTAGCGCCTTCGCCTTCAGGATGAAGTGGGAAGTAAGCTCTAAATTAACCTTTGGATTAGTTGTCCATTATAGGAAAGTCCAGATGAGGGTAGCTTTGGGTAAGTCTTATGTAACGGTTTAGAGAATTTACACACAAGCTGCAACTATGGCAGACAAGATCAAAAAAGGAACTTTCGTTCATGCTATTCGTGAACAACTGGAAAATAGCCTAGAAGCACAGGCTAGTGATTCCCGGTTTCCCCCTTATATATTTGAAACTAAGGGGGAAGTAATGGATACTAACGGTGACTACGCACTGGTTAAGTTTGGTCAAGTACCAACTCCCAATATTTGGTTACGTATCGATCAGCTAGAAAAGTCTGATTGAGCAATTAAGCACTTATGCCATCTCCTCTAAGTTCACTGACTGCCTGTCATCACCACCGCGTAGCTATTATTGGTAGTGGTCGTGTTGGCAGTACTCTAGTTGAGCGAATTATTCATAAAAATCTTGCCGATGTCGTCTTACTCGACATTGTCGAAGGGATGCCCCAAGCTATTGCCCTAGACTTGCTGGAGGCGCGGGGTATTGATGGTCACGATTGTCAACTTGTTGGCACTAATGATTATGCAGAAACTGCGGCTTCAGATGTTGTCGTGATTACTGCTGGCATCCCGCGTCAAGCAGGTATGAGTAGGGATGATTTACTCAAAACCAATGCTCAGATCGTAGTTAATGTGGCTCGCCAAGCGATCGCCTATTCCCCAAATGCCTTGTTTATCGTTGTCACTAATCCACTTGATGTGATGACTTACCTTACCTGGCAAACTACGGAACTACCTGCTGAGCGAGTCATGGGGATGGCAGGTGTTCTCGACTCTGCCCGTTTCCAAGCTTTCATTGCTATGGAGTTGGGCATCTGCTCTCAAGATGTTAAGGCTCTAGTACTGGGAGGTCACGGAGATTTGATGGTACCCTTGCCCCAATACTCTACTGTTGGTGGCATTCCGATTACAGAACTCATGGATACTGCTACCATCAACCGTCTAGTAGAGCGAACTCGTCAAGGGGGAGCGGAAATTGTTGAACTCATGCGGACAGGTGGTGCCTATTTTGCCCCAGCTTCTGCTACCTGCTTGATGGTAGAAGCAATTTTACGTAACCAATCGCGGTTAGTACTAGCATCTGCCTACCTTCAGGGCGAATATGGTCTCAAGGATATCTTTTTAGGAATGCCGATTAGGTTAGGGTGTAGGGGAATTGAATCTATTGTAGAATTGCAATTAAATGCTTCTGAGCAAGCAGCTCTACAGGCCTCTGCAGACTCAGTTAGCCAAAATATTGAACGGGCAGTGGCAATCCTTGGTAATTGAGAGTAACCAAAAATCAAATCATAGCGACGGCTAAGCTACCCCTAGTAAGGGTAGGGTTAACCGCCGCTATTGTGTGAGGTCTTTACTAAGATTTGTTGATAAAGCCCTGAGCTTGTTTCAAGGCAGCAGCGCCAATATTAAAAGCGACCCAGCCAAGAGCCAGGATTAGAGGAAGAAGTACTATCAGTATGCGCCAATCGATTCCCATGTTTTTATTTTCCTCCCTTATTACTTAAAGTTCTTTGGAGTTTTCTCATAATTATATTTTTAAGCTAATTGGCGCAGTTTGGCATAAAAATTTTTCCTGTTCAGCTGGGCTTGGTGAATCCGATATCAGTTCCCTTGCCAGCATGAACTAGTGCTAATAGCTCATACTTATGTGCATGTTCAATAAGTTCAGCGGCTTCAGTTTCAGAAATGTCGCGCAATCGCTTAGCAGGAACTCCAACTACCAAAGATAGAGGAGGAACATCCTTGCTAACTACAGCACCAGCACCCACAATAGCGCCCCTACCAACACGGACACCATCTAAAACCACTGCACCAATGCCAATTAAGCAGCCGCTTTCAATGTGAGCCGAATGAACGACAGCACGATGACCAACGGTGACATGGCTTTCCAAAATTGTAGGTTTACCGGGGTCGCCGTGTAAAATTGCGCCGTCTTGAATATTAGTTCTCTCACCAATCTCGATACGCTCAAGATCTCCCCGGACAACAGCACCATACCAGATACTAACCCCAGCAGCTAGCAAGACCTGACCAATAACCACAGCATTTGGTGCAACAAAGGCAGCTTGAGATAGATCAGGGGGAGACCAATAGGGAGTGGAAGAAGAAGATTGGGGATTTATATAATTCACACGTGAGTTTCTTAAAGATCCCTTCAAAGGAATGAGTACAAATGAGTACAATAGGACTGTATTCTATAATAGTAAAGTCACAGGTAGTAGCACACACCGAAGGACGCAGATAAGCACTTGATGATCAACTCAAGCTTGCAGTACCCCATATTCGGTTCAGACATTAACTGTCCTCACTGCCACCAGTTAATCCCCGCCTTGACATTGACTGATACATACCTTTGTCCACGTCATGGTGCTTTTGAGGCAGATCCAAAGACGGGAGAACTCATTCATCTACAGTCTGGTCGTCACTGGCGTCAGTGGAATGATAAGTGGTATCGACAGCACACCCATCCTGACGGCATCCGCTTTGAAATTCACGAAGCTCTAGACCGACTCTATACTCAAGGTTACCGGGCAACCAGGGTAATTATTGCTAGTCGTTATCGAGAGTTGGTGAATTCCTACTTGGAACGTAGCACTGCCTGGCGTGGGAATTCAGAGATAGCACAACCAAGGCTTTATGGCTTGCCAGTCGAATTTAGCCCTGAGCCTGAACAAGAGCCTTGCTGGGAAGTGATAAATTTTGACCTGGAAAAAGAACCGGGTATCCCCGTGCGTTATCCTTACTTCCGCTTATTTGAGTAGCAAGAGTTCTGATGCATCACGCTTCGATTCGCACAGGTAACATTTATGGCGCGGTTGCTTTCTACGAAAAGTTAGGATTTTCTGTATCTGAACGCTTCACGGCTGGGATCACCTTAGCCTGTTGGATGGAGGGACTAGGCGGGAGGATTGAACTGATTCAAATTCCTGAACCGCAGCCAGCACCTGATGCCTTTGGCGATGAACATTATGTTGGTTACTACCACTTATCCTTTGACCTGACAGATGCTGTTAGTGATCTCCCAACCTGGTTAGCTTCCCTACAGCAAAGCTTCACTGAGGCTTCAAGACATAACCCAGAGTTGTTTCAACCTCTAAAAGTACTTTTAGCACCAACTCAGCAGATTATTGGTGAGCATGTTTACGAGGTAGCCTTCATTGCCGATACCGATGGTTTGCCTCTAGAGTTTTTGCGAGTTTTAACTTAATTGGACGCTCTGCTTTTGTTTGTTCAAAATCATCTTTCTTCCCCCGTGGAGACCCCCGTTATAATCAGCGCGGACGTATCGAACCGTAGGTGAGTACCGCGCATTGATTTAACGGTGGGAGGAAACGGGGGATATTTTACGGGGTTCAATACCCCTAACTGAAGTTCACCCGTGCATATGTACTACTTTACCTCTCAAACTCCCCTATTCTAAAGAATGTAGCGATTGGGACTTAAAAATCCGTACCCATGTAGGTTCTGGCTTGATGTTTGCAATCATGGTACTATCGGAGAAATAGCGATTGGCTTTGCCACTGCCCCTACAGCCCTTTGGGCATCCTTCGGCAGGGCAATCGCTTCAAGTCATGCATCGGGAGTCGCTTTCAAATGTACCCAGTAGCGGTAATTTAAAAATGGCTGAAAACCGCTCTAGGTAAGGGCGTTGTCAATAACTCTGGGGGGAACTTCAGTCATAAACACCCTCGTAGGTGTTCATAATTTACAGCACTATTGTACAATGATATGTACAACTAGGGAGATGGTTATGGACATTGTTACTTACTCTGAATTTAGAAAAAGACTCGCCCCACTTCTCGACAAGGTCAATCAAGATTCTGCGCCACTTCTTGTGACCCGTCAGAACGCTCCCCCGGTTGTTGTCATGACCTTAGAAGACTTCAAAGCATATGAGGCAACATTTTACCTTCTTTCCAGCAACAAGAACGCTTTGAGGCTTGATCAGGCTATTGCTGAGCTGAGGTCTGGCAAAGGAGTTGAACGGGGGCTCATTGAAGAGTGAAGATAGTTTTTGCTGAGACCGCATGGGAGGATTATCTCTACTGGCAGAACACTGATAGAAAGATTCTCAAACGCATTAACAATCTCATTAAAGAGATTTCTCGATCACCTTTCGATGGTATTGGTGATCCTGAACCACTCAAGCACAACTGGTCTGGCTTCTGGTCTCGGCGAATCAACAAAGAACACAGACTCGTCTATGCTGTTGAGGCTGATGCTTTACTGATTGCTCAGTGTAGGTATCATTACTGAGCTTGATTTACAGCACTAACGGGTACAATGTCTAGTCCACTTTACGCCTTTGGCGCATGCCCGTAGGGCTATTACTCGTAGGGTTAACGGTGGGTTGTTGACCAAGCAGAAAACCTGTGAAGGCGATGTTATGATTGTGTCAAGATTATCAATGTACAGTGTTAGTACGTTGACTCTGGCAACAATTTACTACATTTGCGAATTATGGCAAGAACAAAACCCTTATCCGACAAGGTTCTGACTATTCGCCTTCCAGAGAAGGATTTGAAACACTTGGAAACCTACTGCATTGAGCAAGGCAAAACCAAAACTGAGGTAATTAGAGTACTAATTCAAAATTTGAAGCTCTCACAGGAGAGTCAGAAAGTTTAAAGACTTCCTCGATCCCCACCCTCGACGAACTATGGTGGGGACTGCTGCTGGGCGTTCACCATTTGAGCAAATTAAACTGTTCCATATCAACTGTCTCGCGATTGCGATAGATTGACAGCACAATTGCTAAACCAACAGCCGCCTCCGCTGCAGCGACAGTGATCACAAATACAGCAAAGACTTGACCTTTAATCCCTGCAGGATCCATGAAGTTGGAAAACCCGATTAAATTGAGATTAACCGCATTTAGCAGTAGCTCAATTGACATTAGCACCCGCACAGCATTGCGGCTGGTAATTAAGCCATAGATGCCAATGCAGAAGAGGGCAGCAGCTAGGATTAAGAAGTACTGGAGTTGCAGTTGCATGAACTTTTTAGGTTATCTAGGGAATTATCATCAAAAGAATACAGAAGTCCAGGGAGTGCCTCTTCATTTCGCGCAGCTGTTTCGGAGCCCCTGAGGCACTTTTTGGTTAAGACTTTTGTTAGCGTGGAGTATTTGCAGAATCACTAGCCGCTGATGCCAGCTCCCGAGGGCGCTCTGGTAAAGTCAAGGGAGTTTTAACTTGAGTGTCTCTTGGAATCAACTGCTCTGGAATATAGTCACGGCGTGCTAGGATAATCGCGCCCACCATAGCCATTAATAACAGTACGGAGGCAAGCTCAAAAGGTAGCAGAAAGTCACTGAAGAAGTGTTTACCAATCTCTACAATTGAACTTTCAAGAATTACAGTTGGTCCGCTGTAAACAAACCAAGGTGTTGCCACAACCATTGTTGCTAGCAGCGCAAACAAACCGAGGCAAATTATTCCTGTTGAGACGGTACGCACCCAGCGGTTGGCGATGGGAGCAAAATCCTCTCGTTTATTCACCAACATGATCGCAAACAAAATCAGGACGTTAACTGCCCCAACATAAACTAATACTTGTGCTGCTGCCACAAAGTCAGCATTAAGCAAAATATATAAACCAGAAATACTGATGAAAACACCACCAAGTAAAAAAGCTGAATAGACGATGTTAGCAATCAGGACAACTCCCAATGCTGCTCCAATCATCATCACAGACAGAATACAAAATGAAACTATCTGAACCCCTTCTGCTAGATTCACAATTAATTAATCTCCTCGAAATGGATTTCTAGTAACCATCAGCTAAAGTTTTTCTCTTGGTTTCTACCTACACCGCTTCACTGACGGTGGCTCTCAGCTTCGATGAGTCTTTGGTAGAACTTTGTTAACTCTTGCTTGCTTCTTCTTCTTGGGACTGCATCCGCTTAGCAATTTCCTCTGGACGCATACCGGCACGCTGAGAACCAGCAGGCAAATCGTGGGGATCCATAACACCTTTTGGTAAGTAGGCCAATTCCCTTAAAGGAGTCACCATCGGGTCTTGGGTCACTTTGTAGGGTAAGCGTCCCATCGCCACATTATCATAGTTGAGTTCGTGACGGTCGTAGGAAGAAATTTCGTACTCTTCAGTTGCTGAGAGGCAGTTAGTTGGGCAGTATTCGATGCAGTTAGCACAGAAGATACAAACTCCAAAGTCAATGCTATAGCTTTTGAGTTTCTTTTTCTTGCTAGCTTTATCAAATTCGTAGTCTACTACTGGCAAGTTAATTGGACAGACTCGAACACAGACTTCGCAAGAAATGCATTTATCGAATTCAAAGTGAATCCGACCACGATAACGTTCAGAAGGGATTAGTTTTTCGTAAGGATACTGTACTGTTATCGGACGTCGCTGCATATGATCAAAGGTAACAGATAGACCTTGACCAATGTAACGGGCTGCTTGGACAGTTTCTTTAGCGTAGTCGCTAACTTGTTTGAGGAATTTCAGCATCTTCTATAGTGTCTCTGTTTTAGATTAAAGTCCTTTGTCTTTTGTCATTGGTTATTAGTCAAGTCGCTTCCCGACAAGGGGTGAAGTTGTAGGACAAATGGCAGAAGGAAGCTATGAAAGAAAGAGGCTTGTACCTAGGAGTCAAATCCCTTGGCTTGGCAAAGGACTCCGCCTTATATCCTTAAGGCATAAGTTACCAGAGAAGCCTCCGGTCCTGGAGCCTTCGGGTGAACGAAATTTTGCGTGGGATTTGAATTCTCCGCGTCTGGAGCGTCTGGAGCGTCTGGAGCGTCTGGAGCGTCTGCTTACTCCTTGCCCCACTCTTTTTTTCGTTCACCCGGAGCCTTCTGTTGACTAACCACCAAAGGCAAAGGGAAATGCTAATTTGAGTGCAGCAGTCAGCAATAAATTTACCAGAGATACTGGTAGCAGGAACTTCCATCCCAAATTGAGCAACTGGTCAATGCGAACTCGGGGAACTGTCCAACGCATGAGGATGGCAATAAAAACAAGGAAGTAAGCTTTAAGCAGGGTCATGGTAATTCCTAATGAGGCAGTGATTACCTGTAACCAAGAGCTGTTTTCACTAACTCCTAGCCAATTAGCCAATTGCTCTAGGGGAATGGGAAAATCCCAGCCTCCCAAATAGAGAACTGCAAATAGCAGGGCAGAGAGAACTAGGTTGACGTAGGAACCTATATAAAACAGACCAAATTTCATACCAGCGTATTCGGTCTGATAACCTGCAACTAGTTCCTCTTCTGCTTCTGGAAGGTCAAAAGGCAGTCGTTCACACTCTGCTAAGGCAGCAATCCAAAAGACTAGGAAACCCACTGGCTGACGCCAAACGTTCCAGCCCAGAATGCCATAGCCTGATTGCTGATTGACGATGTCAATCGTACTCATGCTGTTGGACATCATCACAATTGCCAGCACTGAGAGCGCCAAGGGAATCTCGTAACTGATCGACTGCGCCGCTGCCCTTAGTCCTCCTAGTAGGGAGTACTTGTTGTTGGAGGCATAGCCAGACATCAATAGACCAATGGGCTGAATGCTGCTCAGGGCAATCCACAAAAATATGCCGATGCTCAGATCTGTGATCACCAGGTTCTGTCCAAAAGGCAAAATCAGAAAGGACAGGAACACAGGAACAACCACCAGAATTGGTCCGAGGGTAAACAGAAATCCATCTGACTTAGCAGGGACGACATCTTCTTTAAAAACTAGCTTCAGACCATCTGCTACTGGCTGGAGAACTCCCAATGGACCAGCGTATTCTGGTCCAATTCGCTGTTGCGCAGCCGCTGAGATTTTTCTCTCTAGCCAGACGCATACTAGGACGCCCACTGTGGCTCCGATAATCATCAAGAACATGGGCAGAGGCATCCAGATGGCTTTGGCAGTGCCAGCTGGAATCCCCAAATCTGTAAGGGATTCTATAAAGCTGCCTTGGAGGTCAATTCCTGGATTCATTACTTAACAACTAATAGGATAAGATTAATACTTTTACTTTTAGTATTGTCCCGAGCAGAGACCACTTGTGTTCGGAAGGCTTGAGCTTAACAACCAAGCTGATTATGAAGATTTTTTACTAGTGAGCTTTCTAAAGTATATCTTCCTAGGGTCAAGCCAAGGATACAACTGATAGAAAATTATACTGATTAGATTGCTTATGGTTATCTTCAGTAAAGCTGATGCTTACTAAAAGATCATTCAGTAAGGATAAGGATCTCGCTGGGTCATCTCCAGGTAGGGAACAGCATGGGAACCTGTGTAAATCTGCGTGGGACGGTAGATGCGGTTTTCTCCCAGTTGTTCTTTCCAGTGGGCAAGCCAACCTGCAACCCTGGCGATCGCAAATACTGGCGTAAATAAGTCTGTAGGAATACCCAGTTTACGGTACACCAGACCTGAATAGAAATCTACATTGGCGTAAATTCCCTTATAACCCAACTTTTCTTCTACTGCCTTTTCAAACTCGACAGCGATTTCGTAATACTTGTCGCCACCAGTCTTATCAAACAGCTGTTCCACTAGGCTTTGAAGAATCTTCGCCCTCGGGTCTTTGACCTTATAGACTCGATGACCAAAGCCCATAATTTTGCTTTTGCGCTGCAAGCAATCTTCCAAATAGGGGTGAACATTATCCACCGAGCCAATTGCTTCTAACATTGTAATCACTTCTTCATTTGCCCCTCCGTGCAATGGACCAGCCAGGGTTCCCACAGCTGAAGCAACTACTGCGTAAGGATCGGTGAGGGTAGAAGCCGTAACCATAGCCGAGAAAGTCGAGGCATTGATCGTGTGTTCGGCATGAAGCATCAAGCAAACATCGAAAAGGTGAGCAGCTAAGGGGTCTGGTTCTTGCTCATTGAGCATATACAAAAAATTTGCCGCGTAGTCTAGATGATCGCAAGGTTGAACAGGTTCGTTGCCTTTGCGCATTTGCTTGAATGCTGCCACCATCGTCGGGATTTTAGCAAGGATGCGAACTACTGCTTTGCGGATATAATCGGGGTTATCCAAAGCGCGTTTGGAGTAAAAAAGCCCCAGTGCAGCAGCCGAAGCTTGTAGAGCGTCCATCGGGTGACCAGTTTCAGGAAAGCATTTCATCATGTCCTTGATGCGGTACTTGATGCGCCGATGATAGAGAATGTCTCTCTTGAAGGCTTCAAGTTCTTCCTTTGTTGGCAATTCACCCCAGATCAATAAATAGGCAGTTTCCAAAAAAGTACTTTTTTGAGCGAGTTCTTCGATACCAATGCCGCGATACTCGAGGATGCCCCTTTGACCATCGACATAGCTGATACTCGATTGAGCTGCTGGAATGCCTTCTAAACCCGGTTTATACTCGCAGACAGTAGTCATCTTGCTAGCCATAAGTCCAAACCCTTAAGAGGTTAGCTTAACAGACACTTATATGTTAGTCGCCCGTGTTACAAATGGCATGGGACTCACAACAGCCACTTGGGTGAGACCAGCAGAAATAATTCACTCTGACCGATGGGTGTTTTAGTTACTGGCATCTCGATTCCAATTACTCCAGCTTTCTTAAGCATCAATTTTTCTTGGGCTTTGCCCCACACCAAAGTTTCTGCCCAGTTACCTAAATCCGGTTGATGACCTACTAGTGCTAAACATTTGTCCCTATAGTTAATTTGCCTCTGGGACTCTAACCAGTTGAGCCAGTCAAAGATCTCTCCCTTGGGTGCAAGACTGGCAAACTCTTGTACCTTGGCACCGAGATTAGCTTCTTGGAGGATAGCAGCTGTTTGTTTTGCCCTTACTAAGGGACTAGTTAAAATCAGGTTAAAGTACAGCCCACGCTCAGATAGTTGTTTGGCTACTTGGGTAGTTTTCTGGCGTCCTTTGTTAGTAAGCGGGCGCTCTGCATCTTGCGCATAGCTTTCGCGCTCAACTGCTATGCCGTGGCGGATTAGGTATAGTTGCATCTTAGTTTGGTGGGCAAAATCACGCAAAGACATCTTTTGGTTCAACCAAGTGCAGTAGCTTATGTTTAATTTGCATATCAAACACTTCCCACTTTAATTTGGCATACTTAGGGTTGTCATTAAAACTGCACAAGAACCCTATCGGGATTTCAAAACCTCCTGCCATCATGCGTCCACCCCCAAAAAAGCGTCCATTACTATCTTGACCAAAGGCTTCTTTGAGGAACTCGTCAGGGTCAAGTGTAAGTTTATTAGTTCTCAAGGAGCCAAGGGCAAATTCTAGTTCTTCATCTTCGTCGTGAACAATTCCATAGACAACTGCGGTGTGGACATTTTCTTCAGTCACCAAAAAATCAGCAGCTTGAGGAATAGCATCTCGGTCATCATAGCGGAGATAACCAACACCAGCGAGGGAGAAATTATCCTGTATGATGCGATTTTTCAGCGCTCGCTCGATGATATCCATCACTCGCCTTGATCTCGCCGACTGTAGAACAGCTTTGAGCAACTGAACATCGTAGAATCTGCTGAGGTAGCCAGCTGCGAGAAAATCCTCTTCCTGCGCCTGCATCAGCAGATTTGTATCTGAACGCAAGCCATGCATCAAGGCAGTTGCACACTTGACGTGTTCGTTATTATTGATGTCTAGTTGAAGTAAGCCTGTCTGAATATATTGGGTGAGGATGGTAGCTGTGGAGCGCGTTTGAGGGCGAAGATCAGCAAATTCTGGTTGTAGTTCTCCCTGAGTACTGTGATGGTCAATGACCACAGTAATAGGAATTCCTGCCTGCTTTACAAAGGGTATTAGTTGGCTGGTAGTTCCCTGATTGTCAATTAGCACACAACCTTGATATACAGAAAAATCCCGCTCCTTTAAAGTCTGAACTCCCCAACGTTTTGCTGGTAGTTTGGTCAGTCTAACCAGGGTAATATTTTCTTGATGACTCAGGGTACCAGCATAAATAATCTCGCATTGGATATTATACTGCTCGGCAATTAGCTGATAGGCCCAGGCGCTGGAGAGAGCATCTGGATCAGGAAAATCTTGTATGACTACTAGCTGGCGCTCTGAGTCATGGTGTTCTAGAATCTGGCGCAGTTCCTTTACCTTGGTTTCCACTAAGCTCAAAGGTAATCGCCTCTCAGATTCATTACCGGTAAGGCTACAGTCATTTTTAGTAGACGCCTCCTGTTGGTTATCAACAGCTACCGAATCTGAGCTAGACGCAGCACCTCTGGAGATGTTATTGACGGGCGTAAGCGGTTTCGATGGCATGTTTAGTTATGGTTAGTGTGATTAGTGATTTTACCTTGTACCGTGAGAATGCTACTGTCCTTACCTGTAGAAAGTTTAGTGGTATATTCTCTGCTAGTGGAAAATTTGTGTTCTAAATAAAAACTATTAATTATAATCTCTTCGAGAACTTTAGCTTTTACAGTAAGAAGCTTGAGTACCCATAGTTTGAATCTTTCCGGCGTCATTCCAAATCTGCAAAGGGCTAGCGTTCAGGTGAGGAGGATTCATGCAAGCAAATTCTGCTAAAATACCAAGCAGACTTTGCAAATATTATGAAATTGTGCGGTTCAAGTTATCCGTATGTGGATAATAATTACTACACTTACTTAGAGATTTGTCATCTTCGCTGGGCAAACAAGCATTTATGTGATGCTCAAAAATATCAGCATTTAACCTAGAGATGGGCAAAGTAACGATTAATCCTTAAACCAAAGCTAACCAGCTGCAAAGATAGCTCCCCTCTCCTTCCTAGGGGAGTCAAGGATGACCACTATTGATTTAACTCTACTCGTACCGTTTTAGCTTTGGTCAGTTGTCATTCATGCCAGAGCCGACCTCTGTAAGTATGTAGTTTGGGTTAACTGTGTACTGCTTAATTATGCAATGCTCTAAAGTTCTTGCTTTCTGTCTATCTAAATCTCCCTTTTGCTTCTGGTCTTTTTAAGTCAACATTGTCTACAGTTTTTTACTGCTTTCTACTGTTTATCGCAAACAGTGCTAACCCTAAAAAAAGGCGTCTAAATTTTACTTAGACGCCAATGACATACTTTCGCCATTCTTGGTGTAATCCACCCTTTAAATGTTTAGCCACTTCAAAGTGCAGACTACTGTAGGGCCTGCGAGGATGATGCCGCAGCGGCATACTTGCTTCTTTCGGAGTACGGTTGCCTTTTTTGACATTGCAGCGTACACAAGCTGTAACCAGATTTTCCCAGGTATCACCTCCACCGCGAGAACGAGGAATCACGTGATCTATGGTCAAATCCTCTCCTGTGTAATCACAGTATTGACAGGAGTGACCATCGCGGTGGAGGATATTACGTCGGGTGAGAGGAATCTCTTTGTAGGGAATCCGGACGTAATGTCGAAGTCGAATTACTGTCGGAAGTGGGAATTCTGCATAGATGTACTTGCCGTTATGCTCAACATGCTCCGCTTTCCCCTTGAGCAACAAAACAACTGCCCTTCGCCAGTTGGTAATGTTGAGAGGTTCATAGGAGGCATTTAACACCAGAACCTTGCCCATTGGTGATCCCTATGAAGAATACTCCCAGATACTAGCATAGGTCGCTTGGGCTCAGTTATCGCGATAGTGTTTTCTTATAGGATTTTTAATTAAGGCGATAGTAGTAATTTAGAGTTAGCATGCCTTTTACCTAGTAATAGATAGGTAAGCATTTTGCCCTTGCCTTTGATCTCCAAGCACCCTCGTTCCTCAAAATTATAATGCTCTTGTAAAAGTTTGTAGGTTTTTGCAGATACCTGAATGCAGCCAGGCAAACCCTGGGACTCCATCCGACTAGCAGTGTTGACAGTATCGCCCCAGAGGTCATAACTAAATTTTTGGATACCGATGACACCAGCCACCACTGGTCCAGTGTTGATGCCAATCCTGAGCTTAAATCCGGCGCTATTGTCAGCATTGAATTGTGTAATTGCCTTTTGCATATCCAAAGCCATCTCAGCTATCGCTTGAGCATGATTATCTTGGGGCTTAGGCAAACCAGCAACAGCCATATAAGCATCACCAATTGTCTTAATTTTCTCTACTCCATGTTGCCTTGCTAGTCGGTCAAACTTAGAGAAAATCTGATTAAGAATTTCCACTAATTCTGTAGGAGAGATTTGGCTGGAGAACTGGGTAAAATCAACGAGATCCGCAAACATCACAGTTACTGCCTCAAACTTATCAGCAATTGTGCGTTCGCCCTTTTTCAAACGCTCTGCTACTGGTTGAGGTAAAATATTGAGCAGCAGCAGTTCTGCTCGCTTACGGGATTTGCGCAAATCATCCTCATCCTGCCTGCGAGCTGTAATTTCGGA
>JAAHGS010000082.1 GCA_010692645.1 Symploca sp. SIO2E9
ACACTTGTTTGCCTCCTTGCCCTTATTCTACTTCAGCTTTGAATATTCGTCTAGCTTCTTTATCAAAAACGCTGGTTGCTGAAAGTCCCCCTAGAAGGGGGAGGCACCAGACCCATTTTTTTGGTCAGTAAATAGTTGGCCCAGAATTACGAGCTTTCCAGTCTTTTTCCACTAGATTAATGCCATAGAAGCGCTTCCAGAACATGTCTACAAGCCAAAGGGGCATAAGTTTGGTCATCAAAAACAACAGAGTCCTACCACCAGTGGAAGCAACGTAGCGAGGACGAGGGTGATTAGCCGTGATAGCTCTGACAATTACCTTTGCTACCTGTTCGGAACTCCATGCCAGATTAGCAATTCGCTGTTCTATATCTTTGATTGCCTCGAAACTAGCACGGTATGGTGTGTTTTCTAAGTTCGGCAACGCTAAGGAGATTTTCTGGTTGGCAACCTCAACAAACTCAGTATTTACAGGTCCTGGTTCAATTACGCTAACTTTGATGTTGAACCCCTCTAACTCCATGCGCAGGACGTCACTAAGAGCCTCGAGGGCAAACTTAGAAGCACTATACAAACCTCCCATAGGAAAGGCTAATCGCCCTGCTATAGAACTGATGTTGATAATTCTGCCACCGCCTTGGTTGCGCATCGTGGGAATTAGAGCTTGAATCAAGACCAATGGACCGTGAAAATTAACAGCAAACTGTTCCTTGCCATCTGCAGTTGAAATTAATTCTACTGGTCCAATCTGCGCATAACCAGCATTATTGACAAGGACATCAACTCGACCAAAACGCTCAACAGCTAAACGCGCTAAAGTTTTAACCTGTTCAACTTGGCTCATATCAGTGGCTACCACTAGCACCTCGGCACCAGCTTTGAGGCACTCAGCTGCCACAGACTCTAGTTTCTGCTGGTTGCGAGCGGCAAGTATCAAACGAATACCCGAGAATTGGGCTGCTAATTTCCGCGCTAAGGTAGCACCAATTCCTGAGGAAGCGCCCGTGATTAGTAAAACTTGGTTAGAGATGATCATTAGTTATCTATCATGCTAGGTCTAAAGATGTAGTCACTAGCCTTGAAAATAGGTATGGTAACAGAGAGGACAGGGGAGAAAGTTTTTATACCTGATTGTGACTGATTGTGAGCAATTGTTCATAATCCATAATTTGGAAAATTTCAGTTTTGCCAGTATGAGTGGGGGCGTGTCTTTTCCCCCACTTATCCTAGGCTTTGTAGAGGTATCCAGCCGCGAGTCTTGAAATGGAAGCAGCGACGCGCCCAGAGGATTTAGAAATTTTGGCAAATCTTTTGCAGGAAGAGTTGCTCTCAAATTTGCCAAATATTGCCCCTGTTGAGGTTCAGTGTCGATTTTTGGAAGGAAATTTGATGGTTCTGGTTCAACATCCAGCAGATGTGGTGCTAGATCCACAATCAACTTTTGGATTTTTAGAGCAAGCAATTGTTGCCCAACACTCCTCAGTTAGTAACGAAGTCAAAATTTATTTGAGAGTAACAGGGCAAAAACGACCTTATGTTTACCATTCTTTGACACTGGCAACTCTAGGGGAAGAGGATGCTACTACACAAGTTACATCAAGCGATCCCCAACAGATAGAGTTAACTCAAAGCAATGAGAAATCGACTCTGCCACCAGCTTCAACCCACCCCTGGGATCAATTTCCCCCTGAGGTTGAGTTGCAAGCAGATCATCTGCCTCCAACAGCACCAATACCAGCATCAGCTACCTCAAAACCTACAATGCTGCCATTGATTGTTGCTAGTGTGGGCTTAAGTATAGTAATTTTCTCTAGCAGTCTCTATCTATTGACCCGTCCCTGCGTGATTGGATCTTGTACGGTGATTAGTGAGGCTCAACAACTACTCCAGAAATCCAGTAATTCCCTGGAAAATATTCAGTCTGGGCAGGAGGTACTCAAGGCACAGCAGCAGATGAACTCTGCCATTAGGATGCTTGAATCGGTTCCGCCGTGGTCGAAAGAACGCTCTAATGCCCGAGAGCTACTGGCAAATTATCGCAGGCAGGCTCAAATCCTTGACGAGATTGTCAAGGCAATGAAGACGGCTTCAAGGGCTGCTGCTCAAAGCCAAAATCCACCTCATCCGGCTTCAAAATGGATAGAAATTCAGAAACTATGGCGCAAAGCAATCGCCCTTCTTGAACAGATTCCTGCTGATAGCCAGTTGCCATCTTTGGCTCAACGAAAGCTCAAGGAATATAACACAAATTTGGCAACAATTAATCAGAGATTGCTCAAGGAGCGACAGTCTCTAGAACATATCAAAGCTGCAACTGAAGCCGCTAAGATTGCCGAGGCTCGTCAAGGAGTTGCCCAGTCTTTGGAACACTGGCAGTTAGTTTTGGTTACTTGGCAGACAGCTTTCAAGCGTCTTAATCAGATTCCTCAAGGCACAACTGCATATGAGGAAGCACAGCAGTTATCGGCTATTTATACACCAAAGATGGCTTTGGCTCGCGATCGCAAAACTCAAGAACAAATCGCTGCCAACGCCTATAATCAGGGAACCAGTCTGGCTAAACGAGCTCAAAATTCTCAAAAAAACCAGCAATGGTCAGCAGCTGTAATTAATTGGCGTAATGCCTTGAGTTACGTTAACCAAGTTCCTAATAACACCTTTTACTATGCCAAGGCACAGTCTTTAATTGATTCTTATCAGGAATCTCTTGAGCAAGCGCAAGCTAAGTTGGAGGTCGTGGTGAGAACACAACAAGCCCGCGAAGATTTGAATCGGATTTGTTTTGGGGGAACTCCGGTCTGTAGCTATAGCATTAACGACAATGTGATTAAAGTCAAGTTGACACGTTCTTATATGCAGACAGTGAAACAAACAGCCCTTACTGCCCAAGTAAGCGGTGATTCTAAGGCTCAGGCTGGGGTGATTAATCACGTCTTGAGGTTAGAGGATGCATTTGAAGTAGTTAGCTCTAATGCTCAAATGCGTCTGGAAGTCTATACACCGGATGATGCTTTGATCGAAGTACATCGCCAAGAAAATTGAAGAAGAAGCAAGATTGTATAGCACCACGCATTTAGGTTAGGACATTTCTAAATCCAGCAAACCCTTTGATAGACTACTGTTCCCTGTTCCCTAGCGCGTAGCGCTATAACAGATGGGGGATGGGGAACCTCGCTTCGCTCCCAGTCAAAAACATCAACTCAAAAGCAAGAATAATTCAGTTTTAACTTTTGAATGTCAGCCATAGCAAATTTCTATAATAAATTTCTGTAGCAAGTTTATTCAATCCCCATCCAAATCCTCTCTCCTGCCCTGGAGCCTCCTGCCTTCTGCCTCCTTCAAGTTCAGGGTAGCCGCAACTGTGCTTGGGCGTTGAAAAATTGGCGCGTTAGTCCTTGAGTTACTAACAAGGCTGTAATCAAGTTAGCAAAGACAAGCATTAACATAATTACTATCTGATAAGATGCTGCATTCAGAGAGTCAATCCCGCTGAGTAATTGACCACTCATCAGCGACGGCAAACCCACCAAGCCGATTACCATCATTGAGTTTGTGGTAGGAATTAGTCCAGCCCGGATAGCATCTCGGCGGTAAGCTGCTACCGCCTGTTGCGGTGTTGCACCTAAACTAAGATGGGTTTCGATTTCCTGGCGGCTGTTGCTAATGGCGCTAACCAAGCGTTCACCAGCGATTGTAGTTCCATTCATTGCCTGCCCCAGCACAATCGCCCCTAAGGGAATTAAGTACTGGGGATCGTACCAGATTTCTGGTTGAATAATCAACACAATGGTATAACTAACACTCAGAACCGTACTAAAGAATATCGACCCAAATACTAGGCTGGAGATTTGGGGTATTTTTTTACCAATGCGATTGCGGGCTACGACTGTAGCGATCGCTATCATCACTATTAAGATCCCTACAATCAGGATAGGGTTGTTTAAGGTGAAGACTATAGCGAGCAAATATCCGGCAACTAATAGCTGTAGGATAGTTCGCCCGGTGGCATTCACCAGTGTAATTTCTAATCCTAATCTTTGAGTGCTAGATAAACCAATCGCGATCGCAATCATTCCCAATGCCCAGAGCAAATCTGTTGGATCCAGTTCAATTAAAGATTCCACTTAAGATTTCTTTCTTTCATCAAATGCGAAATTTAATTGTATTTTATTACACATTATCAGGTGCGAGCCAGTGAATGAGATCCCCCCTTTTGAGCTGACGCGGCAGTATAAAATCATTGGGGAAAAAGTTAGTGTTGCCGTTGCTGAAGTTTTGAAATCTGGGCGCTATATCGGTGGTCCTACAGTAGAAAGCTTTGAACAGCAGTTTGCTGCTTACATAGGCGTTTCAGAATGCGTAGCGTGTAATTCCGGTACTGATGCTCTTTACCTGGCGCTAAGAGCCTTGGAAATCGGAATAGGGGATGAGGTAATTACTACTCCCTTCACCTTTATTGCCACGGCTGAGGTGATTACTGCTGTCGGCGCTACTCCAGTTTTTGTAGACATAGATGCCGAGACTTTTAACATCGATGTGACTAAAATTGCCGCAGCCATCACTGACAAAACTAAAGCGATTATTCCGGTTCACCTGTTTGGGCAACCAGCGGATATGACTAGTCTTATGGACATAGCCCAGACTCACTCTCTGGCGATAATTGAGGATTGTGCCCAGGCTACAGGTGCCGAATGGGCTGGGCAAAAGGTAGGCAGTATTAGTCACATTGGCTGTTTTAGTTTCTATCCTACTAAGAATCTTGGTGCTTGTGGTGACGGTGGCGCTGTCACAACTAATGACAAAAACCTTGCTGCCTCAATTCGGATGCTTAGGGATCATGGTAAGAGTGGTTACTATTACCATCAGAAAACTGGCATTAACAGCCGTTTGGATGCACTACAAGCTGCCATTCTAGCAATTAAACTATCCTACCTTGATAGCTGGAATACTCAACGTCGTCAGGTAGCTGCTAACTATCAAGAGCTTTTGGAGCCATTGCCAGGGATTGTCATACCCCAAGAAATGGCTGGGAGTCGTGCTGTTTGGAATCAGTACACAATTCGCCTGACTAAAGATCAAAGCAATAGTAGCGATCGTGACCAAGTGCGTGCTGAGCTACAGCAATTGGGTATTGGTTCGATGGTTTATTACCCACTACCTCTGCACTTACAACCAGTCTATAAAGATTTAGGCTATCAAACTAGTGATCTAAAAGTGTGTGAGCAAGTCTGCTGCGAGGTACTATCTCTGCCAATGTTTCCAGAACTTACCTTCTCAGAACAACAGCAGGTAGTCTATAGTTTGAAGGATTGTTTGAGTTGAATAGTGACATCTAAGGCAGAGTGTCACAATTATGGGGGGGATGGGGGGATGCTTCACTTTTTTACAGATGGGGATTTAGGGGGCTTGACCAAAACCAAACTATCGCGCATTCATACCTCAATTCAGCAACGCCAATTAACCTTAATAAAAGTAGGTTGGGTAGAACGCAGTGAAAGCCAACTTTGGTCATTAGACCTCTAAAGATAAGATTACAGAGCTTCAAGCACAATTTGTAGTAGCACCAGTAACTGATGCCACTACTCAACAACTTAGCCTTTTTGATTTATTGGTTCCTTAGCGGCATCTAAAGCAAGATATCCTTTCTGAACCTTTCAACCTTCACTCCCCCAAGAGCTTCAACCAAACTACGAACAACTGCAACCATTGCCACTTCACTATCCAAGCGATTGATAGCCGAACCCACACCAACACCAGCAGCACCAGCAGCAATTGCCATCGGTACTGTCACGCTTGATAAACCAGAAGCACATACCACTGGTACTGAAACAGCACGGGAAATTTCCCTGGCTGCAGCCAAGGTAGGTGCAGCTTTCTCAATTAAACCTAGGGTTCCGGAGCTACGAGGTTGACTACTGGTTCCACCTTCAGTTTGGATAATATCGGCACCAGCTTGTACTAATTTTTCTGCAAGTTGCACTTGCTTGTCTAGTGTTAGGATATGAGGGACGGTTACCGATAGGGTAATTTCAGGTAGGAGCGATCGCGTCCTCTGTGTCAGTGCCAATACTTCCTCAGCCTCAAATCGCCTTCCCTGAGCATAAAAACTATCGAAATTACCAATTTCGATGAGATCAGCTCCAGCTTCGACAGCAATTACAAACTTTTCAGGTTCCACTGCTGATACACAAATTGGCAAATCAGTCAACCCCCGTACCAATTTCACCAGATTCGCCTCAGCAGCAATATCTACAAAAGTAGCACCACCACGGTCAGCAGCCTTGACAACCGCTGCAACTCGTGATGATTCAAAATTGTTCAAGCCACTAATTACTTTCAGGACTTGGTTGTCTGCAAAAGCTTGTTGTATTGTAGGATGCATAGTTGTAATTGATCTTTTCTAGGTTATTATCTACCTTTAACAACGATTAGCGGAAGTCCCCACCCTCAAAGAAGTGGGATGGGGGGGGGATAGCGTTCTGGTATTTTTACCACTAATAATGTATGCTGGTAACTGGAGGTGGAAACAATGCAGCATCAAGCCATCAAAGTAAGACTATATCCCACAATTCAACAAGAAGAGATACTAGCTCAACACTTTGGTTGTGCCCGTTGGTGGTGGAATTACGGATTAAACCTTTGTATCGAAACCTACCAATCAACGGGCAAGGGTTTGACCAGAGCTGCGTTGAATAAATTTTTACCAAAGCTAAAAAAACAAGAGGAAACAGCTTGGTTAAAAGAGTGTTACTCCCAGGTTTTACAGGCTACCACACTCCATCTAGTGACTGCTTATAAAAACTTCTTTGATGGCAGGGCCAAATATCCCAGATTCAAAGCCAAGAAAAATAGGCAGTCAATTCAGTATCCTCAGTCAGTCAAAGTTGTAGAAAACTCTATCAAATTCCCCGGTCGCTTAGGTGTCGTTAAGGCGAAACTACATAGACTAATTGAAGGAGTAATCAAGACGGTTACAGTTAGTATGACCCCATCCGGTAAATACTATGCTTCTATTTTGACTCAACAAGAAGGTGATAATCCAACAGCTAAAACTGAGGGAAAAGTAGCTGGTATTGACTTGGGAGTGAAAGATTTTGCCATCGTGCATGATGGTAGAAAAACCTCCAAATTTGCCAATGTGAAGCACTTATCCAAGCATGAATGCAATCTCAAAAGGAAACAGCAAAAACTAGCCAGAAAGATAAAAGGAAGTAATTCCAGAAATAAAGCTAAGAAACTGGTGGCTAGGGTGTACGAACGCCTTAGCAATGTCCGTCAAGACTACTTACATAAGCTTTCTAGAAAGCTCGTTGACGATAACCAAGTCATCGTAGTTGAAAGTCTATACGTCAAGGGCATGGTTAGTAACCACAAACTAGCCAAAGCAATTTCTGATCTCGGCTGGGGGATGTTTGTCAATTTCCTACAGTACAAACTCGACCAAGAAGGTAAAGTACTGGTGGAGATCGATAGATGGTTCCCTAGTTCTAAACTGTGCTCAAAGTGTCACTATCAAATAAGTGAAATGGCTTTAGATGTTAGGTCTTGGACTTGTCCTAGCTGTGGCGCTCACCATGATAGAGATGAAAACGCTGCGATAAATATCAGAGCAGAGGGTATCAGAATTTTATCGGTCTCAGGAACTGGGACTGCTGCTGATGGAGGGGAAGTAAGACCGAAACTTGGGCGTAAGCCTAAGTTGAGGCATTCCCCCGTGAAGTCAGAAGCCCAAACCTCGGCGTAGCGGGGAAAGGGTAGTTCACCTGATTAAAGCTACCTCAAGAGGCAGGAATATATTTGTCTAGACTATAAAGATACGATCAAGCCTTCCCCATCTTGCCCTGGAAACGTCATGAATGTTCCCATAAACCTCTCTTGTTTTCAATCTCAGATCTGGCAACAAACTAAGTTGGGTCAGCTTTGCGGGCAGCAAAAGTTGTTTCATGAGCGCTACGAAGTGCTGCGGATGATTGGTAGAGGCGGTTTTGGCGTCACCTTTCTAGCAAGAGATGTGTCGCTACCTGCTAAACCCCCTTGCGTGATCAAGCAACTGTTGCCCAAAGTTAGCGATCCTCATGTTTTGGAAAAGGCTAGATCACGCTTTCAACTTGAGGCTCAAATGCTGGCGAAGCTGGGTAATCATTCCCAAATCCCGATGCTTTTGGATTATTTCGTCGCTGAGGGTGAATTTTATCTGGTTCAGGAATATGTGCGCGGTGTCCACTTGGCAAAATTGGTGAGGCGCGGTGGTTGTCTATCGGAGATTGCTCTCAAGAGCTTTCTGCGCAACATTTTACCCCTGTTAGATTTCATTCACAACAATGGGGTAATTCATCGGGATATCAAACCCCAGAATATTATTTGCTGCCAAGATGACAGGAGGTTGGTACTAATTGACTTTGGTGCAGTAAAAGAGGTAATTGCCCAAACCAAAGATAAAAGCGCCGACACGACAACTACCCACTTTGTCGGTACTGTTGGGTTTGCGCCACCGGAGCAATTTTCCCTGCGACCAACCTTTGGCAGTGATATATTTTCCCTAGGAGTCACTTGTCTTTATCTATTGACAGGAAAAGCACCTCTGGAGTTTGCGACTAATCCTCAAACAGGTGAACTACAGTGGACAGATGCTGTTGAATTGAGCGAGTCCTTGGCTGAGATTTTAGGTAAAATGCTCAAGGTTTCTGTAAACAAACGCTATAAATCTGCTAGGGCAATCTTGGCAGCCCTAGATCTAGAACCGCATCGAGCACAATTAGCCAATTGTATGGTAGCTAATCACCAACCAAATCTCGATCCAGCTGCTACTGATCAGGAGAGAAGCAGCTTTAGTGAGTTTCGCTCACCTACAGCCAAAGCCGCGATCGCGATTAGAGAGTGGAAACAGCGGCGGCGGGAAAAACAACAGGGATATCGTAACCATATAGTACCAAGTTTATCTTGAAAAAAGAACAGCACAGACAAGTTGAAATCTCTAGAACCCTAGGCTATAGGGGGATTGCCTGGAGTTGGAGTATGGTAAAAAAACTATGTTTCTAAGTATAACCAATGATAGAACTAGAAATAGACAGGGATTGTTAAATTAATATTAGCGGTATAAGTTCTGGCACAGCAGGAGTGTCCGCTTTCTTCAACACCACCGCTTCAATGATGTTGATTTTTAAATTAACTCTGCGGATTTCAATAAATGTGTCTGGCTATGTACAGGTTGTCACTGAGTAAATTGATTGTTTGGGAGAAAGGCTGTGCTTTTATTAGATATTTCCGGAACCAGTTTATCCAGAGTATTGTCTATGCTTTCAGACTCATTTTTGGAAATTTCTATTAATTCGTTATCTTGAGGGAAGTGAATGTTTATTTGAGAGTATTTTGCCATTCCTCCAGATAGATTTTGGGTGGATCGACCTTAGGTTCAAGCACCTTTAAGGTTGATTGAAATGCCTAATTAGAGACATGGTTGTCAGATTTTTAATTCCATTAGTTAATTGCTAGGTGCATCTAACCACTCAAAGATTAATTGAAGGTTTGGGGATGCTATGCAAACATTAATTCACACAAGAATTACTCACACAAACACTCATAAGAGGAGCAGTGATTTAAGATCCCCACTAGTTACCAAAATAAATCAACACACTAGGCGATTTTGGCTGCGAATTACGGTTCTAGTGGTGCTAGATAGTCTAGCTTTGTCTTTAGCTTGGTTTTTAGCAGACCAATTGGGAACGCCAGTCGCAGAGGAACATCTTCTACTCAATAGTCAGCTAAATCTAGAGTTGCTGTTGCCAATTTTAGTAGTTAATCTTGGTACTCTTGCCGCTTCAGGATTCTATGGAACTGACGATAAAAGGCGCAGCTATGTCAGATTACCTGCCTCTTTGAGCCTAGCTCAGATTATCTTATTGACTACAGTGTTTCTCTACCAACCGACAATAGCTGTCTCGAGAACAGTCTTTTTGTCGGCTTGGTTACTAGCGCTGATTTTTGTAAGTGTACAGCGTTTTCTGCTGGAGGTGACAATCGTCAACCTTCGTCGTCACCATCTAGCTCTCAAGTCATCAGTGTTTCTGTTGGGTAATCAAGAAGATTTAGACAAAGCCAAGCAATTAATTGAACGCACTCAGCAATTTCAGGTCTGTGGTTGTGCTGATTTATCCGTGCGTCATTATCCTTACAAATGGAGCAAAACTCTCGAAGACATCCGCCAGCATCAGGTTAGTGAAGTATTTATTTGTTCATGGCCTTCAGTTAAAGACCCAATTGTATTTTTCTGGGAATTAAAGTCTGCTGGCATTCAACTAAGAGTGCTGCCAATGAGTTTAGAACTACCTCAACACTGGTCAGAAATTAAGATGATTGGAGAACTCACGACCATTCGCTTTAGTTCGTCAGCGATTATTGGGGTGGATTTTTGGCTCAAGCGTAGCTTGGATTTGGTAGGGGCATTGCTGATGTTAGTGCTTTTAAGCTTACCGATGTTACTCATTAGCATACTCATCCGATTGGACTCACCAGGACCAGTGTTTTATAAGCAGACTCGCATCGGCTTAAAAAATCGCGAATTCCAAGTGTGGAAGTTTCGCACGATGGTGGAAAATGCCAGTCAACTGCAGCCACAACTCGAAGCCAAAAACGACATCAAGGGGGGAGTGCTATTTAAGATTAAGGACGATCCGCGCATCACTAGGCTGGGAAAGTTTCTGCGTCGTTATAGTCTTGATGAACTGCCACAATTAATCAATGTTTTGCAAGGGGAAATGAGTCTCGTTGGTCCGCGTCCCCTGCCAAAGCGAGATGTCGAACGCTTTAGTGAAAGTGACTATCTACGCCACGAAGTTTTACCGGGAATTACGGGTTTGTGGCAGGTTAGTGGTCGTTCTGATGTTGGTTCTGAGCAAGTGTTTGCCTTAGATCTTGCCTATATTCGGCATTGGTCTCTGGCGTTGGATTTTAAAATTTTGCTACAGACTATCAAGGTAGTTCTTTTCAAGAAGGGGGCTTACTAGATAAAACCTTGTTGCACTAATTTGTTCAACGGAGACAAGGAAGACAAGTAGTAATTTGTATTGGCAACTTCAGAATACTTAGATACCTGATCTGCTTTTGTCTCCGAGAACTACTCCTGGCTAATTTGACAAATTCACTTGGCAAATTAGTCAGCAATAAGTTAAGCTAAAGCTAGTATAATTAAGTTAATTTAAAGTGGTGCATTTTTGAGTTATCTTTGATTTCTAGAGTACATATTTTTAGATGAAAAAAGAATATTTTAATAAATCTTAATTGGCATGGCTTTTTTGTGGTGAGCGAATTTTATTTTCAAGTTGTAATCGCCAAAATAAGTCTAAATTCAGTAACAAGCTATCAAAGAAGTGATTAATCTAGCTTGAGTCACAACCAAGGATTAAAATCTATTTCTCCTATTATGCTAGCTGAAATTCGAGGGAATGTTGGCAAAGTCTCTACTCCTTAGTTTTTGAGTAACTAATGTCTAAAAATCAATCTTCAATCCTGGTGATTGGTCTGTTAACTATCCTTGTTAGTACTGAACATTTTTCTTGAGTGCCTATGGAAGCTTTAGAATATTCGGAAGAAATAGATTTTCAGAAGTACTGGCTAGTTCTGAAACGCCGTTGGTTGCCGGCTACAGGAGTCTTGGCAATGGCAGTGGCAATGTCTACCCTAACTGTGTCTCGGCAAAAAGACTCTTATAAGGCAGAAGGCAAACTTCTGTTCAAGGAAGATAATTCTTCTTCCCTGACAGGCTTGGAAAATGAAATAGGAGAGCTTAAAGGTCTAACTAATACTAGTGATCCATTAGCTACACAAGCAGAAATTATTCGTTCTCGTCCTCTTGCCCAAAAGACTATAGAAATACTCGAACTCAAAGATGAAGAAGGAAACATTCTTGACCCTAAAAAGCTCTTAAGCGGGCTGGAAGTAAAGCCGGTTAATGGCACAGATGTCATGGGTATTTCCTATGTATCAGAAGAGCCTGAAGAGGCTGCTAAGGTAGCTAACAAAATTATGGAGGTTTACATAGAAAATGATATCCAAACCAATCGGCAAAAAGCAGTAGCAGCTCGCGAATTTATCGCTCAACAACTACCTCAAGTTGAGGCTAATGTTAGCAAGTCAGAAGAAGCTTTACGCAGATTTAAGGAAGAGAATAGAGTTGTAGCCCTGCAAGAAGAGGCCAGTGCCTCAGTAAGTATTATTTCCAGCCTAGATAATCAAATTGCTCAAGCTCAGGCTAGGCTGGCAGATGCCAGTGCTAGATCGACTCAATTGCGCAATCAGTTGCAGCTCAATTCCCAACAAGCTGTAGCATTAAGTTCTGTGAGTCAGTCTCCAGCAGTGCAGCAGGCACTTACACAACTACAGGAGATACAAGCTCAATTAGCAGTTGAACGAACCCGCTATAAAGAAGGATACCCAAGCATAGAGAACCTAAAACGCAAGGAAGCAGCACTCGAAGCCTTAGTGCAAAAGCAAGTAGCAAAGGTTCTGGGAGGAAAGCAGCAAGTACCTACTGAGAATTTACAGATTGGAGAGCTCCAGGAAGAACTAGCTGCAGCTTTAGTTGATACAGAAGTAGAGCGCTCTGGTTTAGGTGATCATCTTAAAGAACTTCAAAAGTCTCGAACTGTTTACAAAACAAGATCAAATTCCCTACCGAGATTAGAGCAGAAACAACGGGAACTTGAGCGTAGGCTAGAGGCAGCTCAATCCACCTATGAAATTTTGCTGAGCAAACTTCAAGAAACGCGGGTGGCAGAAAATCAAACTGTGGGTAATGCCAGTATTATTTCAACTGCCATAGTTCCTGAAAATCCCATTGGTTCTAAGAAAAAATTAATTATTGCAGCAGGGGGTATGGTCGGTATTTTGTTAGGAATTGCTACTGCCTTTTTGCTAGATCTGATCGATTCATCTGTCAAAACTGTCAAGGAGGCAAAAGAGCTGTTTGGTACTACTCTACTAGCAGTTGTACCTGCCTATGGAAAATCTGGAAAAGCCAACTATCTTTTAGGAGAATCAGAACAGAATTCTCCTATAGTTTTTGCCAGAGATTTACCACGTTCTCCCTTCAACGAAGCCTATCAGATGTTACAGGCTAATTTGAAGTTTCTCAGCTCAGACAAACAAATAAAATCGATAGTGGTTACCAGTTCTGTTCCTAAGGAAGGAAAGTCTGAAGTCTGTGCTAATTTGGCAGCCGCAATGGCCCAAGTCGGACGTCGAGTTTTGCTGGTAGATGGGGATATGCGTCATCCTTTTCAGCATCATATCTGGGGTTTGACCAATGCTGTAGGTTTGAGTAATGTTTTGGTCGGCGAAGCTCAATTCAATATGGTTGTACAAGAAGTAATGCCTGGGCTAGATGTACTCCCAGCTGGAGTCATACCACCCAATCCTGTGGGACTTCTCGACTCAAGAAGAATGGCTTCACTAATTGAGGCTTTTTCAGAAGAATATGACTCAGTGATCATTGATACTCCTTCTCTAGCTGGTATCGCTGATGCTGCAATTTTAGGCAAAATGGCTGACGGCATTTTATTGGTAGTTAAACCTGGAGTTCTAGATACTGCTAGTGCTAATGCTGCTCAAGAGTTTTTGGTACGAGCTAATCAGAATATCTTAGGTTTAGTTGCTAATGGCGTGATTATTAGTAATGAACCCGATAGCTATTTCTACTACACCCAGGAACAATATAGGGAGCAAGATTACGGAAGTAAAAAACTAGTTGATATGGAAAATTACAGTAATAATTAGCGCTCTTGAACAGAAAAAAATCTAGTTTTATCATCAATACCAACTATTATCTATGCTGAATCTAGACAATGTTTGGAAAATTGCTCAATCAGGAGCGGTAACACTTTTACTATCTTCAACACTACCCTTACCTGTTCTGGCTCAACTACCTAATCTTGCCCAAACGGAAGCTTTAACTACTACAGAAACAGAAGCTTTGCCTTTCCAAAATGCAGAAGCTGTACGACCAGTTTACATTCTTGGGCCTGGGGATCAACTTGAGATCACGGTGTTTGAATATGAAGAGTTTACCGGCTCAAAAGTCATCCTGCCTGATGGAACAATTACGCTGCCAGTTATTGGTAGAGTCATGGCAGCAGATAAAACTCCGGATGCTTTAGCACAAGAACTCAAGGGACGTCTCGGTGAATTCTTGGTAAATCCAGTTGTTAGTGTTGACTTAAATACTTTACGACCAGTTTTGGTAAATGTTGCTGGAGAGGTACAAAGTCCAGGACCAGTTGATCTGCGCAGTCTTACTACAACTACTGTTAGACAAAATAATACTGGTAGTGTGAGAGCTTCACTGGAAGGGGTACCTAGGGTAAGTTCGGCTTTGATTGAAGCTGGGGGAGTAACCAAAAATGCAGATATTCGTAAGATTATCTTGAGACGTAATCTTCCTGGGCAAAGTTCTACTACCACTACTATTAATTTGTGGGATGCTCTCAATTCTGAGAAGGCACCTGAAGACTTGATTTTACAGGATGGAGACTCTATTTTTGTACCGCAATTGGTTGCCGGTGAGACTCTTGATCCTAGACTAGTAGCTCGATCTAGTTTGGCACCGAGTACAGTTAGGGTTCGGGTTGTAGGAGAAGTCAAAAATCCAGGAGAAGTGGAGGTTCCCCCAAATAGTTCAATCTCAAGTGCTGTAGCGATCGCTGGTGGACCTACAGATGATGCTAAGCTCAGCGAGGTAGCATTTATCCGTTTGAATGAGGAAGGTACTGCTGAAAGTCAGGAGTTGGATCTAAGTACTCTGACTGATAATCAGCAGATTCTGGAAGGGGATGTAATTATGGTACCCAAGAAATCTAGTGCTAATACTTTAGATACTGCTAATCGATTGAATGGACCGATTGGTACTTTGCTGAGGATTTTAAATTTTATTTTCTAAGCTGTTCGACATTTAACTTGTATCTTTTGTAAGAGCGAGAGTCAGGGAAAAGGTAAAAGGGTTTTTCTCTGTTTTCACCTTCTCCCTTGCCATGTCCCCCAACTTATGCAAAAAGTCTAGCTACGGTCTAACACTTTTTCCGAGACCGCTTAATTGCTGCACCAAACCCAACTGTGCCTAACAATAGTAGCCCTGCCGTTGATACTGGCTCAGGAACAGACTCCTTCTCGGGGAAGGAGAAAACTTCACTGGCAGTGAAGGACACATTGTCAAAACTGGGATTTAGGGATACTAGAGCATTAGGAGGCAAACCAGGAACTGCAACAGTTTGTCCCTGAGTTGCTCCAGGCTCTGACTCTGTATCGACTTGAATGTGTAAGGGAGTTTCCTGTGAGAAGTTGGGCTCACTGAGGTTAATTGCTGCAATTAAGTCCCAAACTGGATTGGGGTCATTTTCACTTGCAATAACCGTGAGCGCGAAGTCTAAAAACTCTGCAGCAATTAGACTTTCAGGAGTGCCAGTCTCCAACCATGCCTGTTGATCTGCACGAGAAAAAAGGATTTGGTTGGTTGCGTCAAGGGGAGTTAACTCAATGTTTAATCCCCGCTCTCCTGCTTCAAATACCTCCTGAGCAGCCACCGGATCAACCCAGATATTAAACTCAGCGACTTCGTTAGTAGCAAATGGTGGATCTGGAAGAACACCGAGATTTCCTGGAGTGAAGACAGCACCCCCCAAGATTTGTACTACAGAAATATTGTCGATGATTGAGGGGTCAAGCCGCAGTGCCTCGGCGATATTGGTCAGAGTACCAGTTGCCAAAATAGCAACTGGCTCTGGAGACTGCTTTACTGTCTCGACAATTAATTCTGCTGCAGGTCTAGTTTCCAGGGGTGGAGCTTGATCCGGCAGTTGGACGAAGGGAGCCCAAAAAGTGTCTGAGCCATCTCGAATGAAGTCTGGAAAGGCATTGTTTCCTGCCAAAGGATCAGGTCTACCAATACCAATAGGGATGCCAGTTACATCTAGTCTTCCTAGCATCAGTTCGAGATTATTGACAAAAATTTCAGGACGGGCAATGCCTTGGGAAATGCTGATCGACTTAATGTCAAACTGGGGATTAGCCAGCATGTATGCTAAAGCTGTCATTCCATCTTGACTGCCGTCATCATCAAAAATTAGAGGAGTTGGTGTTAGGGAAGAAGCAAGTGCTGATGCACTACTAAAGGCTGCTTGCGCCCCTAGCAAAAGTGCGGCAGAGGAAAAGACTGTACTCAACAGACGGATATTCATAATTAATGTGTTAGGGACACCAAATTTTATGGGAAGGATATTTTTCTATTGCAGAGACAGATACACCGACAGACTTACCGATTGTGACCACACTATGGGTCGTAAAGTCCTCTATAAAGTATGAGATAAAACAATTATTGGAGGAAAGAATTTGTATGAAGTTTTGAGGAAAATAAAGTATTTTTTTTCAAGTTTTGGTAAATTACTACGAGAAGCCAGTAGGTATTGCGATTACTCCTTGGGGCTAGCGCCTGCATGCGATTGGCGCGGGAGCTTTACTCGCGGAGCGATGCTCTGCTAAGAGCAGACGCGCTTCGCGATCGCAATTAAAGACGCGGGGACACGGGGATAGGTCGACGGGTCGACAAATTGGATGGGAATTTGACCCCAACCAATTTTATGCACCGCAAGTGACGGTGGGGTATTTGACCCATATTAATAGGGCTAGGAAGGTTTTTAGGAATTTATGCAAGAGGTCTAATGTCTAGATAACAAATAGAGACGCTTTCCATAGCGTCTCTACAGGATTGTGCTAAATTATTTGCCGAGATTTCTTATTTAAGCAGTTTCTCGCAAAGCTGCCAGCACTGTTTCGTGAATAACACCATTACTAACAATTACGCCCTGGTTATCCACCAACTTGGCACCTAGGGAAAAGTTTAGAGGTTGACCATACATATCTGTGACACGCCCACCAGCTTCTTCGATTACAATAGTACCAGCGGCATGATCCCAAATCTTCTCCCGGTAGTCAGGACTCTTAGGAGAAGGCAGACGTAGGTAAAGCACTGCTTGTCCAGACGCCACAGCGCCGTATTTTGCCTGGGAATCCATCCGCAGAGAGTCGGCAGTGATACCCACGGCTTTCGCCACTGCATCCTGCCGCGAATGGTCGCCGTGACCAGATTCCACGCTCTCGACAAACCGGAGATTAGTCAGATCGCTGGCATCAACTACCTTAATCGGCTGGGGCTCACCTCCAGAAATCGGCATCATAACTGCGCCTTGACCACGCACGGCCACAAATAAGACACCTCGTTCGCCCTCTGGTTGATTCATATCCACTGGCAAAGCTGGACAGGCAAGAACTCCAACTTTGACTTCGCCCTCTTCCACGAGAGCTAAAGCTACTGCATACTGGTCTTGGCGCAAAAATCCTTTCGTGCCATCAATGGGGTCTAGTGTCCAATAGCGAGTACCCGTTTGACCATTGCCTCGGTCAATCCAGCTGAGTACTGCCTCAGGAGTGGCGTCGCTGACTACAGCCTGCACATAGCTGGTTACCTGCATCAGCTTAGTCGCCATTGCTGGATCTCGCAGTTGAGCGGCATCCTCTTCGCCTACTATAGGGTCATCGGGAAAGGCTGAAGCTAGTGCTTGACAAATAACTGCCTGAGAGCCAAAATCTGCCACGGTTACCGGGCTTTTATCGCTCTTTTCGATCGCTTGTGCAACTTGCTCGTTGCGAACTTTTTGGCATAGTGTTGCCGCCCTCAAAGCTGCCTCAATAGCAACCTCTTTCTCTCGCTCATAGGGCATTTAATTAGATCTCCTTACCTTACTTCTGCAAGTCTAGCCGCCCCAGAGTTAATCTGAAAGGTGGGGAAGCAGGGGAGTTCCCCCACTGCAAAGAATTAGGGAACTCCAAGAATTAAAGACGCGGGGACACGGTGACACGGGGACGCGGGGACAAATTGGATGGGGATTTGACCCCAACCAATTTTATGCACCCTATAGACGGTGGGGTATTTAACCCAAATTAATTTCGATAAATTATCCAATTTACTTGGAAATAGGACCTAAACAATCTTCTCCCCATCTCCCCAGGAAAGGCAGGAGGCAGAAGGCAGAAAATTAATCTCCGTGTCGACCTGTCGACCTGTCGACCTGTCGACCTGTCGACCTGTCTCCGTCTCGACCTGTCGACCTGTCGACCTGTCGACCTGTCTCCGTCTCTCCCCATCCCCCAATCCCCCCATCTCCCCCTCTCCTCGAGACAGTCCCTTAGCTTGTCACCTGCATTGCTCTAGCTAATTCAGCCGCTACCTCAGGGCGAGAGAACTCTGGGGGTGGAAGTTCACCATTCCTCAACATTCCCCTGACTTTGGTTCCTGAAAGGTGGATGCGCTCTTCTTTACTGCTGGGGCTAGTTTTGGCGGTTGCCATTGACTGGGTGCGGGTGCAGAAAAAGGCGTGTTCAAACTTCATCGGTTCAATACCCAATTCTCCAGGAGCAAATTCCTCGAAGATCTGTTGGGCGTCGTAGGTGCCATAATAGTCACCGACACCAGCGTGGTCACGTCCGACGATGAAGTGGGTGCAGCCGTAGTTCTTGCGTACCAAAGCATGGAAAATTGCTTCCCTTGGACCAGCATAGCGCATGGCGGCTGGGTTAATTGCCAGAATCACTCGCTGTTGGGGAAAATAGTTTTCTAGCATAATTTCGTAGCAGCGCATGCGTACATCGGCGGGGATGTCATCGCTTTTGGTGGCACCGACGAGAGGATGTAAAAACAAACCATCGACGGTTTCGAGGGCACACTTGATGATGTATTCGTGGGCGCGGTGAATGGGATTACGTGTTTGGAAGCCAACAACTGTTTTCCAACCTCTTTCTTGCATCTGAGCGCGAGATTGGGCAGGATCAATTTGGTAGCTGGGAAATTGGGGATGGGGATCACGCTGTAGCAACCACACTGGGCCTGCTAGGTTAACTTCTCCCTGGTCATAGACCACTTTTACACCGGGATGCTTATCCTCAGTAGTGCGGTAAACTTTCTGAGCTTCGTTGGTTTTATCATAGTGATATTTCTCTTGTAGTTCTAATATGCCAACAAAGCGCCCACTGGGGTCATCAAGACGCACTAAGCCGCCTTCTTTTAAGGAAGCTGCTACTTCCTCACTCACAGAGAGGGTTACTGGAATTGACCAAGGAGTAGAGTTAGCTAGCCGCATGTTCTCAACTACACCGTTGTAGTCGGCTTGATTGATGAAGCCGGTTAAGGGGCTAAAGCCGCCAATGGCGATCATCTCTAGATCAGAGGTACTGCGGGCATCTAGTTGTATTCTAGGTAAATGGTCAGCTTTGTCTAAAAATTCAGCCTTCTGTTCGGGTGTAGCAATGCGGTTAACTAAGGAGGTTTCTCTCTCTGAGGGATGACTCAAGACAGGGCTTTGCATATGATTGGATTAATAGATAGGTTGTACGATTGTTGGTGTTGAAAATGGGGATTGGTCAAGTAACAGAGGGAAGCAGTTAAGTATATACTTTGCTGCCTCTTGTGTTCTTGACTTCCCAAGATAAGGCTAGACTGACTGCACCTCTAAGGCTTTGGAGAGATAACCTAGCTCCTCTAGTTTACGGAGGACTTTGGCTACGCTTTGTTGTAATTCTTCTTGATCAGTGCGACATTCCACTTCGGGGTTAAGGGGGGGTTCATAAGGGTCATCAATACCAGTAAAGCCCTTAATTTCCCCAGATCTAGCTCGCTTATAGAGACCTTTAACATCTCGATCTTCGCAGGTTGCTAAGGGCGCGTTAGCATAAACTTCTACAAAGTCGCCAATTCTTTGCCTTACTTCTTCCCGAATTTCGCGATAGGGTGAGATTGCTGAGACGAGAACAATTACTCCATTTCTGGTCAACAGATGGGATACAAAGCCAATACGGCGGATATTGGTGTCTCGGTCTTCTTTACTAAAGCCTAACCCTTTAGTAAGGTTCTGGCGCACAATGTCACCGTCTAAAACTTCAAATTTACATCCTCTAGTTCGTAGTTCTTCTACTAAGGCTCTGGTGATGGTGGTTTTACCTGAACCACTCAAACCAGTGAACCAGATTGTTACACCGCGTTGCTCCATGATGATTTTTCTCCTATTAAAGTTTTGAACTTGATTGGTTTTGTCCTGTTAAGGTCAAGGGACTCTTGTTTTAGAAAATGAGTTAAAGATTGAAATTTAGCTTAGTTGCAGGCAATTGCATTTAAGGCTTTATGCCCATGAGATATCATCTGAAAATAGAGTTGCAAAGGAGATACATTCCTTCTGTAAAACTTTCTATTTTCATTGTTAGTGACCCTGCAATCGCTTCGCACTAACCCCTTGGGGAATCGCCTTTAGCACCAGCCCCGAAAAGCTAATTGCCATTATGTTTGTCTTGGAAATAGACACGAGGAAGCGCAGAGGATGAAGAGACATCCTTTGCGGTGAGCTTCTGCTCATAGCACCTTATTTAAATTTTCTTCCTCTAGCTGCTGTGAGGCAGTTGCGGCGAGCTGATTTCATAGTTGTAGGGATGCACCGACTATGTACCAAATCAATTGCAGCTTTTGATTTTTTTGCAGTATTGATTGGTGTTCAGGCTTAATGCTCTCGTTTTCGCATGGAGTCTGACTTCTGACCTAGGGGACAAGTTGGCTACAGTCTAACAAGAAAATTTACAAATGTCTGCTTAATAATTTTTAGTCCTCTTTTTTCTAGGCTTGGGGGTTATGCCTTTTAGAGTCGATACAAATAACTTAACGACGAAGGACCAATGACGTGTTAGCGTAGCAGGACAAAGTCTAATTCCAAATATTTCCACTCGTCGGATGAGCTTAATCATCGTTGCCAAGACGATAAATTAAGCAAACTACGTTGACAGGCCAAACTATCCGGATTGTTTTCATGCGGATGAGTATTATTCAGCAACAGTATATAAATTTTTATAAATTCCGGTTTAGGAAATTGCTGACAACAGTGACTCTTACCCCTTACTCCCAATCCCTATGCCACCTTGATCATTCTCCCCTGCAACGGGGAAACTAGAGGAGGATGGCCTTGAGCAATGGGATTGGGCATTAAAACATACTCCTATATGTAGAAGAAACTGGGCAATGAAGCTTTTGGCAATCGGTTCTACCCTATGGAAATTTTTTTGACTCTCGGCATTATCGTCCTGGCTCTGATTTGCTTCATTGGTGAATGGTTGCCTGTGGATATGACAGCGATTGCAGTAATGGTGCTGCTGATGTCGCTGAAATTAGTCACCCCAGATGAAGGAATCTCTGGTTTTGGCAATTCGGCAACGATTACGGTGATGGCGATGTTTATCCTCAGTGCTGGGATTGCACGCACGGGGGCAATGCAGTTAGTCAGTGACTTGCTATTGAGGTGGGGAGGGAAGCATCCCACTCGCCAAATCCTGACTATGGGGATGATTGCTGGTCCAATTACTGGCTTCATTAATAATACGGCTGTGGTGGCTGTGTTTTTGCCTGTTGTTGAAGATTGGTGCCGCAAACAGAGTATTTCACCATCAAAGTTACTGATGCCCTTGTCCTTTGTGACGATTTTGGGGGGTATGATTACGACTATTGGCACTTCCACCAATGTCTTAGCAAGTGGTTTATCGGAAAATTTAGGATATGGTGCTTTCAGCTTGTTTCAATTCACGAAATTGGGAGTGATCACTTTTACTATCGGCTTGACCTATCTAGTGCTCATCGCCCCCCGACTGTTGCCAAAACGCAAGGTATCACAGAGTGGCGGCGTTAGTCAGGATTATGATCTCAAGGAGTATGTTAGTGAAATTGTGATTTCGCCTGGTTCGACGCTGGTGGGGCAAACGCTACGCAAGAGTCAACTACAGCGTAAGTTTGATTTGGACGTACTGGAGTTAATCCGCAATCGCAGCCATTTTCCTCAACCCTTGGCAGATAAAACCTTCCGGGCTGGGGATATTTTAATTGTGCGCTCTGGCAGAGAATGCTTGCTTAAAGTCAGAGAGCAAAGAGACGTAGAGATTTTGCCGGATGTCAAGTTTGGACAGCAATCTTTGGAGGATGAACTCAATTCTGAGGAGGAGGGGATTGCGGAAGTTTTGATTCTGGCAAGTTCCAATTTGATTGGCTCGACTTTAAAGGATATGCGGTTTCGACAGCGTTATAATGCGACGGTGTTGGCGATTAGGCGGGGACAGGAGTTGATCCGGGAGCGACTGGGTGGTGTGCCTTTGCGCTTTGGGGATGTGCTGTTGCTACAGGGGCCCAATCAAAGTTTGTTAGGACTACAAACCAGCAGGGATTTGTTATTGATTGGGCAGCGCGACGTGGAGACACTGCGTCGAGATAAGGCGGTTATTGCGATTGCGATCAGTTTGGGGGTGGTATTAGCTGCGGCTTTTGAGGTACTGCCAATTCTGGTAAGTGCTTTGTTGGGGGTAGTGTTGATGGTGGTAACTGGCTGTTTAAAGCCTGGTGAGGTTTACGGAGCCGTGCGCTGGGATATTATCTTTTTATTGGCTGGGTTGATTCCGATGGGAATTGCGATGAAAAATTCCGGAGCGACTCAGTGGCTGGCAGATAATTTAGTAGCGGTAGGAGGAAATCTATCAGGTTATTGGTTATTGACGGTTTTCTATATTGCTACAGTTTTAGTTACGGAGGTGCTTTCTAATAATGCTTCGGTAGTGTTGCTGTTGCCAGTGGCTGTGGAGGTTGCCAAGAGTCTTAGTCTGAGTCCTTTGGCTTTTATGTTTGTGGTTACCTTTGCTGCTTCTAATAGTTTTATGACTCCGATTGGGTATCAGACTAATACTATGGTTTATGGTCCTGGGGGTTACAGGTTTTTAGATTTTGCGCGGGTTGGTGCACCGCTGAGTTTGATTATGGCGCTGATTATTCCTCGGCTGATTATTTTTCTGTATGGATTGTGATGGTTAATGGTTCATTGAGTAGTAGTTGAATAGATGTGGGATACAAACCAAATGAACAATCAGCAATGAACGATGAACAAAAAATCAAGCATCAACTATCTGCCTTGGGGGGCAGGTATTTACACTGAGATACAGGTTAGATTCTTAGAAGATTAAGAGTTATCAAGCAGGGACTCACGCATCACCGAGTCTAGATTGCACCTGATTGCTGTAGGTGTGCTTTTTGAGAGAAGGACAGAATGGGTTTGATAGAATTTGTTTTTGGATGTTTGGGTAATAATTCCATAAGAAGCAGTGTTGCTGTTGGGTTTGGTTATTATCTATATTGTTTTCTTCGGAGCTGGCAACAAGTCCAGGGGATTTTCAATCGTAGCTATAGACACAAAGTCTACCTGCACGAGCTGACAGAAAATCAAGAGTGTTAAAACCTATAGCAGGTTGCTCACCAGATGTTTAAATATCTCTCAAAAGTATTATACGTCCTTACAGGAACGAGACAAGAGCTTCTTTTTTTGCTGTTAATGTTCGTATTATCTTCTGTATTAGAAGCTCTAGGTATTGGACTTATAGGACCATTTCTTAGTTTAGTATCTAATCCAGATGCTATACATAAAATTTATTTACTCGATTGGATTTATAAGCAATTAAAACTAGAATCTAGTAGCCAATTTATTCCTGTTGTAGGCATAGCGATCGCGACAGTATTTTGTTTCAAATCATTATTGTATTTTCTAACTAAAACATACATATTTAAATTCAGTTTCAACCAAAAAAAGATACTGATGTCCAGGTTGTTAAAGGCTTATTTGGCGGTTCCATATACTTTTCATTTAAGCCGAAATACTGCTGGTGTGATTAAAAATATTATTATCGAAACTCAAAAGTTTACACAGGGCTGTATATTACCGCTACTGAATGCTACTTCTAACCTTGTTATTATCTGTGTTCTCTTATTACTACTTGCTCAAACCAACTTAGTGCTTCTAGTAATGATTTTGGGAGTTCTACTCCCGACATTTTTGCTATTTCATCAACTTGGGAATAAGTTTAAAAAATGGGGCACAATTGGGTCTGAATCTAACAAAGAAATGATTCGCGTTATCAATCATGGTCTAGGAGGATTGAAGGAGACGCGAGTTATTGGTTGTGAGTCGTACTTTGAGCAACAGATGGAGCAACAAGCTCGTAAATTTGCCAGGGCGCTCACCTTATTTAATAGTTCTCAAGTGCTACCGCGCATCCTAATTGAGACAACTTTAATTGTGTTCTTGGTGCTTTTCATCTCTCTATCCCAAATCTTCTTTGAGCAGAACATGGAGGACTTGACTGCAGTTATGGGGGTTTTTGCAATCGCGGCAATGCGCTTAATACCATCAGCTAGTCAATTCATACAGGCAATGGGTAAACTGCGAAACTCTAGCTATGCTCTAGACATGCTCTATCTTGATTTGAAAGAACTAGATAAGCAAGAAATAGAGAGGCACATGAAAATTGCTCTGAGTTCTAAGGTAGGTGTCTCAGTCAATGCTAAGGATGATCAAAGCCAAGCTCTGACTTTTGTAAATCGGGTTGATCTAAATAATATTACTTACCATTATCCTGGCAACTCAGAACCTGCAATTGAGGATATTTCTTTGAGTATTAAAAAAGGTCAATCGATTGCTTTCATCGGTAAATCTGGGGCGGGCAAGACAACATTAGTAGATATTATTTTAGGTTTGTTAGAACTTGATAGCGGCGACATTCAGGTTGATGATATATCTATATATGACAATCTCCGTTCCTGGCAGAACTTGATTGGCTATATACCCCAGTCGATTTTCCTAATAGATGACTCCATTGAGAGAAATATTGCTTTTGGTGTTCGAGATCATCTGATTGATTCGGAAAGATTAAATCAGGCGATCAAAACTGCTCAACTAACAGAACTAATTGAGCAACTACCTGATGGGATTAAAACTGGAGTTGGTGAGCGTGGGGTACGCTTGTCTGGTGGGCAACGCCAGCGAATAGGGATTGCTCGTGCGCTCTATCACCAGAGAGAGATTCTGGTGCTAGATGAGGCTACTGCGGCACTAGATAATGAAACAGAACGTCTTGTTAGTGAGGCAATTAGTTCTCTAGCTGGGACAAAAACTTTGATTATTATCGCTCATCGTCTTTCTACTGTTGAAGATTGTGATTGTGTATATTTGCTGGAAAAAGGGCGGGTAATCAAATCCGGGAGTTATCGAGAAGTTGTTTTAAATTCATAAATTTTTTGTTTAGTAATACTAGTTACTTTTGTGATTCAACAACAATATAAAAGGTAATTAATTATGATCATGCCAAATTTTTTGATTATTGGTGCGATGAAAGCTGGAACAACCTCGATGTACCAGTACCTTAAGCAACACCCTCAAATTTACATGAGTCCCATCAAGGAACCTCAGTTTTTTCCCTTTGAAGGTAGAACATTAAATTTTCGTGGACCTGGTAATCAAGGAGCACCATTAAACTCTATTGCTGTTACTGAGATTGAAGCTTACCGTGCCCTTTTTGATCAAGTTTCAAATCAAAGAGCTATTGGTGAGGCATCCGTAATTTATCTTTATATGCTGAATGCTGCTGAACGCATCAAGTATCACATACCTGATGTACGTCTAATTGTAATTCTTCGCAATCCTGCTGATAGGGCATATTCACACTTCTTGAGCCGTGTAGGTTGGCGTGAGCCTATTACTAATTTTGCCCAAGTGCTGCGAGAAGAAAAGATGCGTATAGCCAACAACTGGGGACCTGGTTGGCATTATGCATCAATGGGATTTTATTACGCTCAATTGAGACGCTATTATGATAATTTTTGTTCAAATCAAATTAAGGTTTATCTTTATGAAGATTATATGAATTCTCCTATATCTGTGCTGCAAGAAACTTTCCAATTCTTAGATGTAGACGATAAATTTATCCCAGACTTATCTAAAAAACATAATGTATCTACTGGAGTACCAAGAAATAAATTGCTGCATAGATTACTTACTAAGAGTCACCCTGTTAAATCTATCCTCAAGCCATTATTGTCTACCGGAATTAGAGCGAATTTAGTCAATAAGATAGTTAAGGGGGTTAGAAGTCACAATCTTGGCAAATATGAGTTTTCCTTAGAGTTACGTAAGCAACTTAGCCAGCTATACCGGGAAGATATCTTGAAGCTGCAAGACCTGATTCAAAAGGATCTTTCAAAATGGCTGGATTAGATTATAAAATATACAATTTCAATTCACACTAGCTTATAAAAAAACGACAACCATAATTTTGCTAAGGAAATTTATTGTGAAAATTAATGTACCAAAACTGACATTCTTTTTTTGTATTGGTTGTCAAAAGTCAGGGACTACACTACTGGCTAGAGTTCTGGATCAACATCCAAAAATTGCCTGTATTTGGGAAAGTTATGCTCTCCAATACAATTCCTATAACAGCATAATAAATCCAGCTTCAGATAGTTGGAAAAAGCATGGATTCCAAGAAGAAAATGTACAAGCATGGGCTAGAGTTTGGGCTAACAATCCCAAGAATTTTGCTTTTCGAGTTCTGCGTAAACTCACTGGCTATGACTACTTCCGAATAATTAACTTTCGTCAAACAATGTCAGAGGCTTTGCTTGACTTTGCTAGGCGTTGTAATGCCACTGTTGTTGGGGACAAGTGGCCTTGGTACATTAACCATATTGATGTCGTAACTGAAGCATTTCCAGATGCAAAGTTTATTTATAATGTGCGAGATCCACGAGGCATTTGGAACTCTGCTCAGAGGTTCAAAGAACGACAGAGGGGTGATGAGATTCTCCGGGAAATGCTTGATAAAGATCGACAGATTTCTCCTTATTTACACAGAGATAATTTTATTACCATTCGATATGAAGACTTATTGTATAACCAGGCGGAAACCTGTAAGCGACTTTACCATTTCTTAGGTTGTGAGTTCTCAAACGATTATCTATTTTACAAGCGACAGGCAGACCCCTATCAGCAGCGATGGGACTGGATTCCTGAAGCAAGTATGTTTTCCGTGGTAAATCCTTGTCGTAAGTCTTGTCGATCATCACTGCTTTGATCAGATGCTCCAGAGCGGCGTCGTAATCCAGCGCTTCTATTGCTACTGCAGCGATTTTCAAGGGTTTTTCCACTGCTGAGCCATCAGC
>JAAHGS010000083.1 GCA_010692645.1 Symploca sp. SIO2E9
TGGAAAGGATTGGGTGAACAGGGTACTCCGGGAATTAGTGAACCACACTAATTCAACTTTCAAGTGTATCTCTGTAGCACCCGTAGGTATAGCAATTGATCTACTTTCACCTAAGATAAATTTTCCACTATCTTGGCTCAAGTCTTGTCCCTGGAATTTATAGGATACGGACAAATGGGCAAGGTATACTCCTTCATTTCTAACAAAGAAAGAGCTGCCTTGCTTTTTTTTGCAATGTTTGTTGATTGGTTCTATGGTGGTGGGGGTGAGCGAAATTTTGGTTGGATTTTTAATTCTGGGCGTCTGGGCGTCTGGGCGTCTGGGCGTCTGCTTACTTGTTCCCCCACTCTTGTTTTCGCTCACCCTGGTGGTGGTATTGCTCATGAGTTATCTTCTCCAAACATTATTAGACTTGAGGATAATTTTTCCTCCTTCACTTGAAGGACGATTTCACAGAGCAATTTGTGAATTTTTCAAGTAGCAGTAGGTTGGGTTGAATTTTATCACATCCAACTCTGTCAAGGTCAAGTAGAGAGTAGCTTGGATTTAGTTTTCTAAAACCAAACTACTCTACGGTTAAGTGCGATTAGCCCTGCATAGCTAGCGCGGAGCGATTGCACTCAGGCTAAGTTATTTACAATCAACTTTTCCAGTATCAGCGCCGATTATAACAGTTGCATCTAAATTAGAACGCAATTTCCAGATGGGTTCTGTAACTTGAGGAGTCAACGGCCAAGCCAGGCTAATGCTTTCAAAAGCATCGCCGCAATTGGTTTGATGGAAGAGGCTAACCGCTTTTTTGTAATCAACTTGGTATTCAGGTATATCTTGTATACCCAAAGGACAAGGATTTTCGACTGGTTGAGTTATGCCCACAAGTGGTGGATTAGCTACGTAATATGTCTGACAGTAATTCTTTCCTAAAACCCGCTCTAAGACGTTAAATCCAACCACTTGTTCAGCAGTTTTAGCAGGTATTTCCGATAACTGACCTGTTTTACTTAGTAGAACAGTCTGCGGCTCCGCATGGGCTATGGGGACAGCAAATGTAACAACAGCCAGCAGGGCTAGTAAAAATCCAAAGATACGTTTCATCTTTCCTGTTATTAGAGGTTGAAATCAAATTGAGACAAAATTTGTTTTGTTGTCTCAACAGTTTAAAGACGATTTCATAGAGCAATTTGTGAATTTTCCTAGTTAAAGGCTTCCTTAAGGAACGGCGACAGCGATAGCAATAGATCCTGGCTTGTGGTGACATTTTACGCTCCTAGCCCTTCAAGGGAGGACATTCTTGTTGGAAGCGAACTGAATTTAAGTTGCCCAATGGTGCCAAACGTTCTCCTGATGCCGCTTAGATTCAAGGAGAACGTTGGGAGGCACTCTCTCTAGAACAAAGACGCAAGTTTCCTCCCATTGCACCGGATTTTGTGATTGAATTAAGGTCAGCAAGGGATGATGGGGAAATGCTGGGTTCTAAAATGCAGGAATATATGGATGGAGGGGTGCAGTGGGGATAGTTAATTAATCCCACTTTGTTAAATTCCTCTTCCCTATAGAGGTAATAATTTATTTCTTGTTCGCTACCTATTACTTCTAAATTCTCCTCAGAAGTGGCAGCAACAGTAGCCAACTCAGAGTACTCAACCGATAGTTCTACCTGATCAACAACACTCTTCACTTCCTCCACTACATCAGATGAGCTTACCCTCTCGCCGATAATCGATTCAACTTCCCTATTCCCCTGGGACATTTCCCCTATTGCCGACTCCGTTACTTCCAAAGTTGGCATAACCGATAAATCCTTATCCGTCTCATCCTCCCCGATAAAATAGCCCCTCAACTCCTCACGCAAAATGGCCCGTGCCTGCGAAATTCGTTTGCAGACATTCTGGTAGGAAATATCTTGTTCTTGGGCTATTTCTTGATAAGATAATTCCTCATAAAAGTGCAGAATAAATGTCTGGTGCAGCCTAGGTGGTAAATTATCAATGGCACCGCGAATGACTATCTTTTTCTCATCTGTCTCCAAAGAACTTTCTGGCGTATCCTCACAGGAAAGTAGTCCTTTTTTCTCCCGAATCACTTCTATATTCTCAACTTGGTTCGCACCACGACGATTTTCTCGATGAATATCGACGCAGAGGTTATGGGTAAGTCTTGTCAGCCAAGCCTTAAGATTAGCGATTTTCCCAGCAAACTTTTGCATCTTTTCCCATGCCTTGAGCATGACTCGACTCAGGGCATCCTCGGCATCGTAAGAATTACCACCCATCCACCTAAGACAGCGATGATAGAGATAATCTTGATATTGCTGCCATTGTTGCCAAAACTCTTGCTCTGAAAAGTTTTGGAATTGCTTCAATGCCGTAGAAGTCACTTCTAATTGAATATCTGACATCATTAAACATCTGAATATATTTGCTCAATTAGTAGAGACCCTGATTAAATTGAGTAAAAGAAACCTTCCTCTTGACGAAGGTAGGAGGCAGTAGAGCAGATGGCAGCAGAGAGTATTCAGCATTAGAATTCAACCGCAACTCAATAGAAGCAGCCCTTCGCTTCGCCCCTTCGCTATCACTCGAGGCTTGGCATGCTTCAAACGTTATAGCGCTACGCGCAAGGGGTGAGGGCAGAGGGCTCCAAGGCAGAAGTTGACTGTGACAAAGTTTTAGCGATTTAACTTGTCCTAGCCTTAATATGTACTGCTATATAAGGGATTTAAACCCTTGCTCCCTTTCACCTCGCGCTTAAGCTCCTATAGCAATTGGGCTTTCCTCTCCTTGAGCCTCCTGCTCTGGAGCTTCCTGCCTTTCTGGTTGATATTTTTGACCTTGATGACCGCAGATACGTTTTGATGTTAGCTTTGCTATTAGTCTCTTAATCTCATAAAACTCATCTAAAAACTCATCTAAAAACTCATCTAAAAACTCATCTGCGCCAAAATGCTCCATTATAAAGCAGAGATGGGAGGTGCGAGGAGACTAAGAAAAAAGATTTAATATTTCATTGTTATGTGGGAATTATATGGGTTAGTATCATTTGAGATAAAGCAAGTCAATGGTAAAGGGCAAAAACAAGCCTGTAATCTCTATGAACCTCGATTCTCTGCTTGAGATTGTTGACAATCAGCTTATTAAGAGCAAAAACCGCCCCCTTATTTCCTCGGAAATTCTGATTCTGCGTGGCATTTGGCACTATAGAACTTATAATCAAATTGCGCTAGAGGCAGGTTATAGTCCTGGCTATTTTAGCAATGTAGTTGCTCCAGAGTTGTATCATCGACTTTCTCTGGTCATTGGTCAACGCGTAACTAAGAAAAACTGTCGGGTGCTGCTGGAGTCTTATGCCACTGCTCAAACAGCCCCAGAGAGAAAACTTTCTCAGCAAGATTTGGCAGAATTTCTCCCCAATCATAACCAGGAAGCACTACCTTGCTATCCTAGTGGCTCAATCCCTCTTAACTCTCCTTTTTACCTCAAACGCTATTCCCTGGAGGAACAAGTTTATCAAGAAATCAAGAAACCGGGAGCGTTAATCAGGATTAAGGCTCCTAGAGAAATGGGCAAAACTTCTCTGCTGCTGAGGATTGTTGAGCATGGGAACCGTCTGGGCTACCATACTGTCAGCTTGAACTTAGAGCAAGTTGAACAGGCAATTTTGAACAACTTGAATCAATTTTTGCGCTGGCTCTGTGCCAACATTGCTCACCAGCTTCAGCGTAAACCGATGTTAGACGAGTATTGGGATGATGATTTGGGAAGTAAAATTAGCTGCACTCTCTACTTCCAAGATTATCTACTAGAGTTAATTAATACTCCCCTACTCTTGGCATTGGATGAGGTAAACCAGATTTTCGAGCATCCCCAAGTAGCGAAGGATTTTTTACCTCTGTTGCGTTCTTGGTATGAAGAAACGAAAAGACTAGCTATCTGGCAAAAGCTTCGCCTGATTGTGGTTCACTCGACGGAAATTTATGTTCCTCTTGAGCTTAACCAGTCTCCTTTCAATGTGGGGCTGCCGATTCAGTTAGAGAGCTTCAGCCAGGAAGAGGTACAGCAGTTAGCCCAATCCTACGGATTCGACTGGACAGATGGGGAAGAAGTCAGACAATTAATGGCAATGGTTGGGGGACACCCGGCACTGGTACATTTAGCACTCTATCATCTTAGTAGGGGGGAGATAACTATGTCGCAACTACTAGCAACTGCTCCCTCTGCTACCGGAATTTATGCTCATCACTTACAGCGTCATTGGGCAACTTTGGAAAAACAGCCGGAATTAGCGCAAGCTCTTGATACTGTTCTCCATGCGACTGAACCTGTTCCCTTAGATCCCACCCTAACTCACAAGTTAAGCAGTATGGGGCTGATTAAACTTTCAGGTTCTCAAGCGATCGCAAGTTGTGAATTGTATCGGCAGTATTTTACCAAAAAGGGTAAGCAGCATTTTATATACACACTATCTCCATTGTCTCTTAATTATTACTGATATTGTTTTAATAGTCAACTCCTAATCACGTAGATTTTTTATATATGTCTAAGTAGGGTTTGCTGAATAAGTCTGGTGGTAAGGAGAGGGAGCAGGGAGTAGGGAGTAGGGATTAGGGAAAAGCCGATAGTTCTAAGCCTGATTATCCATGATTAGCTCCGAGATTTTCCTATTGAGTGCAAAGATTTTTAGCCATTGCCTCAACCAGTAACCTTTATCAATGTCGCAGGTACTTACATTAGTTTTTAGATTAGTTTTGGGATGAGTTTTATGAGTTCAAGGGACTCAGAGGAAAACTAAAATAAAATATCGCCTGAGATTATGTGGCAATTTTAATTTTCAGAAAACATCTAAAACCATGCTCCATAAACCCCAGTTCAATCCCTGTTACTTTGTTGAAACCATAGAGCCAGACCAAGTGTTTTTTTTGTCTGAGAGAGAAGTAGCTTGGTTAAAAGATAGGCTTGCTTGCAGTTTAGCTGGTTTAATCGATAGCGGTCGCAATATTGACGAAATTATTGAAATGATTCAGTGGTCACTGCTGCCAGACCAAAAATATGTTCGGGATAATAATACTTTCTTCCAAGAAGTTCTCAACCTGAGTATTAAAGCCCAATATGCTTTATTAGAAATGGAACAAAAGGGCTATATTCTTCAACAAGATAGCTCTTTACCATCGCATTTAGAAATCTTCTGCAGTCATCTCAAAATCAGTCCAGCTAAGGCTCATCAACGATTGCGATCGACTAAAGTAGTAATAAAAGCATTAGGTTCAGTTGCTGTTGAGAACTTCATTGCCATGCTTGAGTCTCTACAAATTCAAGTAGCTGACGAAGGAGACTTGACAGTAGTTTTAACTGATGAGTACCTTGATCCCAAGCTAGATGAGTTCAACCAACAAGCGCTAAAGTCTCAATCTCCCTGGATGCTGGTTAAGCCATTGGGAACAATAGTCTGGATTGGTCCTTTATTTAATCCTAACCACACTGCTTGCTGGGACTGTTTAGCCAAGCGTTTACGAGATAATAGACCGATGGAAGGGTTTATTGAGAGACACAAGGAGCTTTCTGCCTCTTTAGTTCCTCCTTTAGGATTTTTGGCATCTACTGTACAAACGGCATTAGGGATGGCAGCCACAGAGATATTTAAGTGGATTGTTGGAGGTGAAAATAAACAATTAGAAAATAATCTAATCGCCTACGATACGATTACGCTACAAACCAAAAATCATAGCTTGGTTAAGCGTCCTCAGTGTCCTAGCTGTGGTGAAATGAGCAAGGGATTAAATAAAAAACCGCTACCGGTTGTTTTAGGACACTGCAAGAAAACCTTTACCGAAGATGGAGGACATCGTTTTTGTTCTCCTGAAGAAACAATTAGAAAATATCGCCATCATATTAGCCCCATTACTGGAGTTGTGCGAGAACTCAATAAAATTCCTGGGAATGAATTAACTCATAATTACATCGCCAAACATCATTTTATCAGTATTTTTGACGATTTATCCAGCTTGGAGCAAAATTTGGGTGGTAGAAGTGCTGGCAAGGGTAAAACTAATTCTCAAGCTATAGCTAGCGGTTTCTGTGAAGCGATTGAACGATATTCTGGAGTGTTCCAAGGGTATGAAATTAGAGAAAAAGGCAGTTACCAACAAATGGGGGATGAAGCGATTCACCCCAATACTTGTATGAACTTCAGTCAAGAGCAATATCAGAATAGAGAACAATGGAATGCTCAGTGTCAGGGCTGGTTTCAAAAAGTACCCGAACCTTTTGATCAAGAAAGAGAGATTGAGTGGACTCCTGTTTGGTCTTTAAGTTACCAGGAATTTAAGTATCTGCCCACGGCTTACTGTTATTATGGCTATCGACCCTCCTATAAACCGGACTGTTGGGCTGACTCCAATGGGTGTGCGGCGGGTAATACTCTCGAAGAAGCTATTCTGCAAGGGTTTATGGAGTTAGTGGAGCGGGATAGTGTTGCTTTGTGGTGGTACAATCGCCTGAGGAAGCCTCTAGTAGATTTAGACAGTTTCGATGAGCCTTATTTTCAAAGTCTGAAGCAATATTATCAAACGATTAATCGACAACTTTGGGTTTTAGATATTACCAGCGACCTCAATATTCCTGTTTTTGCTGCCATTAGTAAGAGAAGTGATAGTCAGGTAGAAGATATCGTTTTAGGTTATGGGGCTCACTTTGATGCCAAGATTGCTATTAGTCGAGCCTTGACTGAAGTTAACCAAATTCTCCCTAACGTTTTATTCACAAGAGCTGACGGCAGCACGAACTATCCACCATCAGCGGATACCTTAGCTGTGGATTGGTGGCAAACTGCTACTGTAGCTGAGCAGACTAATTTGCTCCCACAAGAGCAAATTGATGCTAAGATTATTGACGATTATCCTCAAATAGCAAGTGACGATCTTCTCGAAGATCTCAAGCTATGTCAACAAATTGTTGAGAAAAATGGTATGGAAATGCTGGTTTTAGACCAAACTCGTCCCGATATTGGGCTGAGGGTAGCCAAGGTAATTGTTCCGGGAATGCGCCATATGTGGAAAAGGTTAGGTTCAGGAAGGCTTTATGAGGTTCCGGTGAAAATGGGTTGGTTGCCAGAGTCATTGACAGAAGAAAGACTTAATTCTTTTCCCATGTGGATGTAACGCTCTCCGCGTTTTTCAAAACGAGGATTATAAGCAGTTGAAGCATAGCATCATGGTTCAAGCCAAGACTGAATTAACGCTACAGGAATTTCTTAATCTACCGACTGGTGAAGGAGATATCACCTTCAAACTTGCGCTACTGGGTACGTTTGAAAGCGACTCCTAAAACTGCTATATCTTCTGTTTACTTTTTTCATGAGTTTTTAGATGAGTTTTATAGGTTGTTATTTATCAAGTTATAAATAACCATGTTCTTGAGCTCCAATTGAGAATTTTATGGAATCTAGCGACATCAGGTGCAATGGTGACGGTGCATTAACTCGAAGCGTTCCCGAAGATATTGTCTCCGAGTTTTGGCAGCAATGGCTCGAACTTCAAGATCCACTTTATCGCTGCTGTCTGAAGTTGATGAATTTCAATCCCACGGATGCGGAAGACGCCTTGTCTCAGGCGATGCTCAAGGCTTGGGAAAAGGTACAGAAATATGCAGGGAAAATCGATAACTTGAAGGCGTGGCTAGTACAGTTGACTCGCCACCTCTGTATCGATATAATTCGCCAACGCTCAAAGGGAGCTGCGGGTGTAGAAAGTTTGGAATGGGTGGGGGCAACGGAGAATATCGAAACGGCGAGTGCGGTTGATGCCCCAGAGAAAGCCTTGGAAGCTGAAGAGAAAGCAACAGCGCTCAAGCAAGCGATCGCTTCTTTACCAGAACAGTTGCGCAATACTTTTATCTTACATTTTTATCAACAGCGAACCCATACAGAAATCGCCCAAGAACAGGGGATAACCTACGATAATGTTTGCAAGCGCATCTCAAGGGCACGGAAACTGCTTAAAGAGAAGTTGAGCGGCTATTTCCAAGGCACTGATGGGGAAGTGGTTACATCAACCCCAAGGGAAACGGTTCTAAAGCAGCAGAAAAGAGAGCCAGATGCCAAGAAAGCCTTGGACTCAGAGATAGCAACCTTTGAAGAAGGCAGTCCCGATGAAAAAATTTTTTCATCATCAAGCATTAAAGAGGGTTATTTCCCCTACACCCTACACCCCACACCCTACACCCTCTTTCAAGTCAGAGGGCCCGATGCTAGAGGCAGAAGGGAGTATTCAGATGGGGATTCAACCCCAAGCTCGAATCTGTTTCCTGCCTTTCCTGTTGAGAGCAAGGCGGTGGAAACCTCTTCTACACCAGCCAGCGCGGATTTGAATACTCCAGATATAACCTTAGTCCACGCCCCATCGGCACAAGGTGGCGCTAGGGGAAGTGATGGTGTCGTGGCGAAATCCATTGGTACCCCTCCACGGAACCAGAAATTAGTGGGAGACGGGGAAAGCAATGGGCATAATGAAGTAAAAGGAGTATCCAGTTCTAACCGAAATCCACCAAAGGCGATCGCTAGTGTTTACCTTTGGGACTCTAGCTAGTCTCTATTTAGCCCAATCTTCTGTAGGTTGGTGGCGATCGCTATTTTTTTTATGTAGATTGGCGGAAAAGGGTTAATCAACGGCTACTATCACCAATCGATTATATTTAGTTCCTGAGCGCAGTGCCGACCATACATCTGTATCACCTAACTTACCCAGATAACTCTCCAGCAAGTTTCAAAACAGCCATTCGTGTAGCAGAGTCTTGACGAAATCCCAGAGCATCTAATTCGTCTAAAATCGGAGCTACAATAGTCAAATGACCTAGCTGTTTTGCCTTGAGCAAAATTCCCAATGTCCCGGTAAATTTAATATTCAGTTGCTTGGCATAATACCTAGCCAATCCATCATCCACAATCACTAGAGAATCTTCTATCTCCAAAGCCAAAGTAAACGCCTCTTTCTCACCCGCACCTAATCCATTTATTTCCTGCAAAGCTAAATTTACTGTTGTCGTTTTTACCTTTAGCCAAGCTAAAGAAGTTAAATCAGGAAGGGAAACTTTAAAAGCTGCTCCAGTAGCTAATTCATTCGCCACAGCTTGAGGCACAATAACTGAGCCATAAAGTTGTGGAAGTAAATCCAGTAAATTTGTTTGATAGAGATATTGGATGGGTGAGGTATCAGCAATCACATTAGGCATTCGCCAAATCCTCTATTAATTCCGCTTCTGTTAATCGAAAAGTGTTGACACCATATTCACTCAACTTAGATAAGAAAACTACTCGCTCAATACCAGCTAGTTGAGCCGCAGCACCAGAAGAAAGTTTACCTAATTCATAAAGTTTCATCGCAGCAGTCAAACATAATTCCTGTGCTAGTTGTTCTGGTGTTAACTGTAGTGCCTGTGCGGTTTCTTCTGGAACAGATAGGGTAACTTGATACATAATTAACGCTAAAGCTACTTTAATATAATTTTATGCAATCTAGTGACATAAGGAGTAATGGCGACGGTGCATTAACGGGAACTGCTCCCGAAGATATTGTCTCTGAGTTTTGGCAGCAATCCCTTCGGGTAGGTCCCGGGGCTTCTCGCCCGGAGAAGCTAACCTGTGCCAAAATCGGTATATTGACGCACCGCAGGTTGATGGAATGCTAAAACAATATCTTGCTTGGGTACTCCCATTTCTACCAAGCGATTAGCGAGTCCCACTTCTGTGCCATCGTGCTGAATCCAAATTTTCCCACCCTTGATATCAGCATGGAAGATACAGCCGAAATGACGTTTATTTCTGAGCCAACCAACGTACAATATTTGGTAGTGGTCTTGCTCTGTATCAAAGACTGTGTAAACTTCATATTCTGCTTCTGTTCTCTGCTGTGCAGCACGTTGGGCACGTTCAGAAAGCATTTGGCGCAGATACTGGCGATATTGCTCTACAGCCATTGAACAATTACCTCCTGTTCTACATTATAAATCAATGGCAAAAATCAAAATTCTGCAAGAAGGTTGCTCTTATACCTTTCGGTCTTACTTCGAGTTACCTTATGAAGCTGATGATATTTTAGCCGAGTTCGACTATTCACTCACAAGAGCCGAGCTATCTCTACCTAAAACGACTCGAAAACTAGAACATCTGCCAGAACTCAAGCAAAAAATCAGAACTTTTTTGCCTTTTGTCAGTCTCAGCAATGAAACTGCTAGAAGAGAAACACTGGTATCACCCATCATGCTGGAAGTTGTTATTTATTCCCAATGTCAGTTGCGCATTGAATATCCTTTAAACGTTAATAATTGGCTCAAGGGTAATCTTGATTATCTGTTGCGCGCAACCAATAATTTACTGGTGATTGAAGCCAAAAAGGATGACCTTACTAGAGGATTTACCCAGTTAGCAGTTGAGTTAATTGCACTATCGCACATTGAAGAACAAAATGTGTTTTATGGGGCAGTGACAATTGGTGATGTTTGGCGATTTGGTAAACTAGAGCGTAATCAGCAACAGATTACTCAAGACCTCAATCTGTTTAAAGTGCCCGATGATTTGGATAGCTTAGTTAGAGTCCTGTTGGGAATTTTGGAGGGCGATTAAGTTCCTTCTCCTGCGATCGCTATTTGTTTGATAGAGATATTGGATGGGTGAGGATGTCACCTTTGTAAGCCCTCACCCTAAATCCCTCTCCCCAGCCTGGGAGAGGGACTTTGAATGCTTGCTCCCCTTCTGGCAATGTTGCCAGAAGGGGCTGGGGGATGTTAGCAAAGCGGCACGAAGTGCGGGCAAAGGAGTAAGAAGTTGGGCAATTTATTTTTTTTGGGAAAAAAGAGTCAGAAAATCATCGGGAGTAACGTCTAGTATTCAGAAAGCCAAAAAACAGTGGAAACCTAAAGTCCACTCCTGTTATTCACACTTGGAGGAAATCAAAAAAATGGACACGAGCACTCTTTCAGGAATGTGGGAAGCTAGTAACGGTGGTCGATCTATTGTGGTTCTTCAAACCGGGGAGACAGTATTAGTTCACTGGAAAGAAAAAAACCCCTATTGGAACTATGCTGCAGGTACTGTGAAAGGCGATGTAGTAAAAATGAGCTTTGGCGGTTCTGATCAGCAAACTGGTAAGATCTCACCGGGCTTCGATTCTATCACCTGGGGGAATGGAACTTCTTGGAGTAAAAAAGCCTAAGTTATAGACCAAAGCTCTCTCCTAAGTCTGACTTTTCACGGCTTCTCCTAAAGAGCCTCACCAAGTAAAAATTTCAGCCCCAAGTTTTATTCTCGATAATCTGCACTTAATGATAATGATTAACGGGAGAATAAGACTTGAGGGATTAAGAAATTTAGCGATTGCCCTGCCGAAGGATGCCCTGAGGGCTGTAGGGGCACTGGCGGAGCCAATCGCATCCTCAAAAAAAGATCTCGTGAAAAGTCAGCTCCTAAGTCCATGATAACTTCTCTTGAAGAAGCGCTCAACATCGTCAGTCAACTGCCTCTTGAGCAGCAGGCAATGTTGGTTGAAATCATCCAAAGCTGATTAGGTACGGATGGTATGATTTTGATGAATAAATCTGCTTGATGGAGGGAGAACTTAATTTGAAAATTGGTTCCTTAACAATTGTAGGTATGGGTATTCAATTGGTAGGTAATCTTACTTTGGGTGCCAAAGCCTGGATAGAGCAAGCGGACAAGGTGTTATTTGCATTGGCTGATCCAGTAACAGCTAAATGGCTCAAACAATTAAATACTACAGCAGAAGCTTTGCCATATAATATGAACAATCAACGACGCAGGGACACCTATGAAGAAATGACTGCAAAGATCTTGACAGAAGTTCGTAAGGGTTTGAATGTTTGTGCTGTTTTTTATGGTCATCCTGGTGTTTTCGCAGATTCGGCACATGCAGCAATTAAACAGGCTAGGGAAGAAGGCTTTCAAGCCCAGATGCTACCAGGTATTTCTGCAGAAGATTGTTTGTTTGCTGATCTCGGTGTAGATCCGGGAAAAAACGGGTGTCAGAGTTTTGAAGCTACGGATTTTCTGATCCGGCGGCGCAAATTTGACTCCACTAGCGTGTTGATTTTGTGGCAGATTGCCATGGTAGGAAACTTAGGTTTTTATGAACGAAGAGGTCACATACAGGGGTTAAAAATTTTAGCCGAAGTTTTAGATAAAGATTACGGTGCTGACCACGAAGTTATTGTTTATGAAGCCGCGGTTTATTATCCAGTTTGCTTGCCTGTTGTTGAACGAATTTCGCTATCAAAGCTTCCAGAAGCTAAAGTTACAGAAGTTTCAACATTGTACGTTCCGCCCAAGGCTATGACACCTGTTGATCGAAAAATGATGGTAAATTTAGGTATCAACAATTGTTAAAAAAATAGCTGCTAAAGATGAAACATAGGAGGTATTAGAATATGACACAGCAGACTAGGAATAAAGCTCAACAGTATGCTAAAGACGGTGAAGTCTACCGTTTAAAAGGAGAATATCATCTAGCTAGGGTTAAATTCAAACAGGCTATTGGCTTACAGCCTAACTATGCTTGGGCTCATGCCCATCTTGGTGAAGCCTTGTTTCAAGAAAGTCTTGAGCAGAAAATTGTTGATATGTATTTTTCTCAAGTTAAAGATGCTTTTGAAAAAGCTATCGAAATAGATAATAGTTATGCTTGGGCTTATGCTCATTTTGGTCGATTCTATACTGAGAATATAAAATACGACAAAGCAGAGGAAAATTTAACAAAAGCTACCGAAATAAATGATAGTTATGCTTGGGCTTGGGCTCACCTAGGTTCGAATTACTACAGAAAGGAAAATCCAGAATACGATCAAGCTCTATGTTGTTTGGATAAAGCTATAGGTATACTTGACAACTATGCTTGGGCTATCCATCAAAAAGGAACAGTCTTTTATCTAACGGATCAATATGAAAAAGCCCTACATCAATTTTTATCTGTTATTGCCATAGATCCAAGCATCTTCAGAAGTGCAAACAGAGAATGTGGTCTGATATATCGTATTGATGGGAACTTAGAACTTGCACTTATTTATTTTGATAAAGCTCTGAAGGAAAACCAAAATGATATAGAAAGTGAGTACCATAAGATTGGAACCAAATTAAAATTGAGGGAGTCCAATCCAAATCTGGCAAAGTCGGAGAAGTTCAGTTTAGGACAATTAAATTTAGAAATCGAAGGATTGCAAAAAAAATTAACACCTGAGAATAAAATTTATTTACAGGAATTGACCAAAGATTACATTGTTAAAGGTTTGGATGCCCTAAATCTTAAAAATAACAATGCACAAACTGGTAAAAATGTACAAACTGGTGAAGGTGAAATAGAAGCTTTGATCAATGGTAATCCCACGCTCAGAGCGATAGCAAAACATGATCCAGCTTGGCAATAATTCTAAAATCAATAGAGCCTTCATAAGTCAATAGAGCCTTCATAAACTGAGACCACAATTCAACCAGAATAGAAAATAATTGAACAAAAGGAATAGTATTTAAGTGAACCAATTACTACTTTTTTTAACCGATTTGGCTATAGATCCAAACAAGCAACGAGCTTTTGAGAAAGAGCCTGAGGCATTGATGGCAGCAGCCGGCTTATCAGAATCAGAGCAAGTTGCTATTAAAAGCAAGGACAGCCTTCAAATTAGTGCATTTTTGAAAGACGAATATTTTCAAGCTGCTCTCGTAGTAGGTGTACCCAATCCGGATCCCTTACCTGATCCCGATCCTCCTCTTCCTCCAGATCCTCCAGAAGATACCGACTCTTCTAACAATAACACGATTATCTAAAGGTAGATAAACAGGTTTTTATATATCAAGTATCCTTGTGGAAATTAACAAACAATCCGCAGAGATATAGTGACTCAAGCGTCAAGTCGAGAAAGTACCTAACAGTACAACCTTTGACTTCGACGCTTTTCTTTAGACTGAACTTACCCGTGCATATGTACTAATTTGACTCTCAAACTCACTTAATCTCAAGGATGTAGCGATTGGAGCTAAAAAATCTGTACCCATGTAGGTTCTGGCTTGATGTTTGCAATCGTGGTACCATCTAACTGAAGTTCCCCCGTGCATGTGTACTACTTTACCTCTCTCTATAATGATTTAAGGAAGAATCTAAAAAATGTCTGCTCTTCAGTACCTGTTATGCTATGATAACAATTTCTATTAGCTCAAATCACTATACCGTATAGTTTTGAGTTTTTTAGAACTCGCTTTTTGCTCTAAATACATAAAATCCTTGTACAGTAGTAGATTTGGGTTTTGTTGGTGATAAATTAGCATACTTAAGTACTGAAGACCCAAAATGTTCTTGATTCTCTCTGTGCTGGAGCGATCGCTTATATCTGTGGATTGGTATTAGTAAATTGGTATAAAGATGCTTAACTTTGCAGGGTATAAACTTTTTAAAAAATTGTATGAGAGTTCTAACTCGCTAGTATATCGCGGATTTAGGATAGTCAATAACCAACCAGTCATCATCAAAATTCTCAAACCAGCCTATCCATCTCCAACCAAAATAGCCTGGTTTAGACGGGAATATGAAATTACTAAAAAATTAAATATAAAGGGAGTAGTGAATGCTTATAGTTTGGAAAATCATCAGTTTCGATGGGTGATGGCGTTGGAAGATTTTGGCGGTAAATCCCTCGATAATTTGATGCATATTAGACAGTTTTCTTTAGCCGATTTTCTCTCTCTTGCTATTCAAATTGTCGATATTCTTCTTCAAGTACATCAGCGACACATTATACACAAAGATCTTAACCCATCTAATATTGTTTGGAATCAGAAAACTGGGCAAGTTAAGCTAATTGACTTTGGTATCTCCACAACGCTTTCACGCGAAAACACAGCATTTCGCAATCCGAATTTGTTGGAGGGTACATTGGCTTATATTTCGCCAGAACAGACGGGACGGATGAACAGGGCGATTGATTATCGAACTGATTTTTATTCTCTGGGAGTAACCTTCTATGAATTACTAACTGGTCAACTACCTTTTCTTACAGATAATGCCTTAGAACTGATACATTACCATCTCGCCAGACAACCTATACCACTGCACGAATACATGCCAGATATCCCCCAAGTAATTTCGGCTATTGTGCTGAAATTAATGGCAAAAAATGCTGAAGAACGTTATCAATCAGCCTATGGTCTGAAGGTAGATTTAGAGGAATGCCAGAAGCAGTGGCAAGCCCAAGGAAAGATAGACTTCTTTTCATTGGGTAAGTCTGATGTTTCAGAACATTTCCAAACTTTACCAAAGCTGTATGGGCGAGAGTTAGAATTAGCTGAATTGATGGCTGCTATTGAGCGAGTGAGCCAAGGGGCAAGCGAGATGATTTTGGTGTCGGGAGAGTCAGGTATTGGAAAGTCAGTTTTGGTACAAGAGGTGTATAAACCAATTACTCGTCAGAGAGGTTATTTTATCATAGGGAAATTTGACCAGTTGCAGCGTAATATCCCCTACACTTCGCTAATTCAAGCATTTCGAAAATTAGTACAACAAATACTAACAGAAGACGAAACTTTGATCGCTACGTGGCGAGAAAAACTTTTGGCAGCTTTAGGAGTAAATGGGCAAATACTAATTGAAGTCATTCCAGAAATTAAACTGATTATTGGTTCACAACCAGAAGTGCCTACTCTTCCACCAGCAGAAACGCAAAATCGCTTTAATTTAGTCTTTCAAAAATTCATTAAAGTATTTACTCAGCCCGAACATCCCCTAGTAATTTTCTTAGATGATTTGCAATGGGCAGATGGAGCTTCTTTAAAATTGATCCAATTATTGATGACAACAGTAGACAACAAATATTTCTGTTTGATTGGAGCATATCGGGACAAAGAAGTATCTTCTGCGCATCCATTGTTACTGACTTTGAATGAGATCAAAAAAACTAAAGCAACGCTCTGTAAAATATCACTTTCCTCCTTGGCATTGCCTCACGTTACCCAATTAATTACTGACACAGTTAATGTAGACTCAGCAACCGCCAAACCGTTAGCTGAATTAGTGTATACCAAGACCGGTGGTAATCCCTTCTTCATAAATGAATTCTTGAAGTCTCTATATACTGAAGAATTGCTCACTTTTGAGTATAAGCAAGGTATCTGGCAATGGGATTTAAAAGAAATCGAAATCTATCCTAGTGCCGATAATGTAGTGGAATTGATGATCGCAAAGGTACAGAAGTTGCCTTCTGTAACACAAACTGTATTAAAGTTAGCTGCTTGTGTAGGAAACCAGTTTGACTTAGGTAGTCTGGCGGTTGTTTATGAAAAACCTCTAAAAGAAACAGCAGCAGATCTATGGACTGCAATCGCCGAGGGCTTGATTTTACCACTGAGCAATGCCTATCAACTGATGGAGTTGGATGTAGAAGGACTATCAGACCAACTAATGGTAGAACTCAAGTTTGCCCATGACCGGATACATCAGGCGGTCTATTTGCTCATTCCCGAAGGGGATAAACAGGCGGTGCATCTGCGTGTCGGTCAACTTCTACTAGATAACATACCATCACAGGAGAAAGAAAAAAAGATATTTGACATTGTCAATCAGTTGAATCAAGGTCAAACCTTTATAAAGGAATCAACAGAGCGATGCAAGCTGGCACAGTTAAATTTACAGGCAGGGAAAAAAGCCAAAGCCTCAGCTGCATATCAAATAGCCCTTAACTATCTCAAGGTTGGTCTTAATCTGCTAGGGGAGGATAGCTGGCAGAGCCAGTATGATTTGACCTTAAGACTATATATCGAAGCAGCAGAGGCAGCCTTCCAAAATACTAACTTTGACCAGATGGAAAGATGGAATAGGGTCATCTTGGAGCAAGCCAGATCCTTGCTAGACAAAATAATAGTCTATGAAGTGAGGATTTTAGCCTATGCAGCACAACGTAAACTACTGTTATCAGTAAAGACTGCTCTCGAATTTCTACAGTTGCTTGACCTTAGCTTTGCTGAAGAGCCAACTCAGGCAGAAATTATGCAGGCAATGCAGGAAACACGGTCAATTTTGGCAGGGAAAAAAACTGAAGACTTAATACACTTGCCAGAAATGAAAGACCCCGCAAAACTAGCAGCTATGCATATACTGACTAAATTATTTATGCCTGCTTTTATCGGTATGAATGCACTTATTCCCCTACTTGTGACTCAACAGGTCAATTTATCTGTCAAGTTTGGCAATACAGCTGATTCTGCTTATGCCTATACAATGTATGGGCTGGTTTTGTGTGGACAGGGAGAAATTGACACTGGTTATCAATTTTCTCAGCTAGCCCTACAGGTATTAGAACGGTTCCATTCTCAAAAACTCAAAGCCAGAACATACTTAATAACAGCTGCTTTCGTAACACATTGGAAGCAACATATTAGAGATATATTACCTTTTTTCCTGGAAGCATATCAAAGTGGTTTAGAAACTGGAGATTTTGAGATGGCTACCAATGCTGCTGCGACTTACTGCATTTGTTCATATTTGATAGGCAAGGGTTTGATAGAACTTGAACGGGAAATGACAACATACGGAGATATCATTATTCAACTCAAGCAAGAATCTGTCTTTAACTGGCACAGAATCTATTGGCAAGCAGTTCTGCTCTTGCAAAATGAAAGAGAAAAAGCTCATCACTTATTTGACAAAGTTTATGATGAAAAAAAAGTGATACAGCTTCATATTAACGCTAATGACAAATCATCATTATTTAACCTGTATTTTAGCAAATTAATACTATTTTATATTTTTCAAGAATTGCATAAAGCCATTGAATATTTGGACAAAGTAGAAGAATACTTTATCCAGGCTAAAGAATCTTTCTTCGCTCCTCCATACTATTTTTACGATTCACTGATCCGACTAGGCGTCTTTCTTGATACTTCCCAGCCTGAACAAAAAATCATTCTCAAAAAAGTTGCTGTGAATCAGGAAAAACTAAAAACTTGGGCGAGGCACGCTCCTATGAACTGTCTCCACAAATTTTATCTAGTTGAAGCCGAACGCACCCGAGTTTTGGATCAATATAAAGATGCCAGAGAATATTACGACCAAGCAATAACCCTAGCCCACGAAAACGAATATCTCAACGAAGAAGCTCTCGCCTACGAACTAGCAGGCAGATTTTATCTCGCCAGAGGGCAAAACCACGTTGCTTGCCATTACCTACAAGATTCCCACTATGCCTATCAGCGTTGGGGGGCAATAGCTAAAGTTAAAGATTTAGAAGTGCGATACCCGCAGCTTTTAGCTACACTATCAAAAGGTACTCTTCAAACTCGCTTACCTACCTCAACTACCAACGAAAATGAAGCTTCCACCGAGATTTTCGATTTCCACAGCGTTTTAAAAGCTTCGCAAGTAATTTCCCGTGAAATTTTACTAGACCAAGTGATAGAAAAATTAATTAAAATTGCTGTTGAAAATGCTGGGGCTCAAACTGGTTATCTCCTTTTAGAAAAGGAAGATCAGCTATTTATTAAAGCTGAAGCGAGTGTCCATAATGATGAAGTAGTACTAAGTAGGGCGGCTCCAGTTAAAACTAGTAATAAATTGCCAATATCTATAATCAATTATGTGCAAAGAACTAGAGAAAACATAGTCTTAACAAATGCCAGTCTTGAAAGTAATTTTGCGAAAGACGCTTATATCGCTAAAAAACAACCAAAATCTATTTTATGTACGCCGATCATTAATCAAGGTAAATTAATTGCTCTGCTTTACTTAGAAAATAATTTGACTATTGGTGCTTTTACCGAGGATCGCCTCCAAATTTTAAAAACTATCTCTTCTCAAGCAGCAATTTCCATTCAAAATGCTCAACTCTACGAAGACTTGAAACAAGCCAAAGAATCATTAGCTGAATCTAACCAAACTCTAGAACAAAAAGTCTCAGATCGCACTCATGAACTCTCACAAACCCTAGAAATTCTCAAAGCCACTCAAGCCGAACTAATCTTTGAAAACGAATTACTCAAGAGTGCCGAACAACCCTCCACCTATGACTATCAAGTAGGGGGAAGTTTGCCCATGGATGCTCCGACTTATGTCGTGCGCTCAGCGGATCGTTATCTCTATAAAGCATTAAAACATGGGGAATTCTGTTACATCCTTAATCCTCGCCAGATGGGCAAGTCAAGCCTGATGGTACGTATGATCAACCACCTCAACCATGAAGGATTTAACTGTGGGGCAATTGATTTAACCCGCATTGGCAGCGAAAACGTCACACCTGAGCAATGGTATAAGGGATTGGCAGTAGAGCTATGGCGCAGTTTTAATTTACTAAGAAAAATCAAGCTAAAAACTTGGTGGCAGGAGCAAGCAGATATTTCTCCCCTTCAGCGCTTGAGTCAATTCATTGAAGAAGTTTTGCTAGTTGAAGTTGCTCCAAAAGATGACAATTTCCCCAAAAAACTGGTAATTTTTATCGATGAAATTGATAGTGTCTTGAGTTTGAATTTTCCAGTTAATGACTTTTTCGCCCTGATTCGCTCTTGCTATAACCAGCGCAGTATCAATCCAGAGTATCGAAATTTAACCTTTGCTCTCTTTGGAGTCGCCACCCCCTCAGACTTAATTACCGATTACCAAAGAACCCCCTTTAATATTAGTCAAGCAATTCAACTGGAAGGCTTTAAAGAGCATGAGGCTCAACCTTTGCTGCAAGGCTTGAGTGACAAAGTGAGCAATCCTCAAACAGTACTCAAAGAAGTGTTAGCCTGGACCAGTGGGCAGCCTTTTTTAACTCAAAAACTCTGTCAATTTATCCGCAACGCTTCATCTGCTATCCCTACCAACAGAGAAACTGAATGGATTGACAATTTGGTGCGAACAAAGGTAATAGAAAATTGGGAATCACAGGATGAACCAGAGCACTTGAGAACCATCCGCAATCGCCTCCTCAAGAGTAAACAATCTGTGCAGCTATTAGAGATATATCGAGAAATTGTCGAGCAGGGAGAAGTTGTTGCCGTTGACTCTCCACAAGAAAAGGAATTGCTCTTGTCAGGGTTAGTAGTTAAGCAACAGGGGGCTTTGAGAGTTCATAACCGGATTTATGAATCGATTTTTAACCGCAGTTGGCTTGAGCAAAACTTCTAATTTAAGTAATAAGTAATAAGTAATAAGTAATAAGTGTTTTTGTTGTCACTTGTTACTTATATAAGAAGAGAGTGTAGGGAAAGGTAAGACAAGGGAAAGAGAAGGGGGAATGGGAAAAAGACTTTAGAGTTTCCCTCAAATAGTCGAAATGGCAATGCCAAACGCACAACAGCTTACCATTTTCAACAATAATGAGGAATAAGCGAATGAGGTCTTTCTAAACCATGTGCCTCCATTAAATATTCATCCCCCATGACTTCGGTAGGGCTACCGTCAGCAACTATTTGTCCTTCGTCTAGGAGAATAACGCGATCGCATACTTCCACAATCAATTCTAAGTCATGAGAAGAGATCAAATTCGTCTGCTGCGAAGTTTTAAGAAAGCGGATTAGACGACGGCGAGCCCGCAGGTCGAGGTTAGCACTAGGTTCATCGTATAATATTAACTTAGGATGCATTGCTAAAATAGTAGCGATCGCTACCATACATTTCTCACCCCCAGAGAGGTTATGGGGTACTCTCTCTGCCAAGTGCTTAACACCTGTCACGGAGAGAGCCTGTTGGACCCGCTCTTCAACCTCCTCAGAAGATAACCCCATATTCTCTGGCCCAAATGCAACATCATCCTGTACTGAGGGCAAAAATAGCTGGTCATTAGGGTTCTGAAAAACTAGACCAATCTCCGGGCGAAACTCTCCCACCACTACTGGTTTACCAAATAGCATAATTTCTCCACCAGATGGCTTAAAAATGCCGCAGAGCGAGAGAAATAATGTCGTCTTTCCGGCACCATTAGGACCAATCAGACCCACCTGTTCCCCTGGCTTGAGCCTAAGATTGACTTGCCGCAAAACATCCCCTTGGTCTGGGTAAGAGAAACAGAGCTCTGAAACAACTATAGCATAGGATGATGGAGTAGTTTCCTGTGCTAGTGCAGCTAAACTTTTCTGAATCAATTTTTGCCTCTGGTATTTTCTTTGGATCTGATAGCACTTGACATTATAATTGATCCACAATAGCTCAAAAAATCTGCTCAAACTATTGTAGATTATAACGCTTGTCTTTGTTTTTGTAGCTGCCAATACCAGTTGCTAATCAACTCAACTTTCCATGGTAAGTATTAATAAAATATAAAGTTTTTTAGAGCGTTTCTCGAATAACTGAAATACACCTAGTTCTGCTCCCTAATCCCTGCTCCCTACTCCCTGCTCCCTAAAACCAACAATCCTACGCTGATAAAAGCTTAGGATTTTCACAAGATTATTTCTGCGGTCACAAAACCAAATGCTATCAACAAAGTCAGCAAGAGTCCTATTGTGGAGCGCCAATTAGTAGTGTCCCTCGGCTTTCCTAAAACATCTCTATGCTCAGAAAGATTTTGAGGAGCATAACCATATCCACGTAGAATCATTGCCTTATAAACTCGCTCCGACTGTTCGTAACTGCGCACTAACAGAGTTCCAGCAAGGGATGCCAAAACCCTAAGGTTACGAGGATTCAATTTAGTAGGGCGAAAGCCACGCAACTGCATTGCCCGCTTCATTATTACCAAATCATCAGCCAACTGTTCGATATAGCGATAAGACAAAAGTGTCATATCAGCAAGAATAGCTGGGAGACCAAGCGATCGCATTGCCTTAATATGGTTTAAAAAAGGCGCTGTGCCAAATATAATCAAACTAACTGTGAGAATACAGAGAAACCTGGTAACAACTAGAACAAGACTTAATAATCCCTCCTGCCTTACTGCCAGAAAACCAATCTGAAAAATTACCTCACTACCAACACTAAAGGGTAACAATAGCGCGATTGATGCTAAAAACAAGCCTGGGTAGCGCAAGCGAGTAAGCAAAAAAGATCCTGGCAGCTTAGAAAGTTTGTAAAAAGTAAGCGTTACTATGACCATTGCTGGTAGCAGACTCAACTGCTGCACAAAAGAAAAGGCAAAAATTAAACTCAATAGTGCCACCAGCTTATATCTGGTTTCCCAGTGGTGGATAGGAGAATCAAGATTTGCATAGGCATCAAGTCTATGTTTCATAAATTTTTCAAGAGTTCTGGTTTGACTCGCTCCAAAAATAGAACCACTGCTGCCGTAAATGTACCCTCAATTGCCATTAGCGGTATATAGGCGAGCGCCAGCCCATAAATAGCTATTCGTTCAGCTGCAACATCAATATTTGCGGGAATATTAGTAATCACAAGGTAGATAAACATTAAGGTTGCAATTCCCAAGCCCACAGCACCACCCAAGAAGGCACAAATAACCGTTATCAGCCGATTTTTTTTTCCGAAAAAGTGGCGCAATTGAAACAAGTAATAAGCCATCAGCGCTGGTATCCCTATCATTATGGCGTTTACCCCTAAGGTAGATAAACCACCGTGCTGGAACATCACCGCCTGAAAAAACAAACCAATAACAATTGCTGGGAAGGCGTAATAACCCAAGATTGTCCCCAAAAGCCCATTAAGAATTAAATGAACGCTAGCGGGCGGTACTGGAATATGAATCCAGGAACCAATAAAAAAGGCAGCAGTTAATAAAGATGCCTTGGGAATGTTCTGCTGGGGATTTTGATCTCGATTAATCCGACGCAGTGAGTACCAAGTGAGTCCACCTGTAGCCGCATAACCAAGAATGCAGACAGAAGCAGGCAAGATACCATCAGGAATGTGCATTACTTTTGCCCCGCAAGAAAAACAGTGCTGTACCAACAAATCCCCAGATAATAGCAGCTCCCATTAATAATTTTTGGGGAGCCGTGTATGAGCTATTAGAATTGTTACTTGTAGAAAAGTCAGTTCTTACCTCCCCACTATCTGCCCCTGCTGTTCCTTCGCCTAGAGTAATATTAATCATCTTACCGTGACCAGCTTTGCGAACCTGAACCGCCCAATTTCCAGGCTGTGAACTATCTGGTACGAAAACAAACTTACCGCTTTGATCACTAGTACCTTGCAGCCAAGGGGTAGCAGGATCCTGAGGAGCGTAAACCGTCACCTGGGTATTTGAAATCGGTTCGCCATTATCATACTGAGCATAAATTTCAATTGCCTGAGTATTTTTAGCTTCAATCTTGACACCATGAGCAGTGGCTCTTATCGGCCAGCTAAAAATCGAAACGAAGATAAGTGGTGTGATAACTTTCCACTGAAACAAGGACATATCAATACTGCCAAAGTTTGTAACTGACCGGGGATTAGTCTGCTATTGTTTTGATAAGAACTAGTATCTTTTCACCTATCTAAGCTATGGGATTGGCTTGACAGTGACCTTCGCCAACATGACCGAGATTGAAGAGAATTTCCTCAAGCTGTTTGTATTCAGTTGCTGAGAGTCGTGACTTCAGCTCGGCCCCATCAACCTCTAGCTTTTGATCTTTGCTAAGGGCAACTAACGACTCAAAGCCTAGAGCACCAGTATTAATTACATCATCTGCTGGTGCATTGCGATCGCCAAATAGATGATCGAAGTGGAAAGTTGCCTCTAACTCTGCTGTGCCATCTCTCAGGAGAATTCCTTTACGCTCATCACCGATAAACTCTCCGCATCGGTATTCTAATTCCTGGTCAAGTTTGACCACAAACTCAATCTTTCGTCCATCCTTTTCAGCTGTACCATCCATAACTAGCGTTTGACCAATGGCAGGACCTTCTTTTGCCTTGATCATTTTCCAGGATAGAGCATTATATTGACCGGCAGGAGCATTTGCTACTTCTGCTACCAGGATAGACTCCGCATCCTCATCTCCCTCAGCCAAATCTACAGTTTTTGCTTGGTTAAGAACAACCTTCTCTTGGGCTTGGATACTGCCGCCAGCTTCAGCATTAAAAGGAGGTTCACTTTGGTAAGCAGTAATCTCTGCTAAGTTCACATATACATGCTCGAAACTTATTTGCCACCCATCTATAGAGACGAAGCCCTTGCGAACAAAATCCTCACCATTGGCACGAAATTGGAGAAATCCCCTCTCTTCATTGATTTGAGTTTCGCTCTGATTTGCACTCTGGGAACAGCCCAAGGGCATCCCAGTCGCCAGCAACATCAGACTTGCCAACAGCAGCTGCACTTTCCTGGTTGTCATGCCGATTAATTAATGAGACTGTATACACAAAACTTAATAAAACAATTTTTCAGCAAAATTTGCAATGCCCCGAGAGGGGATTTGCTCAGACTCAGCCCTGTGGGATAATTTTCTCAAAATGTTCTTGACCAACGCTTAGGCCCGAGCTTAGTTGTTAAAGTTTCTCTCAGGCTGAACTATTGGCAGCCCAAATAAATCTAGATTATTGGCAACTCAAAAATGCTCAAAGACCTCGATTTGAATGAAACCACCAAGCAACTCAATATCATTATGCAATTTGAGCTTGCAGGTGTTGTGCGCTACACCCACTACTCCCTAATGGTGACTGGGCCCTACCGGATTCCGATTGTAGATTTTTTCAAACAGCAGGCAAGTGAGTCCCTGCTTCACGCCCAAGAGGCTGGAGAAATCATCGTCGGTTTAGAAGGGCATCCCACTCAGATGGTTGCTCCAATTGATGAAACAAATAAACACTCAGTCAAAGACTTGCTTGAAGAAAGCTTCAACCACGAGACTAAAGCACTAACTATGTATAAAGAATTACTTGCTACTGTAGAGAATGCTAGCATTTACCTAGAAGAATTTGCTCGCACCAAAATTGGTCAGGAAGAACTACACACTTTAGAAATTAAGAAGATGTTGCGTGACTTCGGCTAGTATGACTATAAGTAATAAGTAATAAGTAATAAGTAATAAGTAATAAGTGACAACAATAACATTTGTTATTTATTAATTTTACCTTAAAACTTAGGCGTTACTGGATTGGAGTATGAATTTGCATTTTCAGATATAACGAAACAACGATTCCCTAAATCTTGGCGTCTTAGCGTCTTAGCGCGAAACTCATTCATACCTTTATTCAGCAACGCCAAAACTTATTACTTGAAAAATACTTTTAGCAAATATTGATTTTAATTGATATTATAGAATTTCCAGGAGTTAGCCTCTAAAAGAAGTTGAGAATAATTTCTATATTCTCAACTCCTGTAGCTTGCTTCCGGCGAAGCTATTACTCCTGTTAGCGTAGCTCCTGGAAGAAGCTCTCCTGTTTGATCTAATGATGATGGATTTTAGTGCGGCTTTACCGACTTTTGTAATTACTCTCCGAGAAGGCGTCGAAGCTGCTCTCGTAGTAGGTATTGTACTAGCTTGCCTTAAAAAAGCTAAAGCTGAACAGCTCAATGGGTGGGTGTATAACGGTGTAATAGCAGGGATTGTCGCTAGCACTTTGGTAGGGGCCTTTTTTATTTGGGGTATCCAAGCCTTGAATGGCACCTATCCAGAGTACGAACCAGTTATTGAGCCGCTAATAGAAACAGTGTTTGGGCTGATAGCAATTATTCTACTCAGTTGGATGCTGATTTGGATGACGCAGCAGGCACGATTTCTTAAAGCCGAGATTGAAGGTAATGTCACCTTGGCTATTAAACAAGGTACTGCTCCTGGTTGGGGAGTATTTGGTTTAGTTTTCATTGCCGTCTTGCGAGAAGGCTTTGAAACCGTAGTCTTTATTATTGCCAAGTTTCAACAAGGAATTGTGCCAGTGCTGGGAGCATTTGGCGGCTTGGCAGGGGCTATTATAATCGGCTTTCTACTATTTAAGTTGGGGATTAAGATTAATATCCGCCAGTTTTTCCAGGTGATGGGCGTTTTGCTACTGCTAATTGTTGCTGGTTTGGTGGTAGGTGCATTAAAACATTTTGACCAAACTGCTGTTGCCCTAGCACAGATGAAAGGTGGTTTAGAGAGATTATGTTTTTACAGTGCTCCCTTGGCTCAATATCACTCCTGCCTTTTAGGACCGATGGTTTGGAATACAACTAGAGTCTTGCCTGATAATCAGTTTCCCGGTTTAGTGCTTAAAGCTTTATTTGGCTACAGAGCTAGGATTTATCTGGTGCAGGCAGTAGCTTACCTACTATTTTTGTTTACAATTGGCAGTATCTATTTCAACAGCTTGAGTATGCCAACTAATGCAAGTGCTAAACCTCAAGAGTAAAGCGAGAGTATTGGATTCGTGTACTCTGTCCCTGAACCTAAAAAAAAAATGAAGAGAACTGGCAAGCCTCACAGAAAAAACTTATGCTAACTGTGATCAATTAAATACTATCGTGATCATGGCGAAGCTGACTCACAAAGAAGTATTCAACCTCCTCATCAAAGAAGTCATTGAAGTTTACCCGCATCTTGAGAATAATTTGGACTCTTTATCTAAGGAGATTCTAGATCATCTTCGCTCTAATAGTGCTCGGGTGAGAGAAAGATTGCGTCAGGGTTCTTTTACAAAAGATGATGGTGAAATTAATCAGCTTGAAGCTTTTTTGCTCACCTGGGTGGATGAAGTATGGGATGGAGAAAATGGCAATCAAGAGTTATACGAAAAATTTATCAATGAATTAAATGGAACACCACAGGAGTTTAACTTATATGAAAAAGAAGTACCTCAAACATTGATGACAAGTTAAGCCTGTATCGCAGTTTTCAAGGGGGTTTGAGGCATATAAATTCTTCAACCGAATTATTCCTCTACAGTTTTCGGAGCTGATCATGGATAATCAAGCTTAGAACTATCGGCTTTTCCCTGCTCCCTGCTCCCTGCTCCCTGCTCCCTGCTCCCTGCTCCCTAGCTCAGACATTTGCTCATAACGATGTTCAAATTCAGAGCGAGTAAGTTGATCACCGTTTTCTAAAGGGGGAATTGTAATTTCTGGTGTGAGTATGTTGTTAGAGGTAGTTACTAATAGCCCAAAACCTGCTAAAACCTGATCAAAATGTAGAAACTCGAAGAGCTAAATTATGGTAACAAAAATCAATCTAACTAGTCTAAAATAGAGTGAACTGTAGAGGACTAAA
>JAAHGS010000084.1 GCA_010692645.1 Symploca sp. SIO2E9
TCTCTCCGCGTCTCCCCCTCTCCGCGTCTCCGCCTCTCCCCCTCTCCGCGTCTCCGCCTCTCCCCCTCTCCGCGTCTCCGCCTCTCCCCCTCTCCGCGTCTCCGCCTCTCCCCATCTCCCTCTGATAGCGAGGGCGTGCTGGTGTACCCCAACAAACCTGCTGGGCTGGGAGATTACTAAACACGCTGCTGCGTGCTCCAATTACTGCATTAGCACCAATATGAACACCTGGAGCAACAAAGCAATCAGCGGCAACCCAGACACCGTTACCAATCGTAATTCCTGATACGATCAGATCGAATGCTGGATCTCGGAGATCATGACTGCCAGTGCAAAGGTAGCATTTTTGAGAAATGACGCAGTGTTGCCCAATGCGAATTTGATCTATGCTGTATAACACGACATCATCGCCAATCCAACTGTAGTCCCCAATTTCCACTTTCCAGGGATAGGTAAAACGGGCAGTGGGGCGGATAATTACATTCGTGCCAATTTTTGCCCCGAATAACTTCAGCAGCCAACAGCGGAAGCCATTTAAAGTATGGGGACTCAAAGGAAAGGCGATCGCTTGTACTAACCACCATAATAAAACAAACCAACCAGGTCGCCCCCGTTCATACCAAGATTGATCATATTTGGATAAATCAATCAGTGAAGCAGCGTTCACATCCGGTAATTCTACTGAGTCCACGGCACTGGTAGATAACCCCTGCTTTTTAGGTAACTCAGCTGCTTCGTTAGTCGGCAAAGTGTTAGGAGAATCGGGTTGAGATCCAGAAGGTACAGCAGCTTTTGAAGTCATTTTTATTAAGTATTGTATGCATTCACAATTGTTAAAATTACTCAGTTAGTTTTAGAAGCCACTGGCTCTGGTGGCTGCACAGACTGTGGCTTGTTAAGGTTGAGTACACCTCCAAATTGACGCAATTCATATAATTTGACGCCAATATTAAACTCGTAGTGGCTCATCAGACGCCAATAAATATACCCTGCTTTCCCATCTAAAAAACCAAATCGCAGGAAGTAAAAAATAATGAATCTTAGGGTTGGTTTGAAGGGCATCCATACCCAAACTTTCCTGAGAAAACGCTTGCGCTGTACAGCATCACCAAAAAGACTAGCCCCGATGGTATTGGACTCATCTTTACCAGTTAACATGTTGTAATAGACCTTGGCTTCCCAGTTAGAGTAACGATTATGTCTGTCTAACCAGTGGTAGATATTTTTGAAGTCGATGTGATCCATATCGCTTTTTTTCAGATAGCCAATCCGTTCTTTAGCTACCTTCATGATCACGTGTTCGTGAACTTCGTTGTCGCCTGTGTTGGCAATTTCTTCAGTGTTTAGGTTTTCGTAGCGACCTTTAGCATGTTTAAATAGGCGCAGGTTCCAATCGGGATACCTGCCACCGAAACGAATCCATTTACCTAGAAAGTAAACTCGGCGATTGATGTAGTAGCCATCATAGTTAGGATTTTTGATTGCAGCAGCAATTTCTTCCCAAAGTTCCGGGATAATGCGCTCGTCACAATCGACAATTAGTACCCATTCATTGCGGAAGGGTAGATTTTCTAATGCCCAATTTTTCTTTTTCGGCCAGCTCCCATTAAAGTGAAATTGCACGACGTTAGCGCCGTAACTTTCAGTAATTTCAACCGAGCGATCGCTACTTTGGGAATCAACAACAAATATTTCATCAGCTCTACTGACGCTTTCTAAACAAGCTGGGAGATTGGCTTCTTCATTTTTGGCTGGAATCAGTACTGAAACCGGGATTTTTGAATCAGAGGAGTTCATGGTTAAAAAGCTGCTAGTAGGATGTAAAAGTCTATGGTTCTGGTTAAGGAATCAGCCCTAACAAATCAACACTTAAGAATTAAAAATCAGTAATATTGAAGCTAAAACCTGCACGAGGCTCTAAGCTAATTACTCAGATGCTGAATTAGATTTCCCAGCTCTGAGCATACCTTTAATTGCTGCACTCAGATATCCAATTTGACCGTAAGCGTAAACTAGGTTGTCAAAGCGCAAGGCAGGGTCACCAGAGTGTTTTAAAGATTTGTAAAGACCCCGAAGGATTCTTTCAGCTCCTCGCCAAATCTGAGCAGCACCAGCCCGATGAGCCAATTGCTCACGGTAACACTCGCTAATTCCTTGCCACCAGCTTCGATTGAAGAACCAACGGCGTTCAAGTCTTTCGGGAGCAACATTATGAGCTGCTAGGGCTTCCGGCAGATAGGCAACTTGCCATCCTTCTTGGAGAGCTAGTTCTGTCATGTGCAGTTCTTCATTTGATAGCAAGTTTTTGCCAACACGACCTAAATTGACATCAAAACCGCCAACTTTGTCTAGGAAAGTTCGCCTGATCGAATAATTCAAGCCTCGCGGCGTTAAACCAGGATTTTTAATTTGCACGATTTGATCACCAAGATCATAAGCCCCCAAATTTCCTGCTAGATTTGATGAGAGCCAATTGGGAGAGGTAACGCCCTCAGGCCATAGCAAGGTGACTTTACCGCCAGCAATTGCTAGTTTCTCATTGTTTTGATAGGCTTGGTAGATTGACTTGAGCCAGAGAGGACTAGCAACAGCGTCATCGTCAAGATAAGCTAGAAATTCGCTACAGGCGACTTTAGCACCAGTATTGCGAGCAACCGATAGACCAGTTACGGGTTCGTAAACATAATGGAGTCTAGGGTCACTAAGCCTTTGTTCAACAATCTCACGGGTGCGATCGCTCGAAGCATTATCCACTACAATCACTTCATAGTTGGAAAATTCCTGCTGGAGCAAACTATCAATGGCAGCACCCAAATACTGTTCGCGATTGTGGGTACAGATGATGGCAGAAATTTGAGGCTCTGACATAGGTAGGGAGATTAGAGAGAGTGGGTGAGCTGATTGTGGAGGGAAGAACTTTAAAGTTCTTCCAACTTTTTAACCTGCCAACAGGACGATGTGCCACTTTAAGCAATAATTAACCTCTTGAAGCTCAATCCTTGCTCAAATGAGAGTGCAAGACAACAAGAGTTTCCGCCAAATGATTAAGGCGAGTTTCTAGCTCTTGCTTGCGATTGAGCAACTGCCGCAGCTTATGATAGCGGGCAATTGCTAAACTAACGCTAGGAACCTGCTCCGGTGGACAAGGGCGAGACCAATACTGACCATCTGTATCCAATCCACAAAGGCGGTAACCAGTGCGGGGAGATTGGCAGGTAACTTTGGCATCGGATTGATTTAACTCTTGTTCAACGTAGTCCCGGAGTCGATCAGTTTGAGAGCGGCGCACTTGAGCTTGAGCATTCTGAGTTTTGCGCTCATGAGAGTCTAACCAGCCATCAACAATTGGTCCTTCCAGATAAAGATCTTGAATTTGCCGCACCAGCTTTTGCAGTTCCTTTTGCCAACCAGTAACTGTTGCCTCGATATCTTTTAGCAGGTTCATTGCTAAGGCAGGATTAGCTCCGTGGCGATGCTCACTGATGGTGGCAGATTTCAATTTGGGCAGTGTTGGGGTTTTGTCGTGATTCTTGCCGATAGGGAAAGGCTGTACAGCCATTGAGAAGGAGGGAGCGCCTCTATGAGGTTGACGCTGAGAAGGTATGCCCTGCTTGTCTGGAGACTCTCTTACCGGGGCAGATGTCTTTTGAGAGTCTGTTAGGTTGCGATCAGACAACTGATTGAGTGTACTTTCAATTTGCCGTATGTTTGGAGAAACCATGGCTATAACTAGTTGATTGGCTGACGAAAATTGCCTGGGAACTGGTATTGTGAGCGCTTTTGAATACATAATCATAGGATGTATTCTCCAACAGACACCAGCAAAGCTGCCAAAGCTCCAGTTACACTAAACTTAACGAAGGATACTGGCGACTTCAACTGCCACTGCCTTAATTCCGGAAAATAGGCTTTACAATCAGGGCTAAATGCTTATGAACACAACTACCAGTCAAGTCATTCTCGTGACTGGACCATCTCGCTGTGGTAAAAGTGAGTGGGCAGAAACTCTAGCGACGCAGACTGGTAAGCAGGTTATTTACCTAGCAACAGCAACAGCTGAGCCCAATGACCTTGAGTGGCTAGCTAGAATTGAAAAACATCAACAGCGACGCCCAAAGTCGTGGAAAACACTCTTAGTGCCTGTAGAGTTGGCAAGAGCAATTGGAGATTATTCTCAGAGTAATTGCTGTTTGCTAGTGGATTCTTTGGGAACCTGGGTAGCAAATCTCCTAGACCAAAACGAGGCAGCTTGGGAAAAAAGTTCACAAGAATTATTTGACACTTTAGCGAAGACTAAAGGTACTGTGATTTTTGTAGCAGAGGAAACTGGCTGGGGCGTGGTTCCTGCCTATCCTTTGGGTAGAAGCTTTCGCGATCGTCTTGGACAATTGGTAAGGAAACTGGGTATCGCTTCTAATCAAGTCTACTTAGTAACTGGAGGTCATATTCTCAATCTAAGTGCTCTGGGAGAACCTTTAGATTAAGAGATAAAAAAATATCCCATCAGGGAGATGGGGAGAGGGGGAGATGGGGAGAGGGGGAGACGCGGAGACGCGGAGATGGGGAGATGGGGAGATGGGGAGACGGGGAGATGGGGAGATGAATTTTCTGCCTTCTGCCTCCTGCCTCCTGCCTTCTGCCTTCTGCCGGAGATGGGGAGAGGGGGAGAGCTCAAATAGGAACTCCTTGCTCCCTTAGCATTCTGTACACACTATTAATTTTTCCTTACACATCGACAGGATATAAGGTTTGAAGCTCCAAGATAGGAGTAAACTAACAAATAGGGATTGGGTTTGGCACTCAACACTCAACGCCCTTTGGTCCACACCCGAGGAATCCCATGGCATCTGAACAACACGTAAAACGCTATCTCTGCTACTGGTTTCAATTGGGGAAGAGGATTATTATTTGCAATGGTCTACTTTCTATCATACCACAAAAGGTGATAGAAGATAATCGCTACAGCTATGAGTTTGAAAATATCTGGCAGAAGCTCATTTCACCAGAGAGCGGTGATTGTTATCTCGAAGGTACAACCCAAACCATTACTGAATTACTCGGACCAAGGTGGGACATAGAACCTTGTGCCCGTTGTAATCTGCCTGTACCAATACTCAATCTTGGAATGCCGCCAGCCTCTTGTCCCTGTAGTGATTTGCCCACCTGGCCGAATACAGATTTACCTGCACCTCGAGAACCTCTGTCTTCTCAGGAGCATCTCAACGGAATTCGCGATCGCTTGCGCCAAATTGACTCTAGACTAAACTCATCACAGAATTTAGTTAGCCGCGAGCATATAGACATACCACAAACACAAGATTCTGACAATAGTAAGGAAGATTTGAGTCAAATGCGCGATCGTTTACAAAGAAGTAAGCTGCATCCCACGTCTTTTAAGCGTGGGATGTAGCGTTAAGGCTTTCAAGCCGCGTTAGATGTTTGGTTGATCCTCGATTGTAGACATACTATCCTTATTAAAAGGGTTGGGAGTTCAACCCTAGGCGTAGGAGATGTTAGACGGGCTGTGCCTGCAATCTCTGCCTGATGCCTGAATCCCACGAATTCAATTCGTGGGAGTGGCTCAAGACAAACTGGTAGTTATTAATGGAGAACGTCGCATGATCGTGAATCGGCTAATCCAGATTAGCTCTATCTTTCTGGTAGTATGCCTCAATCACGGTATGCACGTTGCCCCGTGGTGTAAAGTCTCCTGAAATCTTCACCTCTAAGGGTTCACAAGCCTCAACAAAATCATCAAGAATCTGATTAACACTCTCTTCATGAGAGATGTACCGATCGCGATAACTATTGATATATAGTTTAAGAGCCTTAAGTTCTACCACTCTTTGATCAGGAACATAGGTGATGTGAATCGTTGCAAAGTCAGGATATCCTGAAAAAGGACACTTACAGGTAAACTCTGGCAAGGTGATTTTAATGTCGTAGCGACGCCCCACGCGTGGATTGGGAAAAGTGATCAGTTTGCCTTCGACAATGGCACGTTCGCCATATTTTAGCTGGGATTTTGCTGAGGGAGTAAATGGTTGTTGTATTGGGGAGTCGCTCATGTGTAGATGCCAACTGATTAACTGTTAGAATTTAGGTATAGAAATAAGTCGATGAACCAACAATCCCCAGCCTTCTATGCATGGGGAGTATCAATTAATCAAGCATAGATTCCCAGTCAGGGCAATTTTCAGTGTCCCAACCATAGGGGTGCATTCCACAGACTAGCAAGTTACCTCCATAAACTTGACCATGGTAATTACGACAACCTATGCAAGCAGCATGTCTAGATGAATTTGGTCTCACGGAATAGTTGAAAGGTTCTTCCCCCTCACTTGTTATCTCTTCAAACTCATAATAAATTTCAACAATAAATTCTAAAGATTCAAAAGCTTCCTGACAAAACTCCTCAAATTCAGCACCAAAGGAATTCTCTAAATCATTGGCAATCTCTTCTACGATTTCAGTGACTCCCAGGAAAAACTCATCAACGACACCAGCCACTGATTCAAATGTTGCAAAAATCTCCTTAGACCATTCTTCCATATTGGCAATTGCTGTAAACGATTCTTAACTTGTAACAAATATTTAATAAACTACTGCCCAAGCCACCAGTCTTGGTGATTTTAACAGCAGTTTTGTGTAGGTTGAGCATGGTTGGACAAGAGCTTAAATTTCCAATAAATCAGCGTTTGAGGGCAATGCCCACGCTTCGATTTGCGGTTTAAACATTTGAAAATTGCTCAGATAATAGGGTAATAGACCCTGCTAGACTAACACAATACAGATTTACTCATTTTTTCTTAAAACAGCCTCGGCCCTATATACTATTGGCGCTTGAGACGACGCAGTTCTTCTTTCATGGCTTCCACCTGCTGACGTAGTGTATCTACATCTTGATTATCCTTTGAGGATGGTTCATCTTCATCAGAAACGATTTCAATTAGGCGCGGTTCAGCTGCAGTCTTGTCTTCTGTTGGTTGAGATTGTTGCTTTTGTCCCTGCCGTACCAAATCATCAACCAGCTTGCGGGCTTCTTCGGTAGTCATCTCACCTTTTTGTACCAGTTCATCCGCCAATTTCTGGGCTTGGACTCGCAAATCTGCCAAGGTTCCCCCAGCTCTCTCACTGGCAGTGGCGGCTAAACCAACTCCGAGGTAAAACGCTTTTTGAACTATATTTCCCAAACCAGCCATGAAAACTGATGCTCCAAAAATCAAGCAATTGAAGTATTCGCCGCTAAATGCTTTGCATTAGGGCTTGGGCGAACCTTACTCCTATTATGGCAAACTACTGGCGTCTGGACTACTAAGCAGCTTGAAAAGGCATTGACATTCGTTTCTATTTAGCAACATTTGTGGATAAGGAGGTAATGCGTTGACAACGGTACTGAATTTAGAGCCAATTACCACCCTGACACGGGAGCAGTTTTCTCAATTGTGTCAGGCAAATCCCGATTTACAGCTCGAACGTTCACCGAATGGAGAATTGATTATTGTGACGCCTATCGGTGGTGAAGGTGGTAGCCAAGAGGCAAATTTAATTGGTGATGTGATTATCTGGAATCGTCAGACGAACCTAGGTGTGGTGTTTAGCTCTCAGACTGTCTTTAGTTTACCAGGAGGTGGCGATCGCTCTCCCGATGTTGCTTGGGTGCAACGGCAAAGATGGCAGGGGTTAACTCAGGAGCAACGAGAAGGATTTCCGCCGATTTGCCCTGATTTTGTAATTGAATTACGTTCTCGTAGCGATAGGTTAAAGCCCCTACAGAACAAGATGCTAGAGTATTTGGGGAGTGGGTTGCGCTTGGGTTGGTTGATTAATCCCAAGGATCAACAGGTAGAAATTTATCGCCTGGGGCAAGAGGTCGAGGTCGTGGGCATACCTGTAGTATTGTCAGGGGAAGAGGTGTTGCCTGGGTTTAGTTTGGAAATCACTTCGTTAGGCTCAAAATGACATCGTGAAGTGCAGGAAGTTCATCCACTTGCAAAGATGATATGCTCCCTTTAGCTCCCCATCTCTGGGGATGTTTACCTAAGTTTTTGCCTAAGAGTGTTCCAGCGTTGTAGCCTGATTTGGCGTAAAAATTGGCGAGTTCCTTTTTCGTATTGTTTTTTGTGTTTGCGGTAGTCTTTGATAATGTCTAACCACAATTTCTGCAATTGCGGTATGGTTGAACATTTCTGAATCTGACAGGCAACAGCATTTTTCCACTGTTCTAATTTCCGATAACTGATGAATTGTCCTCCCACATCACGGCGATGTACAAAGATTACATAGGCCCAGCATTCAACACGCACAATCAGATGCTGGGGAATTTTCAGCATTCTCGCGATATCACAAATACTGATGCGGAACTTTTGAGCAGGTTGGAGGCAATTAAATAGAATAGTCATAGTAGAAGCGGAGACGCGGAGAGGGGGAGAAATAATGAAATTAACCAGTAATAAGCAATAAATGTCCTTGTCTTCACTTATTACTTATTACTTATTACTTATTACTTATTACTCATCCTTCCTCGGTAAATCCCAGATGACTTCAAACTTGGTGTCGGGTACATGTTCTCGCCACCATTTGAGATGTCCTTCTGCGTCTGATTTTGTGCGATAGCGATCGATAATTGACCATTGCAGTTTGTTGTGCAACAGACGGGCTATAGCCCACGGCCTGAGTCGGTCTCGATAGGACATAATTAAATTGTCTCCTTGATCTATGGGGAGCCAGAGCCAGCCTGCAAGCGCTTAACTTTTCCAGGCTGGCTTTTTTTTCTGGGTTACAGTTGTAACAGTATTAAACTACCACGTTGCTTTGATTGAGACAACCCTTTTACTAAAAAAAATTGGGACTTATAATATTACTTAATAATCTGGGTTCGATGTTAGAAACATGGCAATAATGTAGGAAATTAATTGCAGTTTTTCTGAATGACAATGGTTTGATTTAAGCTGATCATTCTTGCCTTAATTCAGGTTAAATCAAAATTTAATTGTGAGACAATAATCGATTTTTACATCTTCAAAAATAATTGCTTGGTTATTTGGAATCGTCAGAACTTACGCCTTTGAGTCGATTTCGCCCCCCTAACCCCCCAACTCTGGGGGGAAAAGAGTTTAAACCCCCCAAAATTCGCGGATTTAGGGGGCAAATGCATAAGGTCTAAAGAGGTCTAATTATCTAAACTTGGAAATAACTTGCTTCTGGTGAGATTTGTATTAAAGCAATTACTGAGCTATGCTGTGGCATATGATCTAGGAAGTCAGCGGGGATGAAAGCCAGTGAAGCCATAAGGAGATACAACGACGGGGAAAGAGATTTTCGTCGTGTAAATCTTCAAGGAGAGTCCTTCAAAGGTCAAAACCTAGCTGGTGCAGACTTCTCTGAGGCTGATATCCGAGGGACTAATTTTACAAATGCCTACCTCATAGGGGCAAAATTCGTTGGTGCAAAGGGTGGATTGCAGCGCCAGGAGACAATTTTTTTGCTACTTATTTTGTTTCTTCTGGCATTCCTAGCAGAGTTGAGTTCAGTCAGTGCTAACGGACTTTTGAGAGTTCAGCTTCAAAATTCCGTATTTGAGCAACATGCCGTTCTGTTAAGTGTTCTTGTTTTAGGACTTTTATTCAGCTTCGTTTTGATCTGGGTCTATAAAGGTGTAAGTGCAGGTCTTGGAGCCTTGATTTCGATAATGCTCGTCGCTGGGATTGTGGCTGCAATAGGAAATACTGTGGTACTTTTGACGGACAAGGCTGTCGTGAACTGGGTTAGTAGTATTAGTGGAGCTTTAGCTGTAACAGTAGGTACATCTGGACTTATCGCTGGTACTTTGGTTTTAGCTGGAACTGTAGCCGAAAATTTCACAGGTGTTGTGATTTTTGCTGGAGCCTTAGCTAGTGGTGTAGCTGGGGTGGTGATTAGAGTTTCAAGTCGGGGTGGAATTGATGACCTTCTCCTGTCGTTTTCAACTTCAGACTGGAATTGGGCTTCTATAGATTTTTTTTGGGGTTGGACTTTTGCTTGGGGTGTAGCGCTTCTGGGAGGTTATGTGGGTTGGCGAACCTTAGCAGGAGACAAGAATTTTTCTTGGCTGCGGAGAATTGCCATTGTCTTTGCTGCTATAGGTGGAACCAATTTTTACAATGCCAACTTGACCGAAGCTGATTTCACCGGAGCCACACTCAAAAACACAGACTTAAGAAAAGCTACTCTTATCCGCACTCGCTGGTATCAAGCCAAAAAACTTGATCGCATTCGCCCTGGAAAAACTTACCTGCAATCCCCAAAAGTAAGGCAATTATTGATTGAAGGACAGGGACAAAACCAGAACTTTGACTATCAAAGCCTACGCGGTGTCAACTTACAAGGTGCAAATCTGGCAGATGCCAGTTTCATCGGCGCTGATTTAACTCAAGCAAACCTGCAAGACGCTGACTTATCGAGAGCCACACTAGTACAAACTCAATTAGATAAAGCGGATTTAACTGGTGCCACCCTCACCGGAGCGACGATTGAAGATTGGAACATCACCAGTCATACCCAATTGCAGGGGGTGAGATGCAGGTATGTCTTTATGCGCTTAACGACTAAAGATGATGAAAATCGACGCCGCAAACCGGATAACTGGGAAGAGGAGTTTGAAGACGGAGATTTCGCCGACTTTATTAAACCAATTGTAGATACCCTTGACCTTTATCATAACCAAGCTGTTGACCCCCGTGCGATCGCAATTTCCTTTAAGCAGTTAGCCGAAAATAATCCAGATGCCCAACTAGAGATTGTGGCGATGGAAAAGCGGGGAGAAGACAAATTCCTACTGCGTGCGGCAACAGCTCCTGAGGCTAATCATTCTCAGCTCAATGCTGAGTATTTTCAAACCTATAACGAGATCAAAGCCTTAGCAGAGGCAGAAGTACAGAAGAAACTTATAGCCGAGAAAGATAGTCGAATTGCTAGTTTAGAGAATATGGTAGAAACGGCGCTACGGCGTCCCAGTTTTTACGCCCAAACCTATAAAAATCAAGGAGATACCATGTCAAGCGCTCCTAAAAAAGTATCTAAATTTGATCTACAGCATGCTCAATTTGGTGGAGGGCTCGTAGATGCTGATACTGTTCACGCCCAGCAGATAGGCGGCGATATCAACAATTATGCTCCAGAGCAACGACAAAACCTAGCAGATGCAGCCGCAGAAATTCAGCAACTCCTGCAACAACTAGAGCAGACTTATCCTCATGCCTCCGCAATCGAAAAACAGAGTGCATTAGCAGTAACTCTGCAACAAGAGATTAAGCAAAACCCGACATTAAGGGCAAGGCTGAAGAATGCCTTAAAAGAAGGTGGCATCGAAGCATTGAAGCTTGTGTGTGCCCCGATTGCTATTCCTATTGAAATGGTTAGGGGTTGGATTGAGGCAGAAGCATAAGAGGAAGCATGTCACTATTGTCTGCCCTCATCCCCCAACCTCATCTCCCAAAACGAGAGAAGGGGAGTAACCATCAAAATTTTCCCCCTCGCCCTGCTTGGGAGAGGGGGATGCAAGGGGGTGAGGTTGAGCCACTCCCACGAATTGAATTCGTGGGATTCAGGCATCAAGCAGAGATTGCAGGCACAGCCTGTCTAACATCTCCTACGCCTAGGGTTGAACTCCCAACCCTTTTAACAATGATAGTATGTCTACAATCGAGGATCAACCAAACATCTAACGCGGCTTGAAAGCCTTAACGCTACATCCCACGCTTAAAAGACGTGGGATGCAGCTTACTTCTTTGTAAAAAACTCGCCTTATCGCTAGAGTTACATGCCTGAAGAGCCGAAAAAAGTCTCCAATAATGACCTACAGAATTCCCAGTTTGCGGGTGGGTTTGTTGATGCTGAGACAGTCAACGCTCATCAAATCGGCGGTGACATCTATAATATTGCTCTCAATCAGCAACCAACCCTAACTCGGCAAGAATACCGCAACCGTCAGGCATTACTCAATAAAGTTAAGAAAGATTGGGTCAAAGGTGTTCTCGAAAAATCTCTCTATAACCAAGTGCTGATTGAGTGGGGATTAGAGGAAAGACCAGATGCAATCGCAAATCCTTGGAGCGTTATTCTAGAAACTGAGGAATCCTCACCTCAACCCCTCCCCGCAGGTACTAAGATTATCGATATCTTTGACCAAATTGGTGCAGGAAGAACCCTATTAATTTTAGGGGAGCCAGGGGCAGGAAAAACCACAACCTTACTCGAACTAACCCGCGATTTAATTGCCCGTGCTCAACAAGATATTAATCTGCTGATTCCGGTAGTCTTGAATCTCTCATCTTGGGCAAATAAGCGGCAGAAGATAGCAGATTGGCTAGTCGAGGAGCTAAATACCTTTTATTCTGTTCCCAAGAAAATTGGACAAGCTTGGGTAAGTCAACAGGAATTACTGCCATTACTAGATGGTTTGGATGAAGTCAAGGCAGAGTATCGAGACGACTGTATTCTTGCTTTGAACCAATTCAAGCAGGATTATGGTGCAGAGTTGGTTGTGTGCAGTCGGATTAAAGACTATGAAGCCCTATCTAACCGTCTAAATTTTCAAAGTGCAGTTTATTTAAAGTCACTTACTTTAGAACAAATCTGCCATTACTTAGATAGTGTCGGGGCTGATTTAAAAGGTTTGAGGACATTAATTGCAGAAGATAGGGTATTGCAAGAATTGGCGCAGTCGCCCTTGATGCTCCATATTATGACTCTGGCTTATCGGGGAGTGGCAGTTGAGGATTTGCCTAGAACTAATGTAGCGGTAGAACGTCGTAGGCAGCTATTTGATGCATATATCGAGAAGATGTTTAAGCGCCGGAAGACTAATCAGCGATATAAGAGGGCGCAAGTAAAGCACTGGCTAATCTGGCTAGCGCAGAGAATGCTTCAAGAGTCACAAACAATATTTTTAATTGAAACAATACAGCCGACTTATCTAGAGAATATAAATCAAAAAATTATTTATATAATAGTTAATTTCTTAATTTTTATATTAATATTTTCATTATTCTTTATTATATGGTTGGATTTGATTACGACCCTAATTTTAAGTACATTATTTGGATTAATATTAGCAATTTACGACAAAAAAATTGAAATCATTGAATCATTAAAAGTGACTTTTAAACAAGTAAGATTTGGTGCAATTGCTGGATTAATTATTTGGCTAATTTTTGCGATAGTTTTGGGAATAAACTTCGGACCTAAGATTGGACTGAAGATTGGAGTAATTTTTGGACTAGGATTGGGAATAATTTGCGGAACAGGATTGGGAATTATGTTCAGTAGGCAAAGAGGCTTGCAAATAGGAACAAGAACAGCCCCCAATCAAGGCATTTGGAGAACAGTTCAAAATACCGCAATTTTTTTGTTAAGTATATTGATTGGTATGGGACTGAGTATGGGATTAGGTATACTGATGAGTTTAGTGCTAATTGAGAGAGAGAATTTGCTAGTAAATTTGATTCTGAGTTATAATTTAAAATTTGGATTATCTTTTATTCTAGCTTTTGGATTGCTTGGTAGTGGTAAAGCCTGCATCCAACACTTCACCCTCCGCCTCATCCTCTACTTCAATAATTACATCCCCTGGAACTATGCCCGCTTCCTCGACTACTGCGCAGAACGCATTTTTCTACAAAAAGTAGGCGGTGGCTACATCTTCATCCATCGGATGCTGCTAGAACACTTCGCCCAAATGGAACTTGAAAACTGAAGCATTTTTAGTTGCCAAAACAACCTTCAAATTAACCTAATTTAGGGTATTATTAGGGTATCATCCAACTGCATAACGGGTAAATTGGCGCTTAAAAGAAGAATGGAAACCCAGAACTATATCTGAAGTGGGTACACCCATTTCTACCAACCTCTCAGCTATAGAATCTTCAGTCCCATTATATTGAATCCAAATCTTGCCATCTATAAGATCAAAGTGCATTACAGGACCAAATACCCGCTTATCTCCTTGCCAGCCCACATAAGCCAATTGATAATGCTCATGCTCGCTATCAAATATTAGCTCAGCCTTGACTGTGTCAGTAGTAGTTGCTATTTGAGCGTGTTCTGTTAAAATTAACTTGATAAATCGCCGATATTGTTCTAATTTATCCATTGCTTAATATCCTCCAATTTAGGATCGTAAACAATTCGGTCTGGTTCTTGCTCTTCAATTTTTAGTTTCTCCAAAAAGTAGACGGTGGCTACATCTTCATCCATCGGATGCTGCTGGAACACTTTACCGACATGGAACTTGAAAACTGAAGCCCTATATTCTAAAAGAAATAGCATAGATTCTGTAGAAGTTTAACCGCAAGCAGTTATGGCAGACACTACGATTAAGCATCAAGTCCTAAAGACAGTAGAAGCAATGCCCCAAGATGTTACTTTTGAGGAAATTATGGAACGTCTTTATTTTCTATACAAGGTTGACCAAGGACTCAAACAAGTCAAGGCTGGTGATACAATCTCCCAGGAAGAAGCAAAAAAGCGAATGAAGACGTGGCACAAGTAAGGTGGACTTCTCAAGCACTAGCTGACTTAGAATCTATTGGTGATTTCATGGCGCGAGATGCACCAAGCTTTGCTCAGGTGTTTACGGATCGAGTATTTGAGGCGGTAAAGCGCCTAGAGGCTTTTCCGCAATCAGGGCGTGTAGTGCCAGAGTTTAATCAAGATGATCTTAGAGAGATTATCTTTGGCAGTTACCGGATTGTCTATTTGGTGAGTGAAGAAGATGTCAATATTCTTACTGTGTTTCACTCATCAAGGTTACTAAAGCCTTCTGACTTAGTCAGCGACTCTTGAGAAGCATCAGATAGAAATAAAATGGATTTTAACTCTTACCAACAAGAAGTACTCAAACAGGGCATCTATCCCCGTCAAGGAGAAAACTACGTTTTTCCTAGCCTGGGATTATGCGGTGAAGCAGGAGAAGTTGCCGAAGAAATCAAAAAAGCCATTCGTGATGACGGAGAAATGATCACACCATCTCGAAAACAAGCAATTTTCTTAGAACTAGGCGATGTCTTATGGTATCTTACCCAACTAGCCAATGAATTAGACCTATCTCTAGATGAAATAGCAGAAATCAACCTCAAAAAAATCCAAGCCAAAATGGATGCACGAATCTCGGGAGACATTCCACGTTGAAGGGAGAGGGGGAGAGGGGGAGATGGGGGGATGGGGGTAAATTGTATAGTGAGTTACATATTATTTGATAGTGGGTTACGGCACGAATCAAAACTTATGGGTTTATCGCCAGAATTATACCCGTGCCTAACCCACCCTACTACTTATTACTTATTACTTATTACTTATTACTTAAAGAGCTGCAAATACCTCAGCAGCAGTCAGAGTAAGTGATCCCAACTGAGGAGAAACAATTACATTATCTCCCCTAAAAGTGTCAATCTCCGTATAGACATCCTTTGTCAATTCTAAAACCAAAATCGTCGCCTCTTGCGGATCCACAATCCAGTACTCAGGAACACCCAAATCCTGATATTGCATTCGCTTGGCAACATAATCTCGGTTACGCTGTACTTCTCCAGGACTTACAACTTCAATCACTAGCAGTGGAGGAGACATCGACAACCTAATTGTATTGCGCTGCTTCAACTGCTCAATGTGTTCTTTTCTAATAATAGTCAAATCTGGGTAACGGTTCCTCGGCTCCCCTCGTACTTCCAACTCTAGGCCATGCCCTCTAAGGCGCTGATAGCCAATAATAGGCAATAACACTGCAAACAGAAAGTTGGCAATCTCAACATTAAAGCCTGATTCTGGTGGCACCTCGATCAATTCTCCGTTGAAAAGCTCATATAGGTTATCAGTTTCATCGTCGTAAGAAAGGTACTCCTCAAAACTTTGAAACCGGTGTTGGAGTTGAGTCATGGGTGCCGAGAGTTTAAGGGTAATTCTTCAACAGAAAATAAGATACCCGAATAAATCAACAAACTCAAAGACCCGGAGTCCACGCCTATCACAAGCATCTCGTATTGCTGCTACCTTCCGGTCCTGACAAGGTTTGAGCGTTGAGATCGCATGAATCCGAGTCTATAGAATTATAGCATCATTAGTTATGATTAAGCGAATTTAAGTCGGTTGAACGAAATTTTGCGTGTGATTTGAATTCTCCGCGTCTCCCCATCTCCGCGTCTCCGTGTCTCCCCATCTCCCCCTCTCCCCATCTCCCCATCTCCCCATCTCCCCATCTCCCCATCTCCGCATCTTTTTTCGCTCACCCATTCAGGGCAAATGGTTAATCAAGATCATCTTCCTCTCTCCCCATCTCACCATCTATCCCTCTATTTAAATTACTTCTGCGGAGATATAACTCTGATTGAGAGGGGAAAAACTCTGGACAATAACCACTTGGATCTACTTGCAGACTATACATTGGGCTATCCTCAGATTGGCAAGACCTGCCTAGAAAATGCACACATTGGGCACAGCAATTTTCTCCACTCTTTTTGGCTTCCTCTATGATCAAGTCATGCTGAGTTAAGGTAGTCAACCTCAAACCATTCCTGTCCCACTTGGCTTTAAGTATGCCAGTATCTGCTAACATCTGCCAACGGGGGTCTTCTTCAACGATTTCTTCAGGAATCCGAAGCCAAGCTCCTTCTATTTCTGCAATTACTTCGACTTCAAAACCTTCTGATACTTCTGAGTTAGTTTGATACTCAATCAGTTGATCTTGCCGCCTGGAACTCACGTGCTCTGGAATTTGCCCGTATTCAATAGCTTCTCCCACGGCAGGTATGTGAACAACGTGCCTCTTCTGCAAATCGCCAGAACGTGCTAATTCATGCAGTGCATCTAAGGAACCATGAATCAGAATTAGGTGCTGGGGATCGACCTTATGAATTACCTGAGTTAATCCGACTTTGTCAGCGTGGGCACTGAGATTAAATCTTTGAATATGTGCCCTAACGGTAATCTCTTTGCCCTCTAATTCAATCGTATCCCCAGTCTCAAGGTTTTGGAGCAGACGACCAGGACTTTCTTCGTCAGTATAGCCGCTGATGAAGACTGCAGCATTTTCTCGCTCTAGTAAAGTTTGGGCATAATATACAGAAGCTCCCCCACTAAGCATACCTGAGGAAGCGACAATAACACTGGGTTTCGCCATTGCTAAAGGACGTTCCTCTTTGCGGGCAATGGGAATAATGGGTGGTATCCCTTCTGAATCAAAAAAGGGTTCAATCCCAGTTTGCTTGACCAGATTTTGTACTGATTGAGGCAACAGGGTAAGATGATCTCGAAAAGCATTGGTAACTGCCCTTACCAAACCATCTACGTAGACAGGAATCCTCATTTGCCGGAACTCGTGAGAGGTGCGAATTGCCAACAGGATTTCTTGAGCACGCCCTAAAGCAAAAGCTGGTATTAATACATTACCGCCAGCTTGCACAACTGAGGCAACCGCTTTGATCAGAGCCGTCTCTTGTGCTTTACGTGCTGGATGAGCATCAGCACCGTAAGTAGACTCAGTAATCAGAATATCAGCTTCCGGGAGGTCGGATATCTGCAATCCTGTAGTTGTGCGAGAGGAAGTAGTGTTGTAATCTCCTGTGTAAAGTAGCGATCGCGTTCCATAGCTCATGTAGATACAAGCTGCTCCCAGGATATGACCAGCATTAATAAATCTGACTTTCAATCCTGGTAGGGGTTCAAAGTCTTCACCAATGGCTTGGGTTTCCAGACGGAAGAGGGTACGCTCAAGATCTACAGAATCAAATAGTTCTGGGGAGTCTTCATTTAACTGCTGTACCTTTAAGCCATCTTGTAACATTACCTGGGCAATTTCTCTGGTTCCAGGAGTACAAATCATCCGCGCCTCGGGCCAACGATTGTGGAAAACTGGTACTGCACCTATATGATCTTGGTGACCATGAGTAATTAGTAATAAATTGGGGCGCGACAAATGCTCAAGTGCAGGCAAGGGTTCATAGCCTTTAGGTCTGGTTCCGCAATCGAGTACGATTTCATAGGGACCAATTTCTACTTTGAAGCAGGAAGCACCGATGCTGCGAGCAGCTCCTAAGGGAGTAACCACTAAGTCTTCTGTTTCTTCCAAACTAGTTGCCGATTCCTTATCAGCTAAATCACTAGCAACTTCTGGATAAAGGTAAACTTGACTTTTAGTACCCCTTGCCATAATTTGCACTCTGGCTTTTTGACCCGTTATCGAGTTAATAGCCTCCCATTCCCAGGCATAGCGCCGCCAGACACCGGGAAATAATTGCCAATTAGTTTCATCTCCTGTTTGAGCTGAGAGTGCGGCGAGGGCTTTGTGATTAGGAGCAGTAGCTTCCTCAAGTACGCGAGGCCCTGATAAATGATTACGAGACTCTGGCGATTCTCCAGACTTCTGTGTAGTGGTAGTTTTCTGAGTAGTTGCTGTAGATGAGTTTGAGGTTATAGTTTGGGGATTTAAGGAAGCAAGAGCATTCCCAGAAATAGGCGCTGCATATTCGATGCGTAAACTTCTGCCTTGGAGTCGAGCTGAAACTTGCCAGAGCTGCCCCGCTTTCATCCGGGGGTCAGGATTAAGTAAAGTAGGTTTTAGGGTTTTCTCTCCAGGTCTTTGCACCTTGAAGCGCACAAATTGACCTTTTTTTCCCAATTGTACGACTCGTCCGACTAAATCGCATTTGTCCTCAGAGGCTTTCTTAGCTTGCTGTGGGGATAGTTGTTCTGAGCTAACGACTTTTACGCTGGAGATTTCCCCTGTAGAGTCAGTGCTGGGAATTACCTGCCACCGTCGAAAATCTGTAGGGGCATCACTCACTTCTTGAGAGAGGCGTAGGCTGGTGGAATCTCTCAATTTTAGGTGCATTAGACCGTCAATTTGCTCAATTTTTCCATTTAAGGTAAGATTAAGCCCTGTTTTTGACTCAAGCTGAGATGTCAATATATTAACTTGCCCTTCAGCGGTTGTTTCCATTTTCCAAGATTTTAATTTATAATTAACAGGCGTTTATAGTTGGGAAAATAGTTGTAGGGTCTTAGATCCTATTTACCTAGTACCATAAGTAGTTTTTAGAATATACTAGGTGTTTATCTATCTTGTCTTGATATCTTACCTAGATTTTTGGGTTGCTTGCTTAAGGCTAGACAATTTGGGGCACAGAAAACATTAAGTTGGGAGCGTCTTATTTCTGTAAAGTGGGTTGAGCTAAGAGACTCAAGGCCAAAACTTGGTTATTGGGTTTTGCTGTTACTTAACCCAAGCTAGTTGTTGGCTATCTGCAACAGTTCAGATCCACCCCATTAAGTCCATCCCCAAATTCTTAGTGAATTGGAGAGGTCAAGCTTAGCGTACACTGAATTCAGTTTAGAGCAATTCTCATGGAAGTGAGTTAGATTGAATCCTCCTACCTATTCTTTGTTCCCTGTTAAGAGTTACCTAAAACCTAAGGCTGATTACCTCACCTTGATAACCGCTATTTTAGATTAAAATAATAGAAAATGATTGATGAAAGTTGGTATCACAGGCCTCTTGCCGTTCCAGAGGAAACTTCTGCTGGTGGGGTGGTAGCACGCCTAGAGAATAACCAGATTTACATCGCATTAGTTAGAGAAAACAGAGGGGTTGAATACGTTTTACCTAAAGGGCATGTAGAAGCAAACGAAAGCCTTGAGCAAGCAGCGCACCGCGAAATTGAGGAAGAGGCCGGCATTGCGAACTTGCAATTAATTACTGAACTTGGAGTCAGAGAAAGGTTGGATTTTTCCAAGCGGCGTTGGAAAAAAACCCATTATTTTCTGTTTACCACTAAGCAAGTAGAAGGAAACCCTACCGATCCTGATCTAGAATACGAGTTACATTGGTTTCCCTTGGAGCAACTCCCTTTCTTATTCTGGCCAGAGCAACAGGAACTCATAGAGACAAACCATACTCAGATTGTTGAACTTGTAGGCAAGTATTCAGAAACTTAAGCAAGTGAATTAAAATCAGCGACAATAAAACTTTCTGCTTTATCTATCTGAGGAGTGAGGAAATGCCGCATCTGATTAGTTTATACTCAGCAGTGGGAACTGTAGCACTAGCAAGTATTGCCAGTCTTACCTTTGCCACAAACTCAGCATCGGCTCAGGCAGCCTATGGTAGTTATGTTGGTGTTGGTCTTACCTTTGGTATTACTGAAGATGATGGGGGAGATGGTCAACAATTTGGTGGAGTGGTTGCTGTACGCTACAAACTTTTGGAACTTCCAGTTTCCCTGAGGACACAAGCTTTTATTGGCGCTGGTACAGCTGTGGTGCCGACTATTTCCTATGATTTTCCCATTAACTGGCAAACAGATGCCTATCTGGGAGTAGGTGTTGCCTTCGGTAGTGGTGATACACCTTCACCAGTGGGAAATAAGACTAGCTTTGCAGTGCAGCCAGGTGTTGATTACGTCCTTCCTAATAGCAATACAGTTGTTTTTGGCAATGCTATCTTTGCTTTCGATGCCTATCGAGATGGGGGAGGAACTGCTATTTCCGTACAGGGGGGCGTTGGCTTGAGATTCTAGAGAGATTGCTCAGTAGTTGCTGTTTGATTGTTGGAGACGCCAAGTGATGGGTTTTGAGTTAATTTGATTGCCACCTATGGTAATCTTCTCAAATTCCAGTGCCAAAAATCCGCTGTGCCGTCAAATTCAAATCTGGAAAAGTTGGTGATTGAATGCATTCATCCCCCCTAAACTGACTAACTTGGTACTCACCCTCAACTAGCTGATAAACACTTAAGGTTGGTTGCTTTGGGTTGCCAATATACCGTCTACCGCCCAAACCTAGATAGTCTACAATCCAATACTCAGCAATACCTATCGACTCGTATTCCTCCAGCTTGAGAGCGTAATCATCGCTCCAATTTGTCGAGACGACTTCAACAACTAATGAGGCTGATTTTCCCTGAGTTATAATCGATTCAGCATCCCAACGCGGTTCTAGTTTGAGGGCTTGTCTATTGAGAACAATGACATCAGGCTCATAACCAGATTCATCACTGATGGGTTGGATTAGACATTCTCTGGGAATAAAATAGGCTAGTTGTAAGCGTTCTATTTCCAGAAACAGCCTGCCTTTGAGAAAACCGGCAATTTCGGAATGCTTACCCTTAGGCTTAGGCATCTCAATAATTACCCCGTTATGGAGTTTATAGCGGCAAAGGGAATTCTCTGGATACCAGGCATTGACATCCTCCCAGCGCGTGTTTCGCGGGATTCCTAGCCTCACGATTAGGTTTTTCTGCTTCAACCGTACATATCTAGACACAATCTTTAAACTATACCCCCGACATCGATACGTCCACAGACATTCGACTCCACTAAGAGCCCCGATTCCGCAAGCCCTGCGGTACGGTTATGTATCGAAAAAATCTATTCACTTTGCGTCTTTCAGGGGTGGACTTTCCATTGCCCTGTCAGCTTATCCCAGTCTGCCAACTTTTCTGCGCCGTCGCCAAAAATTGCGAACTTCGATCTGTTAGGCTGTCTGTCCCCGTTGTCTGGGTGGGTCAACGACCAAAAGTATCTTACCACAAACTTAATTGGAGGCGGCATTCGGCGAGTGCGCGTCGCCTGGGGAAACCCCAGGGGTTTATGTCGCACGTCTCGTCGCCCTCCTTCGAGAGTCTCCTGCCGCGAAGACAGATGAACTCATCAAAGGTTACGGGTTTAGAGATAGCTTGAATCATCGCTAGATCAATTTTGCCGATTAAATAGGGTTGCACTAGCTTGATCTGTGGGGATCATAAGTAGTTCACTAATGTTGACATGGAGAGGGCGAGTAGCACAGAAAAGCACCACATCGGCAACGTCCTCTGGTGTTAGTGGCGTCAATCCCTGGTAAACTTTCTGAGCACGTTCAGTATCGCCGTGGAAGCGGACTTTGCTAAAATCTGTTTCTACCATGCCAGGGTCTACAGAAGTTACTCGCACTGGCTCTGCCAATAAATCTTGTTTCAAACCTTCAGAAATTGCCCTGACAGCAGCTTTCGTGGCACAGTAAACATTGCCCCTTGGATAGGTCTGATGACCAGCAATTGAGCCAATATTGATCACATGACCTTTACTGCGAGTAACCATCCCTGGTACCAGCGCTCGCGTCATGTATAGCAGCCCTTTGATATTGGTATCAATCATTTCTTCCCAGTCTTGGATGCTACCTTCATGGAGCTTATCTAAACCGCGACTAAGTCCAGCATTGTTAATTAAGATATCTACAGCTGACCAAGGCTCAGGGAGATTATCAATCGCTGATTGTACACCAGTGCGATCGCATATATCTAGGGAAATTAAATGCAACTGGCAACTAAAATCTTTACTCAGTTGCTCCCCTAGCTCTTCTAGGAGTTGCTGACGCCGAGCAACTAGTATGATTTTGGCACCAGCTTGAGCAAATAATTGGGCACAGGCTTTGCCAATGCCACTGCTAGCACCAGTAATTAGAACTATTTGGTCTTTTACTGAAACCATTATTATTTTTAGTTGAGATAAATATTTCGCTGAAGTTGGGAGGGATCAAGTTCCGCTCCAACTTGTCTCCCCATCTCCCTATCTCCCCATCCCCCCATCTCTTTTAACTCCAGAGTCAGGATGAACAAACTGCAAGCGCTCAGTTACCATGGTCATACCATCTTTGCGAATTAAAACAGCTGAAAGCCAGCGCCCACCTTCCTTAAAAGGTGCTCTGCCCAGTTTGAACACACCACCTGCTGGCAGCACTTCCAGCTCAAATTCTTCAGGTTTAGTATAGCGATTTGCCTGAATTGGTTCTTCCCAAGCTGCTCCCAATAGTATGTCATTACCCAGAGGTTCTTTGACAATCACATCAAAGTTATACTGCTGACCTGTACGCACCTGCTCTGGTAAATTTACTTCTACGCTGGGAGGATTTTCTCCGGAAGTGAGTTTAGTGCTTTCTGAGATAATTTCCTGCTCAACAATTTTTTCATTCTCAAAACGCTGGCGTGAGCGCACAGTCGATTCGAGTTTGATTTCTCTGCCATTGTCTACCTCAGTACCAGTAATGTAGGTAATGGTTTCTGCTATAACTGCGTTGCCTTCATTTTCCCAAGACTGGATTTCTGTGCGGTAATTGAGCTGAGAGTAACGCTCCCACAGTTGAGTCAAAGCTGGCTTCATCGAGCTTAAAGTTAAGCCATCAGAGTTGCGGAAACCATTACTGTAGAACTGTCTCACAACATTAAAATCACGACTATTAGCTGCTGCATCGATTTGGGCGATGGCATTTTTAAGCTGGGATGGTGCAGTTTCAGGAGTTTCTGCTTGAGCCTCAATAATCCATCCTAAGGTTAAGCCTAAGCTTAAGATAAAAGAAACTGACCAGTTTAAGGTACTAGGCTTAGCTTTAACGACCGCTTGTTTATAGATTCGTTGCACTAGAATGACACGATTGCGCATTGGGTGAATACTAGGGAATATTTGAGAGAGGAATATTTGTATTGGAATTTTGGGATGATATGCTTTTCGATTCTAACTATAGAGTGCAGCTGCCCGTAGGAGAATAATAAACCTTGCCTGACGAATCTATTCGCCTGTTGATTGCTGCCAGCGGTACCGGGGGACACATATTTCCCGCTTTAGCCGTAGCCCAACAGTTGCCAGACTATCAAATTGAGTGGCTAGGTGTACCTAATCGCGCTGAAAGACAACTAGTTCCAGAGTACTATCCCCTCCATACCATTACTTTAGAAGGTTTTCAACAGCGTTTGGGACTCGGTACGTTAAGCATCTTTGCCAGCCTTGCCAGTTCCATTTTTCGGGTACAGCGACTACTCAAAACTGGGAAATTTCAGGGCGTGTTCACGACTGGCGGTTACATTGGGGCCCCAGCTATTATTGCCGCCCGTTTGCATGGTTTGCCTGTTATTCTACACGAATCTAATGCTTTACCGGGCAAAGTGACTCGTTGGTGTTCTCGTTGGTGCTCTGCCGTTGCTGTCGGTTTTGAGTCTGCCTCGGAGTATCTGCCCAAAGTGAAAACAGTATATGTGGGAACACCAGTGCGCTCTAGTTTTCAGCATCCTCAGAAACTTGAACTGCCAATTCCAGAGGAGGTGCCTTTGATTGTGGTTGTGGGTGGTTCCCAAGGAGCCGTGGCAGTTAATCAATTAGTGCGTCAGTGCGCCCAAGCCTGGTTTAATGCTGGTGCCTGGATAGTTCATCTCACCGGAGAAAAAGATCCAGAAGCTGGGATGCTAGAACATCGACAATATTTTCCCATGCCTTTCTATGAGAATATGGCAGGCTTACTACAGCGAGCTAACCTGGCAATCAGCCGTGCTGGTGCTGGGACATTGACGGAATTAGCGATCGCACAGACACCAGCAATCCTGATACCCTATCCTTATGCTGCAGAAGATCATCAAGCTTATAATGCAGCTAGTTTTGACAAAATTGGTGCGGCTTTGGTATTTCGTCAGGCTAAGCTCACACCCCAACTGCTGACAAGTAAGGTTTTGCATTTGCTCCAAACACCCCAGGTATTAGAGGAAATGACTAAAAAAACTGCCTCTCTAGCTGTTAAAGATAGTGCAGAGCGTTTAGCTACCCAAGTGCGCCAATTGCTAGAGAATAAGCATAAAAAAAGCTCTAGAGGGGGACTCTAGAGCTGAACCAGGGTGCATCTACCACTTCTATCTTCTTAGGGAGATAGAACTAGTCCGGAAAGATTTTGGTAGTCTGCAAATTTTTTTTGCCAATCTATAGCGCTGCGCGCAGGGAACAGGGAACAGGGTGAACGAAAAAAAGAGTGCGGGAACAAGTAAGCAGACGCCCAGACGCCCAGACGCCCAGACGCGGAGAAATCAAATGCCACCCAAAATTTCGTTCACCCCAGGGAACAGGGGATGAAAAAGCTTTTCAGATCAAGGTTTTAGCAATTCTTAGTCCCTTAAATTTGTCAACACCTGAGGGCGCATTGCTATAACTAGGGCTTGCTTAATTAATCTAGAAGGTATACCAGACAATGATTTTGAGCCTTTTTTGACCCTTACAAGTGCTTGGTTATAGCATCCAATGGCTAAAAATCTTTGCACTTAATAGGAAAATCTCGGAGCTAATCATGGATAATCAGGCTTAGAACTATCGGCTTTTCCCTAATCCCTACTCCCTACTCCCTGCTAAGAGCTCCCTCTCCTTACCACCAGACTTATTCAGCAAACCCTAACTACTGCTAATGTCTGATTCAGTTAACTTAATGTAATGCCCGTGAAAAACTCTCTATCTCCCCTAGCACCAGCAGTCTATATCATTGGTGCTGGTCCTGGAGATCCAGATTTATTGACTGTTAAGGCCCTCAAAATCCTTCAACAGGCAGATGTAATTGTGTTTGCTGACTCCCTAGTACCAAGGCAAATTTTGCAGAGTGTTCGTGCTGATGCCGAAATTATACGCACTAGCAATAAAACCCTCGAAGAGATTTTACCGCTGATGATTGAAAGAGTGCGATCGCATCGCTCTGTAGTGCGCCTACATTCTGGGGATCTTAGTCTCTACAGTGCTATCCACGAGCAAATGCAAGCCCTTGCCGAAGCATCGATTCCCTTTGAAATCATCCCAGGCATTAGCGCCTTTCAGGCAGCAGCAGCAAAACTCGGCGTGGAGTTAACTGTACCTGAGTTGGTACAAACTATTATCCTCACCCGTATCAGCGGTAGAGCTTCTGCCGTACCTGAGTCGGAAGAGTTAGCATCTCTGGCAGCACATCAAGCCAGTCTTTGCCTCTACCTTAGCGCCCGTCACATCGAGGAGGCTCAAGGTAAACTCTTGGAATTCTATCCAGCAGATACACCAGTAGCAGTCTGCTTTCGTATCGGTTGGTCAGATGAGAAAATTTGGCTGATTCCCCTTGAAAAAATGGCGTCAGTAACTAGAGAAGAAAATTTGGTGCGAACAACGCTATATTTAATTAGTCCTGCACTAAGGGCAGCGTTTGCCGATGGGAGTATGGGTAAAGCACGTTCACGTCTTTATCACCCTGAGCATGCCCACCTGTTCCGTCATTCCTAATCAATGGGTAAACTAAAGCCAGAGCTTAAAGAATTAGGGAGAGGCAACCTTGCTAGACGAAAAAGCGAAAAAGACTATGCTGCGCAAGATTCCCCATGGTTTATATATCTGTGGGGTTAAAGACGGAGAAGAAATGAACGGCTTTACGGCAAGTTGGTTGATGCAGTCTTCTTTTAAGCCTCCACTGGTGGTAAATTGCGTTAATAGGGAATCTGGCTCCCACGAAATGATCAAAAAGAGTGGAGTCTTTGCCATCAGCTTTCTCGACGCAGGGCAGAAAGAGATGGCAGCTAAATTCTTTAAGCCTAAAAGCCGTGTCGGCAATAAGTTTGATGATGTGGAATTTTATGAGGGAGAGGCAACCGGCTGTCCAATTATCTCTGACTCTCTTGGTTACATTGAATGCAAGCTAGTTGGCACAGTAGCAGAAGGGGATCACACTGTTTATGTGGGCGAGGTAATTGCCTCAGGTATTCACCGAGAGGGCAAACAGCTCTTATTGGAAGATACTGGCTGGCAATACGGAGGTTAATCAACGGCTAACTTAAACTTACTGGTTAAGGAGAGAGGAGAGCCTTTAGTCTTTGAGATCGTTTAAACTACCCACCCTTACGAGAGTTGAAGGGTGGGTTTTCGTTAGCCCGAAGACATCCCATAGAACTTGAGCCACTCCCACGAATTGAATTCGTGGGATTCAGGCATCAGGCAGAGATTGCAGGCACAGCCCGTCTAACATCTCCTACGCCTAGGGTTGAACTCCCAACCCTTTTAATAATGATAGTATGTCT
>JAAHGS010000085.1 GCA_010692645.1 Symploca sp. SIO2E9
TTGAGCCACTCCCACGAATTGAATTCGTGGGATTCAGGCATCAGGCAGAGATTGCAGGCACAGCCCGTCTAACATCTCCTACGCCTAGGGTTGAACTCCCAACCCTTTTAATAATGATAGTATGTCTACAATCGAGGATCAACCAAACATCTAACGCGGCTTGAAAGCCTTAACGCTACATCCCACGCTTAAAAGACGTGGGATGCAGCTTACTTCTTTGTAAATTTTGGGTTTCGTTTTCACTCAACCCAACCTACAGATTATTGATTTGCTCCTTAAGCTAGTGCTATTAGACTTAGTACCTCATCTAATCGAGAACCTTATATATGAGTTTAGACTTGCAAACAACTGATGCTGTTAGTATTGCTGCTGCCGTTCAAACGGGTAAAATAAGTGCTAAGGCAGTAGTTGCTGAATGTCTACAACAAATAACTGTTCGCAATCGACAACTTAACTGTTTTACTGCGATCGCAACTGAAGTAGCAATAGCAGATGCAGAACATATTGATCAAGCCATTGCCCAAGGAGACAATCCTGGTTCCTTGGCAGGGGTTCCCTTTGCAGTTAAGAACTTATTCGATATTGCCGGTTTAACTACCCTAGCAGGTTCAAAAATCAACGCCGACAATCCCCCAGCCACTAAAGATGCAACTGCCGTTGCCAGACTTAAACAAGCGGGTGCTGTACTAGTGGGGGCGCTGAATATGGATGAGTACGCCTATGGTTTCGTTACTGAAAATAGTCATTACGGTGCTACCCCTAATCCCCATAATCCTAGCCGCATTGCCGGTGGTTCCTCTGGGGGTTCAGCTGCTGCAGTTGCCTCAGGATTAGTACCTCTGACGCTGGGTTCAGATACTAATGGTTCCATCCGAGTCCCTGCTTCTCTGTGCGGTGTTTTCGGTTTTAAGCCCACCTATGGTCGCCTCTCACGCTCAGGAGTAGCCCTATTTTCTAGTAGTTTAGATCATATTGGTCCTTTTGCGCGTTCCGTGCGCGACCTTGCCACCTGCTTTGATGTGCTACAGGGAGTAGATCAAAGTGATCCAATTTGTACTCATCGTCCTCCAGAACTCTGCTTACCGCAACTCCATCAAGGTATCGAGGGCTTGCAGATTGCCGTTGCTGATGGTTATTTTGCCCAAGGAGCAGAATCAGAAGCCTTAGAAGCTGTCGCCAAAGTTGCCAGGGCACTAGATACCAATTCAGTTGTCACTATACCAGAAGCACACCGGGCAAGGGCAGCCGCCTATATCATCACTGCCTCAGAGGGAGCGAATCTGCATCTGGAAAAATTGCGCTCGCGCCCCCAGGATTTTGATCCAGCTACACGAGATAGGTTTTTAGCTGGTGCGCTGATTCCCGCTAGTTGGTACATTCAAGCCCAAAGGTTCAGGCGATGGTTTAGCGATCGCATTGGGGAAATCTTCCAGAATGTAGATATAATTATAGCTCCAACTACCCCCTGTGTTGCCCCAAAACTTGGTCAGTTAAAGATGGTAATTGCTGGGGAAGAGGTATTAGTGCGTCCTAACTTGGGATTGTTTACACAACCTTTGTCTTTCATTGGTTTGCCAGTCTTGTCGGTGCCAATTAAAAGTTCTACTGCCTTACCATTAGGAGTACAACTAATTGCTGCCCCTTACAATGAGGCGCTGATTCTAAGAGTTGCTAACTTTCTAGAAGCTCAGGGCTTAGTTTTATGAGTAGGGAGATGGCTTGGGGAGAGGGGGAGATAATAAGTAATAAGTAATAAGTAATAAGTAATAAGTAATAAGTAATAAGTATGATAGCCATTCCCCAACAACTGCCAAAAATGACCATCGAGGAATATCTCGAATGGGAATCTCAGCAAGACATTCGCTACGAATATGTTAATGGTGAAGTCTTTGCCATGACAGGTGCTACAATTCCCCATAATGATATAGCACTTAACTTGTACAGAGCCTTATACCCACATCTGCGTTCGAGAGGTTGTCGGGTGAATGTGTCAGACGTGAAGGTGCAAGTAAATTCTCAAGGCCCTTACTATTATCCTGATCTTATCGTCAGTTGTGACCCGATTGACCTCAAGGCACGCAAATTTATTCAAAAGCCAAAATTAATTGTAGAAGTTCTCTCCCCTAGTACCAGCGCTAAAGATAGGGGTGAAAAATTCACTTACTACCTGACAATGCCCTCTTTGCAAGAGTATATCTTGATTGACTCGGAAAAAGTTTCCCTTGAGCGTTACTCTCGGGGAGAAGGAAGAATGTGGCTTTACTATCCCTACCAGGCTGGAGATAGTATCACTTTGTCAAGCATTGAGTTTGAGTTTCCTCTCGAACTTATATATGAAGGTGTCGTCTTGGAAGAAGCTCTCAGTAGTCAAGAGTTAGCAGGTTCATAGATCATGCTTCAACGGCTAATGAACCATCAAGCCCACGCTGTACTTATAGAACCAGCGTGGGGAGAATATCGCAAACTTCTGGTACTAACTTTCTTCCTGTGTCTCAGCACTGTTGCTTGGAGACCAATTATACAGGGCATCTAACTTTTCACGGGCATCCTCGACGGTAAGAGAGCGCATTACTAGGAGCGGTTCGTTGACGGGATTGCCTCTTTCATCTAACAATTCTGGGTGTAGTGCACTATTGTCTTGAGAGGAAGGAGGGCTCATTTGCTGACGACCCCAATCTGCTTGTGACTTTCCGGCTTGTGGGTAAAGACGTTGAGAATCTATACCTACACTTAACAAGCTGCGAATTAAATTTGCGATCGCCAGAAACGCGATCGTCGTAAAGGCAATTAAATAGAGTAAGTGTAACATTGCTTTGTCCTCCGCAGTGAGTAGTTTGTAAATTTTATATTTAGATCAAGGTAAAAATTGATTTCTTATCGGTAGCTTGTTGAGCTTCTCCAAAATAGGAGGCGATATGGGAGCAGTGGGCAGTCTCTAATTTAGCTATCTTCTGGGATTTTCGATCCTATTGTTGCCGAGGTTAGAGAGCGCCACCGCATTCCCACTTGCCAGCACTCACTCAACAACTGATGCCATGGCATCAGAGTAGCCATTTCAACACCCACTTCACCGCCAGTTGCTTGAAAGAGCATAACAGCTGTGGAAACCTCCTGTTGGGCTTGTTTTACTCGTGAGAGTAAATTGAATTGTTGCTCCTGGCTCAAAAAAGGAATATCTTCAGTTTCTAATAAAGAGCGCGAGCGTGAAAACCAATATTGAAAATCTTCTAATAGTGGTTGCAGTACCGTCCTTAGTAACTCTTTTTCGGATGGGTGGGATTGAGGCATGAATTAAAAACAGATTCTCTTCATACTTTATTATATTAACTCTATTTATATTTCTTAACATTTTGTGACTCTCACCTTCATACAACCTAAGTATTGATCATCAAAATTCCCTTTGTATCATAGAGGCAGAGGATTGATGTGAAATCTCTCAAGGAAAAACTCACCGATGTCGAAGTCAGAACCACCAGAGCAGCCTGAAAAAATTTATCTGCCCCGCACGAGCGAATCTGAGTCTTTGAAAAAGATTCGCCACACCACCTCCCATGTGATGGCAATGGCGGTGCAGAAGCTATTTCCCAAGGCACAGGTGACTATCGGCCCTTCGATTGAGAATGGTTTCTATTATGACTTTGATAAACCAGAACCCTTTACTGAGCAAGACTTGAAGACCATCAAAAAAGAGATGGATAAAATTATCAAGCGTAAGCTGCCAGTAATTCGGGAAGAGGTTAGTCGCCAAGAGGCTAAGCAACGAATTCAACAGCTTGGTGAACCTTATAAACTGGAAATCCTGGCAGATTTGGCAGAACCGATTACACTTTACCACTTGGGAGATGAGTGGTGGGACTTGTGTGCTGGGCCCCATGTGGAAAATACTAGTGATTTAAATCCCAAGGCAATTGAACTAGAAAGTGTTGCTGGAGCCTACTGGCGGGGTGACGAGACGAAAGCTCAATTACAGCGCATTTACGGTACTGCTTGGGAAAAACCAGAACAGTTAGCAGAATACAAGCGTCGTAAGGCAGAAGCCCTAAAACGGGATCATCGCAAGTTGGGTAAAGAACTGGGATTATTTATTTTTGCAGATCCTGTTGGTCCTGGGTTGCCTTTATGGACCCCGAAAGGAACAGTTTTGCGCAGTACCTTAGAGGATTTTCTCAAACAAGAGCAACTTAAACGCAATTATCTGCCAGTAGTAACGCCTCATATTGGTCGAATCGATTTGTTTAAAGTTTCTGGTCACTGGCAAAATTACAAAGAAGATATGTTCCCGATGATGGCAGAGGATGAGGAAGCAGCGTCAGCAGAGCAGGGTTTTGTCCTCAAGCCGATGAATTGTCCTTTCCACATTCAAATCTACAAGAGTGAGTTACGCTCTTACCGTGAGCTACCGATGCGCTTGGCAGAATTTGGTACAGTATATCGTTATGAGCAATCTGGGGAACTAGGGGGCTTGACCAGGGTGCGAGGCTTTACGGTTGATGATTCCCACCTGTTTGTAACTCCAGAACAGTTAGATCAAGAATTCCTCAATGTCGTAGATTTAATTTTGTCGGTGTTCAAGAGTTTGCAACTGAAAAATTTTAAGGCCCGACTGAGTTTTCGTGATCCAGAATCGGATAAGTATATTGGTTCAGATGAGGCTTGGCAAAAGTCAGAAGGTGCCATCCGCCGTGCTGTGCAAAAATTGGGCATGAACTACTTTGAAGGTATTGGAGAAGCAGCTTTCTATGGACCCAAACTCGACTTTATCTTTAGTGACGCCTTGGAGCGCAAATGGCAGTTGGGTACAGTACAAGTAGACTATAATCTGCCAGAGCGGTTTGAATTGGAATATGTAGCAGAAGATGGCACTCGTAAGCGCCCGATTATGATTCACCGTGCGCCCTTTGGCTCCTTAGAAAGACTAATTGGGATTTTGATTGAGGAATATGTTGGTGATTTCCCCTTCTGGTTAGCCCCTGTGCAAGCGCGGTTACTGCCAGTCAGTGAGGCACAATTGCCTTTTATCAAAGAAGTGGTTGAAAAAATGCGATCGCTCGGAATTAGAGCCGAGGCAGATACTAGTGGAGAACGACTAGGCAAGGCAATTCGTAATGCCGAGAAAGCCAAAATCCCAGTGATGGCAGTTGTCGGTGCTAAGGAAGTGGAAGCTGAGAGCCTCAGCATCCGCACCCGTGCTTCTGGAGAATTGGGAGTAATGCCAGTGGCAGAAGTAGTTGAAAAGATGAAGCAAGCTATCGTTAATCGCGAGAATTTTTAATTTTGATTGTTCATCGTTAATTGTTAATATAGCGTTTCTTAAGTTGATGAGGTGTACCCTTTGGGCTTTAGGAAACAGGGAACAGGGAACAGGGAACAGGGAATAGGCAAGAAGATGAAGTGTATCTCATTAAGAAAGAAAATTTCTATAGTTCATTGGGAAAGTATTCGACAGTTGTGGAATACTTTCCCAATGAACCATGGGCAATGAACCATGAACTGTTAGCAATGAACCATGAATTATAGTAAAAATTAATAATGTCTACCATTTCAAATACTTCCTACGCAATTGATTTTGGCACTAGTAATACTGTAATCACCCGCTGGAATATAGCAACCCAACAGCCAGAAACTCTCAACTTATCTGGATTGTCGCTACAGTTAGGGCAAAACCCTCCCTTAATTCCTAGCTTAGTTTATGTAGAAGATGCGGCTCAGGGTAAAGTTATTGTAGGGCAGGCAGTGCGCGATCGCGGTTTTGATCTGAGTAATGAACCACGCTTCTTCCGCAGTTTTAAGCGGGGAATTGGTACAGATATTCAGGGATTTCTGCCAGAACTAGATGGAACAAGTGTCTCTTTTGAACAGGTAGGACAATGGTTTCTCAACCAACTGCTTGCCAAATTAGAACCTTCTCCAGAAAAAACTATTGAATCTCTAATTTTGAGTGTGCCTGTAGATAGTTTTGAAGCCTACCGTCATTGGCTTAGTGGAGTATCTCAATCTTTGCCAGTGCAACAGGTGCGGATGTTGGATGAACCTACTGCTGCTGCTTTAGGTTATGGGCTGGTTGATGGGGAAACCATGCTAGTAATTGACTTTGGCGGCGGCACTCTGGATTTATCTTTAGTCAAGCTTAATCAAAGTCCTCAAACTGGTAGTAAACCTCTGGGTTTTATTCTCAAATGGGGTAAGAAATCACTGGGCGAGAGTTCGGCGCAGAAGGTAAAAATTGCTCGTGTGCTAGCTAAAGTTGGGCAAAATTTGGGTGGTTCAGATATTGATAACTGGCTTGTAGATTACTTTGTCCAAAAGCAAGGGTTAACAAAATCACCCCTGACTACCAGACTGGCAGAACGTTTAAAAATTCAGCTTTCAGAAAAACAGTCAGCTCAGGAAGTCTATTTCAATGATCAAACTTTTGAAAGTTACGAACTGAACCTAGACCGAGATGATTTTGAAAACATCTTGAGAGAATACCAGTTTTTTGATACTCTTGATGATATGATGGAGCGTTTGCTGCAACAAGGTCGGCGTAATGGTATAGAAGTATCAGATATTGATGCTGTCTTACTAGTGGGCGGTACAGTGAAGATTCCAGCTGTGCAAAGCTGGGTAAGGCAATACTTTGACTCAGATAAGATTCGCTGCGAAAAGCCCTTTGAGGCAATTGCTCATGGTGCTCTAGGGCTTTCTCAGGGTATTGAAGTCAAGGATTTTCTCTACCACAGCTATGGTATCCGCTACTGGGATCGACGCAACAAGTGCCACAATTGGCATTCGATCATCAAAGCTGGACAACCTTATCCCATGGATAACCCGGTGGAGTTAGTTTTGGGAGCATCAGCCCAGAGTCAGCCTAGTATTGAACTAATTGTTGGCGAGTTAGGGGCACAAACTGGTAGCACTGAGGTTTATTTTGATGGTGATCGATTGATTACTCGTCAGTTAGATAGTGGTAAAACTGCCGTGCAACCTCTCAATGACCGCGACGGTGCTAGAAGTATTGCCCAACTCACACCTCCTGGCAATCCAGGGAGCGATCGCATTAAGCTTCAATTCCAAGTAGATAGTGAGCGTTCCTTGAGAATTACCGTTGAGGATTTATTGACCCATGAAATCTTACTGCAAAATCAGTCAGTTGCTCAATTGAGTTGAAGTAGCCCTCAGCAGGTAAAACACCTACAGTAACAGAAATTAAAGCAACAGCAGTAGTAACAATAGCAACTTGCTTATAAAAAATATTCACAGAAATCATCCTTATTCAGTATGTAGACAAATTGACCTAATTGCAGCTCTAAGTGGGTAGACCTAAATAATGCAAGATATGTAGAGTAATAGTGTAGAAACAAAATAATACATACCAGATACAAAAAAGGAAGCCACCAATAGTCTGACTTTAAGTAACAAGTGACAAGAAGAAAATCTATTACTTATTACTCAAAAAGCACAGGCTTACTACCCTTGCGAAACGAAGACTATCAATCGCCTTTGCAAACATGCTCCTATTACAAAAGGCAATAAAAGCAGAGGCATCAAAAAGACCTCTACCCAAGGTAGTTGAACCCTAAACTAAACTTGTTAATATAGCAACCGACATGTCGGTTAGGACATCGTAATTTTGACTCAAAGGGAACAGGGAACTCTTAACAGGGAACAGAGAACAAGAAAGTGTCCTAACAGCTGTGGCGACTGCTATAATAGTTGTACTTCCTTATGGGTAAGATGGTCACGAGAAATATTGCAGCTTTCAGTGCTTGGGGCAGCTAAGGTGGTCATAACCAGCCCTCCTTCAACCTCTTGTCTTACCTTGATTCTAGGAAAAGCTAGCTCAACAGAATTGGCGATTTTTGCAGTAACTGGCTAAATGCTGCAATATTTCAGCTACTATAGATGCCGATTCAACTGTTTTATGAAACCCTTTCAGAGTCAGCGTTTCAGGCTAGATTGCCCCTTATGACAGCTTCGCTAGTTTAGACCCTGGTTAAGGGTGTTGTCAACAATTAGGAGTTATTATCAATAAGCGGTGCGGTTGTAGTACATCAAACCCCGGTTTTCAGGCTATCATCAGCTGTTGAGGTACTTAGGCGAACAAATATTTAAAAGATATCCTACAATCATCTCTATGAGCTGCTAATTCAACTAATTGAACAAGCCAAATTTTTGCACGAGCAAAGACTCTCAGGAATTGAAAAGAAGAAAACTAGGCTAATTAGTGCTGGCGGTGGCAAGAAATCTCAACTTGAATAAGAAGAACAAGAAGTAACGATCTTATTTCAGGTGATAACGGAAAGACATATTTGTTTTATAAACTCCACAATATCAAACCAATCATTTGCCAATGTTAAGTTAGAAGCAGTGAAGTAAGTTTGATTAGAACCCATTTGATAATGTATTCTGAAAATTTCAGGATGATTGTCAAGAGGTGTTAAGTGTCTCATGTCATCATCAATTAAAAATTTAACATGATGATCTGCACACCAATCCAATTTAGAAGGAATTTTTGTATTAGTGGGAAGTAATGCTTCATCACCGATCATCACAAGTTCATCAATAAATTCTGCTATGCCAATTAAATTAAGCCATTCCAGCACTGTTGCTCGTTTTTGAGGGCTTCGTGTAGTCAATATAGCAATTTTTCCTAAAGATTGAAGATATTGGAGAGATTCTTTAGCACCGTTAAAAGTTTTACTTTTTAACATTTCTTTCTCATCATAAACTTCAACAAGCATAGTTTGATGTAAATTTTTACCAATTAGCTGTCGTAATTCCTGACGAGCCATAGGAGTATTTACAATAAAACCATGATTATAAAGCCACTTCTTTTTATTACTCCAAGTATCCTCTATAACACCTCCAAAATCTATGGCTATTAAATATTCATTAAAATCTTTATTCATTTATTTCTAGTTCCTTTAATGACAATATAATTTCGAGGGAGATTATAAATATGATTGAGAATATTATGGTAATCTTGTTTTCGTTTTTCCACTGGATCTTGAGTATTTCCTGCGGCAATATGAGGCGTAAAAAAAACATTATGATTTTTTGTGATTAAGGAAATTAAAGGATGTGATGAGTTAGGCGGTTCTATATCAAAGCTATCTACTGCAACACCTGCTAACCAACCAGATTCAAGTTTATGAGCAAGAGCATCAAAATCCATCACACTTCCAGCACCACAACTTATAAAATATGCTCCTTGCTTCATCTGCTCAAAGAAGGTTGCATTTAGGCTTAAATGGGTGGATTTATTATAAGGTAAAAGATTGCATATATAGTCACTTTGAGCCGTTAAATCTTCTCTTTCAGCGTAAGTAATACCTAGCATTTTTTCTACGTCCTCTGGTAAAGGACGACGCTTATTATATAAAATTTTACAATTCCAACCCCTAAGTCTGGATGATAATTCAGCACCAATTTGACCAAAACCTAATATACCAACTGTCCTACCTGTAAGTCTTTGTAAATTTTTCATACCTGACCAATTATAAGCAAATATATCAGCAGTGGTTTGACTACTCTTCCTTGAATCATAAATTTTAGTATTGATTACTTGCTGTGCTTCAACTACCCTTTTTCCTAGAGCAAGCATTTGCAAAACTAAATGCTCGGCAACGTTAATTACACTTTCTATGGGTAAATAACAAACTTCAATCCCTTCTTGTTTAGCAACATTAAGGTCAATATCATAAGTTAATGATCCTAGACGCTGAATTAATTTTAATTTAGGTGCTGCTTGAATTAGACTAGCATCGATTTCTCCTACTCGTTCAGAAATTAGGTAATCTGCTTCAGCTAGAGATTCTATTAACTCATTGCGATCAGAATTAACAAGCATTTGAACATTTAGACATTCAGGTGCAGCAGCTAAAGCTGTCTTTTGATGTCTCTGGCTACGTTCAGTGACAAAAACGAGATTATAATTAGTCATAAAGTTATATCATTTTTAAGCTATTAATTTTTACTTTAAAAAGTGATTTTTAACTAGATATTTCAGAGCAAATCTAGATGCATAAGCAATTTTACTGTGAGTTGTTTCTTGGGGTAAAAATCCTTCATTTAGTAAATTTTCTGCTTCAGTTTTTGTTTTGAGACATACGAGTCTTTGATGTTCAGACCATTGTTTATTGTGAAAATGAACATCATCAACATCTGTATTGACGACAAAAACTAAATCAGTTTCACTGGTAAAAGGGTTGCCAGAAATTCCAATGAATTGGCTATTAGAATCATCTAATTTAAGTGAAATATCCATTTCTTCATATAACTCTCTTTGAGCATCAACATAAAAGTTAATCTTGTCGAGCGCTTCATCAAAGGTAGCTAAACCAGCAACAAAATTAAGTAACCCAGGGGAATCAACATTAGCCGCTCTCTCTCCCATATACACATTACCGTTTTTTGTAATAGGAATTACTGTTACACCAATAGTACGAGAAAAATAAATATATGGATCTTGATACAATTGTAAGCCTTTGAGAATCAACTTTAAGGAATCTGTTTTACTTCTATGGAGATCTTGACTATATCTTTGGTATGTTGTAGGTCCTACTTCTAAATTGAAGATATGATGGTTTTGAAACCAGTTTCCTGTTACATTTCTTCCAGACCATCTTACTTTTCTATCATCGTAGCCTCTTAATTTTTTACCATCAGTTATTACGCCCGAAGAAATTAGAGGGTTAATAACTCTATCAAGATAAGTATGAAAATCAGTTTCTATGGGAATACCATCAAGATTTTGAGGTGCATTTCCTTCTATTAATTTAATTTCTTTAATACTTTCAAGTTGATCTGAGTTAACCCAATAAATAAAATCTTGTTGAGCAACTAATGCCTTAATTAGTTTTTTTCCATTTTCTATTTTTGTAAGCTCAGACACCACTTTTTCTAAGTATTGGTCAAATTCAAAGTCTTTCATTAAGTTTGGTAAAATTGACGGATTTTGTTGATAATATATTTTTGTTCTTTTTTGGTTAACTTATAGGATGACGGTAAGGCGATTCCTTTTTCATAGGCTTCTATACTAATAGGATATTCTTTCTTATAATTAAATAAATTCTGATAACAAGGTTGTAGATGGAGAGGGTAGAAAAAAGGGCGAGTTTGAATTCCATTTTCTGATAAAAAATTTACTAATTCAGGCTGTTTTTCTGCGTAACAAACCGTAAACCAATGTACTGGGATACAACGGTAATCTCCAGAAATCATTTTTAATTGCGGTATTTTAGTAAACTCCTTGGCATAGGCATCAAAAATCTCTTGCTTACGTTTAAGAATTTTCGGAAATTTTTTTAGTTGAGCTATACCAATGGCAGCCTGCATATCAGTAAAGGCAAAATTAAAACCTATATGTTCGTGAATAAAAGTTCCTTTGCGATCTCGCCCATGATTTTTCAAGCGTCGGCAAGTTTGAGCAATTATATCATTATTGGTTAAAATAATTCCTCCTTCACCACAGGTAATTGTTTTGTTAGCAAAGAATGAAATCGCTCCTACATCTCCCCATAATCCTAAATGTTTTTCTCTAAATGTAGCTCCAATTGCCTCTGCTGCATCTTCTATTACTTTAAGATTGTATTTTGAAGCAAGTTCATTAATGGCATCCATATCTGCGCTTTGTCCATATAAATGCACAGGCATTATTGCTTTAGTATTCTCTGTAATTAATGCTTCTGCTTCTTTAACATCTAGACAAAGAGTATTTTTTTCGACTTCGCATAGTACAGGTTTTCCCCCGGCCATAATGACGGCATTAGAGGAGGCAATAAAGGTTAAATTGGGTACAATAACTTCATCTCCATAACCGATATTTAAAGCCTTAAGCCCACAATATAATGCCGTTGTTCCGCTAGTAGTGGCGATTGCATGTTTAGCTCCTGTTAATTCCTGAATTTTAGTTTCAAATTTTTTTGTAACTGAGTTTTCAGTAATATATTTCGATTGCAAAACTTCAGTAATTTCTTTGAGTTCTTGCTTTCCAATCCAAGGCTGAATTTGAAGTATGTAAGTTTTCACTTTTTTACCAATGTGTTTTTTATGTTTCATGTGATGTGAGATGTTAGAATTTTCGAGAGTAATTATTTGAAAGCTCCTTTGCCTGAAATGGCAAGATACATCCCCCATAATACTATCAAGCCACCAAAATAATTAATCCAACTTGTAGTTTCTGAGAATATAAATTTCGCTTCGATATGACTAAAAAGGGGTATAACTAACATTGATAAAGCGACAAAACTGGAAGACAATTTTTTCAGACTATAAACAGCTAATCCTTGAGCTAAAACTTGACTCAATAAAGCAATAGCAATGACTAACAGCCATTCTTGCCACGAATTAGGTACTAGATGATCACTCCCAGATAGCCAGAGAATAGGAATGAGCGTAATTGTTCCGACAGCACAACGCCACAGTAAAATCATCGTAGTGCTAAAGGTAGCTCGAATTTGTTCAACCAATAACCAATAAGTAGCATAAAAAAAAGTGGAAATAAAAACTAAAGCATCACCATATAATTGTATTGTAGATTCGTAAAAATCTGCTAAAGCAATGAGAATAGCACCTGCGACGGCTATTACGGCACCGATTATAAATCGCCGATCAAACATTTGACCAAATAATATTGATCCTCCCAGTATTGTAAAGATCGGAAGTGTACAATCGATCACAGCAACGTTGGTTACACTTGTAAAGCTTAATGACCAAACTCCAAACATCATATATAAAGTTGCGGCAATTCCCGCTCCCACTAAGAAGGCAATAATTTTAGGGGTATAGTTGTTTTTAGGAGGACTATCATGATCTTTGCGAAACTGTCTATTAAATAAAATTAACCCTGTTTCAATAGCGGCAAACAAAATTAAACCAATGGCTTCACGCCAAAAAACCGTTTCATTTTCACCAATCCAACTCCCTCCTAATTTAAGCAGAATAAGTCCTAGTGATGAGATTAATCTGGCCGTTAATAAAGCGATTATAGCTATAATAGTTGCTCTATTGAAAAAGGGTTTAAAACGATCTGATGTCGTTAATATATGTGTTAACGAACCAATAAGATTATTTAAAAATGTTTTATTTTTTTCTAACATAGAATACATCTATTTTTTTTGATGAGTACTTGTTGAGCAAATTGTGCTTCTGTGTACGAGTTAGTTACCATTTTTTCTTTATAATAAAAATAATCAATATGTAAGAGGTGCAAATAATAGATATACCAATTAATTTATGCTGTCTTGCGAGAAGGTGTTACGCCACAACAGTGACGGTATGAAATTATAACAGGACTTACATTATTTGCAAAGGATATTTTATAGCAGCCGCCAAGGCGGTTAGGACGCCAGGTGCAGAACATGCTCCATTGCATCGCGTAAACAATCAAACTGGTCAAGTTGCTTACGAATCCGACTTTTGAGCCATGACCAGCATCGCTCAATCAAGTTTCGGTCTGGTGAATAGGGAGGTAAGTAGAGCAATTGACAGCCTGCTGCTTCAATCAGTTGCTCAATGCGACCCCCCTTATGAAAAGTGGCATTATCCATAACCACCACCTGTCCCGGTTTCAGCAGAGGAAGTAAGCAGCTTTCCAACCAGATCTCAAATACGCTTCGATTACAAGAACCTTCCTAGGTAAAGGGAGCTACCAGTTGCTGGTTACATAGTGCCGCAATCATATTTACACGACCCTGTCTACGTCCTGACTTGAGAGCAAAAAACCTTTTTCCTCTATCATTCGGTGCCATAGCTGTAGTCTTCTCGGTTATCCATGCCAGCTTCATCGACATAAACAATCGTTGCATTCACCCTTAGAGCCAACTGCTCTATGAATGCTTGACGTTTCGACTCATCCCGTTCTCGGTAGCCGTAGGTCTTTTTTTTCGCGTGAACCCAATTTTCTTCAGAACTCGTGAGATTGTGCGTTAGCGAAGCTCGCCGAAGGCATCGCTAATATCCCCTTCCCACAGTTGAGCCATCTCGACCTGGGTTTTATCGCCATTAGCCTTTGCAAACGAGCGAAATTTATCCCAGTCGGTGATTTTATGCCCATTACCTGGTGGCTGGTTGGGTAATGCCATCACATCTCCGGTTTCGGCAAGACGCTGCAACCACAGGTTGATGGTGTTGCGGCTGATGTTGAACAGTTCACTCGCCTCGCTTTTCTTGAGCCCATCTAAGTTTATAGCTTGGATCACTTTCTGACGGAAGTCATAACTATAGGGTTTAGCCATGGCAGAGCAGATGGTAGCAGCCAATGAATCAATACCTTGATTCTACGTCCTAACCGCCTTGGCGGTTGCTATATGATCTAAAGAATCATCTCCCCATCTCCCCATCTCCCCATCTCCCCATCTCCCCCTCCCCTAGATGGGATATTTTTTTATTTCCCTAATGCCTATTCATGAATTACCACTGAAGTCCCCTCAGACGCCCAATCAAATAACCACTCGGCATGATCAACTGCCACATTAATGCAGCCATGACTAACTGGTGTTCCAAACTTGCGATGCCAGTATGCCCCATGAATAGCATATCCTCTGTCATAGTACATGGCATAGGGAACATCAGGAACATCATAATCCTCGCCCCGCATACGATCAAGAGGGCGTTTGGACTCAATCGCGAAAGTACCAGTTAAAGTAGGGGTGGATTCCTTGCCAGTGGATACCTTAACCAGATAAACTTGTTCTGAACCTTCCCAAGCAATCAACAACTGTTCGGTAAGATTAATTTGAATCCAGCGTTCCTGTGAATCTTGCAACTCCATCATTCTAGTAGCAATGAGTTCACGTTGCTCATTAGCTAAGGCTGGCTCTATAGGTAAAATTAAAGCTGTGAGAATTAGTGCGATCGCAAATAATAAATTTCTAGACCGAAGCAGACATTTATAATAATTATCAGCAATGATGCTTGTCATCGGCATCATACCTCCCTTTAAGTTTGAGCAGAGAAGTTCGATGACCCCGAAAGGCTAGATTATCTTCCTTCCACCAATAGATTGCATTAGTGGATATCTATATTTTAACTCTGTGATCTTCCTGGAGCAATTGTTTAACTAGACAACTTTTGCATCAGGGTTCTTGCCCTTTGGGCAATTGCCTCCCAATCACCTTTAGAAATTAATGGTTTTGGGAATAAATCTCCAGCTAGACCAACTGCGATCGCGCCTGCCTCCATAAACTCCTGAGCATTGCCAATTGTAACACCACCAGTGGGAATTAGGGGAATTTGACCTAGTGGTCCTTGTAAAGCTTTGATGTAACTTGCTCCACCCACTGCTTGAATCGGAAACACTTTCACTGAGCTAGCACCAGCATTCCAGGCAGTAATAATTTCGGTGGGAGACATTGCTCCTGGCACTATCGGCACTCCCGCAGTCACTGCCGCCTCAATCAGTCTAGTCTCTACATGGGGACTAAAGAGGAACTGTGCACCAGCATCTATTGCCTGCTGTAGTTGTTCTAGATTCATGAGTGTGCCAGTACCAATAATACAGTTTGGCAATTCCGTGCGCATTTGACTAATCAACTCAGGGGCACAATCGCTATTCCAAGTAATCTCAATCACCGACACTCCACCAGCTGCTACAGCTTGAGCCATTTGATACCCCAGTGATTTACAAGATGTCCGAATCACAGCAATTGCTTTTTTCTCTCGCAACAGAGTTAACCAATTTTGATTAGACATCCTTTACCAATTATTAATCAAAGCTTACTTAACTATTAAGTTTATTATGTTATTCTTCCCAAGAGGCAAATGCAAATACATCAATTTTCATTGCTTAATTCAAATTTATGAATTTGTCACAATCTTTATATTATTAGGGTTCCAGAGTCAACTTCATCGTATCTTCACAAAAACAACAATCATAGTTGATACATAATTCATAATTATGAAAGCTATAGATATCGGTCGTTGGAGTATCCCCGGCATTCTTTCAATTGTAATGACTTGGGGAATTTATGCTATGCCAGCTTTAGCTCAAATCAGACAGATAGATTTAATCATTAACTCTAACAGCAGCCAAACTTTTGAATCTTTGATTAAGAGAGCAGAAAATGTTGCCAAGACTTCTATTGACCAAGAATTTCTAGAAAACTCAAGCGTGAGGGAGGTTACTGTAACAATTTTGGGGGAGCGTAATGGGCAAATGGTGCCGATTCTAATGGTGAAAGTTTCTCGCTCTGATTGGCAAGGAGAACCTAGTATTCAGCAATGGGTTCGTTATTTAGGTGATTCAGAGGTTCTGCTAGGTTTCAAAGAACCTCTGGTAAGTGAGTCTGCTTCGAGAACAAATACCACTAATTTCAATAATAGGCGTAGTAGTCTTCGTGGTTCTAGGAGGACAAATAATAATAATAACTTCCAAGCTGGAAAAGATTATGGCGATGGCCGTGGTTTTGATGATGAAGATGACTAAGTAGCTGGACAAAAACAAAGGTTACTGGTTGAGACAGGGAGTAGGGAGTAGGGAGTAGGGAGTAGGGAGTAGGGAATAGGGAATAGGGAGTAGGGAAGATTTAAGATTGGGATTCTAATCTCTGGAGTAACAGGAATTTTTGCCTGTAACTTAAACAAAAACAAAAAGCGTTTACTTCAATCAAGTAGTAAACGCTCTCTTATAGAACACAACTAATCCTCTAAATTGCTTTGCTTATGAAAAACTAATTCACCAAGAGGAATCTAGAGCAACGGCAAGTTTTGAACTATATATTTTGGGAGGCTCCTTGCTTCTTCCTTAGTAGCAAACCAGCAGCAACAACACTCAGTCCCAAAATAGTAGCAGGTTCAGGAATAGTTTCTGGTTCAGTGTAAGTAACACTTCCAACTCCTTCCCCTTGAAAACTAACAACAACCTCTCCACTGTTATGAGCAAAATACTGAAAACTATCGTTAATCAGGTCGAAAGGAAGTGCAAAGAACTCATCGAAAGGAACGAAGTTTAACCCCAATAAACTTCCACCATCAAATTCTACGAGGGGAGCATTAGGATAATCAAAATCCTGTTCCTCAGTGTAGGTTATACCATTAAAATCGAATGAAACTTTGTCAGCTACAACTTCCTCGTTTCCAATTCCAGTCAGTTCAGAATCTTCAAAAGTAAAATAACCATCGTAAGAGTTACCAGCCAAATCACCTGTAGTTATATCTACTGTGAAATTAGATTTAAATCTGAGGGCATGGGCAGGGTTAGCATCAATTGCTGCAATAGTTAATGCTGCGCCAGTAGTAGCAACAGCAATTTTTTGCCAGATTCTAGGCATTGATATCTTTCCTTTTTTGAAGATTGTCAGGTTTTGGTAAATACTTGAATTAGCGTTAATCGAGCCTGGAGTTCTCCAGACAGTCAATTATTATTGACGGATTTTGTACTGTTGTTGTCAGTCTCAGCAACGCTTGTAACTATCTAAGCGTCTTAGGGAGATTCTGTCAATACCTTGTAGGCAATTTTATGATGAATTTAAATTGACTTTACAGTTCCTTTATTTAGGCAAAGACTGCCAAGTTTTAACTTAAATTGAAGGGAAAAAATTAAGTTTTTATTCTTAAAGATTTAAATTAGATTTAACCAAAAAATAATCAAATCTTTCTCTGTAATTGGTAGCTTTATACTAAACTAAGCTCAATTAGATAAATTTAAATCAGGAGAACACTTTGGCTATATCACGACGTAAGTTTTTCACCTTAGCGGGTACAACTGCTGCTGGTGTAGTAGTAGCATCACCACTGGAAGCTCTTTTTAATAGAGTAGCCTTGGGTAAATCAGTTCTTGGCAAAGGCTTTGGTTCACTCAAGCCAAAATTTCCTGAGAATCTCCAAGAGCTACCTTTAGAGCTTCAAGAAACACCCTTGTTGGACTTACCAAAAGGTTTTAAATATGTTGCCTTTTCGATCACTGGTCAACCGATGAGTGATGGGAATCTAGTACCAGAAGATCATGACGGTATGGCAGCTTTTGCTGGACCTAGAGGCAGTACAATTTTAGTCCGTAACCAAGAAATCAGTGCTAGTGAAGAGAACCAAGTTATAGCACCAGATTCTAAAAAATATGACCCCTTATCTGCAGGTGGTACTTCCACACTGATAGTATCCAAGGAACGTAAACTAATCAGACATTTCAACTCCTTAGCTGGTACTATACGTAACTGTGCTGGTGGTCCAACTCCCTGGGGTTCTTGGATTAGCTGTGAAGAAAATACCTCTACTCCAGCAGGTAATACACCAGGAGATGTTAATAATGTTAGTAAAAAACACGGTTTTAACTTTGAGGTTCCAGCAAGAGGTGGGCTAGTAGATCCTGTACCCTTAATTGCTATGGGTCGTTTTAATCATGAAGCAGTGGCAGTAGATCCTGCTACTAGCTATGTATACGAAACTGAAGACAGAAACGATAGTTGTATTTATCGCTTCCGTCCTAACAGATTTGGCGATTTAAAATCAGGTGGTATCCTGGAAGCACTCGTGATCAAAGGCATGCCCACTGTAGATACTAGTACTGGCTTCCTATCTAAAAAAGGTCAATCTCTGCCAGTGGAATGGGTTGAAATTGAAGAGGTTAACCCAGATGAAGATACTCTGCGCTTTGAAGCCCAAGAAAAAGGCGCAGCCATCTTTAAGCGTGGTGAAGGAGCTTGGTACGGTAACGGTAACATTTACTGGGTTGCTACCACTGGTGGTGATCTTGAAGCGGGTCAGGTTTGGTGCTACGATACCTCTGCCAATACAGTTAAACTCTTCATTGAGTCAACAGACCGCAGCGTACTTGATGAACCAGATAACATCACCATTGCTCCCTTCGGTGATTTCTTCCTTTGCGAAGATGGTCCAGAAACACAATTTGTAGTTGGTATTACTCCTCAAGGGGAACTATATCAATTTGCACGTAATGCTCTTAATACAAGTGAGTTTGCTGGAGCCTGCTTCTCTCCTGATGGTAGTACCATGTTTGTCAATATCCAAACTCCTGGTATCACTTTAGCCATTTGGCCAGAGAACGGCAGTTGGGCAAGGTAGTAAGTTGTCACACATTTAACTTGCATCTTTAGTTATAGATGGGGGGATGGCTCGGGGAGATGATTTTGATGAAGTATTTGCCTCCTAACTACGCCAAACATTAAACTTCCTTTATAACTTTCATATCTTCACTGGCGTAGTTCTTTGAACAATAGCAAACTAAAAGTTGTTTATTGATTTACAGTACATCCTGTTTAAACCACAATTAGTGGCAAATCTTATCTCCGAGTTGATCTAATACCCATTTCATTAAAGGATGCTATGGATGAATATTGGCATACTGGGAACCGAATCTCTAATTTATTAACTGACTTTTCACGCCATCTTTTTGGTTGAGGAGTCAGGAAACAGGAGTCAGGAGTCAGGAGTCAAGAGCTGTGACAGCGTTGCTCGATTTTACTCGAATATGAAATTGGTATCACTCAAAATCAGGCACAACTGTTTCCACTTTCGTCTAACATGGTCTCCAGCAAAGGGAAATCAGAGGCATCCATATCGCTAGCATGGATGCCTTTTTATTTCTTATAGACCAGATTTTATCATAAAAATGAAAGCTAATAAATCTTCTATCCCCTGCCTTTCTGGTTAAAAATAATTGATATAAAGCATCAAAATACTATGGAACTTTCTTCATCAACACCCTCTGCTTGGCGGCAACTAAGGAATCGTCAGATTAGCTGCAAAGAGGCACTCGCTCTCTTAGTCAATTCCCAAGGAACACTAGAACGAGAAAGACTAGATTGGGAAGTCAATTCGAGATTCTTTAGGCACTTTCCCAATCGCCAGGGATTGCCACCAGTAATTCCCCTAATATTGTGGCGCGGTTGTTATTACCTAGGTAGCCCAGTCAAAATCTCTACCGAGACGATTCAGGCACTGAGCGATCGCACCCTTACCGATATTAAGATCATTCCAGTCAATAGTAAAAGTTATCGTCTCTGGTTTCATTCCCAAAATCTTGACCCGAATCGCATCAGTTCTACTCCCTTAATGAATCCTCTCACTGGTGAGCAGGAGAAAGAAGATATTTGTGAAACCACAGAACTTTATCTTGAGAAAGCTGTTGACCAAATTGCTCGAATTAGAACCATAATTTCCGGAGCCTTGCGTAACCGTGCCAGCGATATTCACTTTGAACCGATGCCAGAAGGCTTGAGAGTTCGCTATCGCATAGATGGGGTACTGCGAAATATTACCACACTGCCACTAGAACTAAGTCGCAAAGTTATCGTCGCGATTAAAGTTATGTCTGACATTGATATCGCTGAAAGTCGGCGTCCTCAAGATGGCAGAATTGCTGATAAGTATGTAGATAATTCCTCCAGTGACTCTCAACAAGAAGTGGGTATGGACATGCGGGTGAGTACCCTCCCTTGCGTAGGTGGAGAAAAAATTGTGATTCGTTTACTGCCCAGACAAAATCCTTTTTGCCAAATTGATGACCTAGGATTTTCTCGGCAGGCACTGACAATATACAAAAGCTGGTTACAGCAGCCCCAAGGGATGATTATTCTCACTGGTCCTACGGGTTCTGGTAAAACCAGTACACTCTACAATAGTCTACAGTTTGTTGCCACAGAACACGTGAATGTGATCACCGTTGAAGACCCAGTAGAGTATGTTTTAGCTGGCATCACCCAAACTCAGGTAAATGAGCGTGCTGGCATGACTTTTGCTGCTGGTTTACGCTCGATTTTGCGCCAAGATCCAGATGTAATTATGGTTGGGGAAATTCGTGACGCCGAGACAGCTGAGACAGCTGTTAGGGCAGCACTTACTGGTCATTTGGTGTTCACAACATTGCATACTAATGATGCTATCGGAGCAATTCCCCGACTTCAAGATATTGGTCCTAACCCAGGCTTGATTAGTGAGGCACTGCTAGGGATTGTGGCACAGCGCTTAGTGCGTCGGGTTTGTCCTCACTGTGCTCAAACTTATACCCCCACAGAAACTGATTTGCGGGTGTTGGGCTTGGAGTACAAGCTTGCCAATCCAAAGTCTTGGAGGCGGGGAGTTGGTTGTGTCAAATGTTTTAATTCTGGCTATTTGGGACGAGAAGCAATTGTAGAATTAATCGATATTGATGAAAGGGTGCGGGAACTAATCTATGAAGGTCATATGACTCAGTTGCATCACCATCTCCAGAAAATCAATTTTGTTTCTTTCGCCAGAGCAGCAATTGAGAAGGTAACCACGGGTGTAACCACAGTTGAGGAAATATTGCGAGTGCTACCTCGAAGCGCTTTTTCTAATCAGGTTTCTCCAGAAAACACTAACGGTAAAGTTCACCATATTACTGCCTTTAATTAGGATCATTCCAATAATTGGAAAAAAACTTTGAGCAATATGAACCATCAAGGTATTGCAGTACTTAAGAGAGCAAGCGCGATTATCGCTATGATCGCAGCTGGTTCAACACTGACAATGGCATCAACCGCGACGGCAGCTACACTTATGGTTACAGTTGAGAATTTAGCTGCACCAGATGGTGTCGTTTTGACTCCATTATGGGTTGGCTTTCATGATGGTAACTTTGACCTTTTCAACTTAGGAGAAAGCGCCTCAAGCAGTGTTGAACGTATTGCTGAAGATGGTAATACTGCACCACTTACCAGCGATTTTTTGAGCAGTGGTAATGGCATTGTTGAGGGAGATAATCCTCATCCCCTATGTCGCCTACTCCCTATTTTCTTCTTTAAGAGTTTAGTATCTTGAAGTTCAATTAATATTTAGGCATAAATATTAAGATTTTTTTAGATAAATACGCTAACATTAAATAAAATTAAAGAAATTAAGACTTAAATTCAAATAAGGAGGTAGTTTTGCCAGAAAATCTACAACCGGTAGGAGCAGCGACTTCAGATCAAGAACAAAGGGAGTTATGGGAAGCAGGGCTTAAACTCTATTTCTCTTTAAAAAAACAAAAACAATCCCACTTGAGTACAGAGGCAAGAGTTTTTCTAAGCAATTACAAGTTTTACCTAGATAATTTTTTAGGCTAAGGGAACTCCAAGAAATAAATTATCCAATTGACTTAGAAACACGAAGTAAAGATTCTTCTCCCCATCTTCCTATCTCCCCATCTCCCCATCTCCCTATCTCCCTATCTCCCTATCTTCCTATCTCCCCTGCTCGATTGGATGTTTTTGATTTGGAAGTCCCTAAGCCGCTGCTGGTTATGGAGTATTGGATAACTTCACATTACTACCTGCAATTACAAGACCCATTAAAACTAGCATAGCTTCAACAACTGAGGTCTTATCATTAGGATTAATAATTACGACTGGAGGTCGGTTTTTGGCATTTATATAACCTAGAGCTAGCATAATCTCCTTTTGAGACCAAGCTCCTGGACAATCCATATGAGTCAAACCAACCATCATCGGGATTTGTACTCGCTGGTTCATAAAAGAGATAATCTGACGAGCATAGACAAAATCCCTGGGGCGATTAGCAGTTACCAGCATAATATAGGTGTGGGCTCTGCGAATTAACATATCCCACATAAAATTGAAGCGAGCTTGACCAGGAGTGCCGTAAATGTGTAGTTCTAGGTTGGGACCGAGTGCAAGCCGACCAAAGTCAAAGGCAACAGTAGTTTTTCTCTTATAAAGAGATGTTTCATCAGTGGCTCTGCGGTCTGTATCCACCACTTCCATATCACTGAGCATCCGAACAAAGGTAGATTTGCCAGCGCCTGGAGTCCCTGCAACTACTGAACGCATGAATTTCATTCAATTTTGCTCCGAGAAATACTCATAAAGAATTCACTAAGTTAAATTGCTTACATAATTGAATTTTATGGCTTATTTGTATGTAGCTTAACTTATATCGCAATTCTCGTTTAAGTGAGATACATTTTGTTTTTTTGCCTATTCTATTGCCTATTCCTTTCAAGTTTAATAGTGTAAGTTCATGACATCGATTAGAACATCAATAGCCTTGATAACTGAGGTTCTCTGATGGGGATTAACTATCACAAAGGTTGGTCTATTTTCCTCATACTCGTAGCCCAGAAAATTGATAATTTCTTCTGGAGGCAATGCTCCCGAACAATCCATATGAGTAAGACCAATAACCATTGGGACTTGTGCTCGCTGTGTCATAAACGAGAGAAGTTCACGGGCTTCATCAAAACCACTAGGTTGATGAGCTGCTACTAGTAGGATGTAAGCAGAAGCCCAGTTAATCAACATCTCCCACATGAACTCAAAACGAGATTGACCAGGAGTGCCATAAATATGTAGTTCTAGGTTGGGAGTAAATAAAAGCTTACCAAAGTCAAAGGCAACAGTAGTTTTTTCCTTCAAAGTAGATATTTCATCAGTGATATTCCTCTCGATAGCTACAACTTCAGTTTCACTAGCTGTCTTCACAAAGGTAGACTTGCCAGCTCCCAAAATACCTGTTACTACTATCCGCCTAGTTTCCATAGTGTCTTGTCCCGCAAAAAATTAACCAATTATACTTAATGCTTAATGCATTACAAACTGCTTTAAACTAGCAAGAGTAGATTTAGTTGACAGCCTCAAAAATTACTGTTTAACATCCTTACTAGCGAGGACAAATAACACTACATCCTTACCATAAACAGTCAAAATAACCAGATTTTTCAAGCAGTCAATATAGACCCACTATATTTGTTTAATTGAAATTTTTAAAGCTTATAGTCAAGTTCTATAGCCATTCTCGAATTAGTGAAATACACTTTATCTTCATTACCTATTCCCTGTTAAGAGTTCCCTCAGGCCCAGAGATTGTACCTGATCAATTGGAAAGATACTATAGCTATTGCTGATCACAATAATCTGTATAAGCAAAAATAATTGCTTATATTTTTTAATTGTCAAGGATAACTAATGCTCTTGAAATTAAGATTCAATCCGTCAATAGTATGCACCCTGATAATCGTGAGGTATAACCTCACATTATTCCTCTAAAACTAAAGCTGTTTTCAGGGAAATATTGTCAAAATCAATACATCAAAAACTGCTTCAGATTAGTAAGTGTACGCTTAATTTCCAGCATTAAAAGCCCCTGCTTAACATCCTTACTAGCAAGAACCAAAAATACTGCATCTGCACCACAACTAGTCAAAACACTCAAGCCTTCTGAACCCTCAACATAGATACGCTCGATTTCTCCTCTAGCGAGTTCTTTACCAATGCGATCGCCGAGGGAGAGCATGGCAGCAGACATAGCTGAGACCCGTTCGTCATCCATACCTCCTGGTAAAAATGAAGCCAAAGGTAAACCGTCAGGGGTGACTATTGCTGCCCCTTGAACATCACTAGTTGTAGTGACAAAGCTTTGTAGAATATGCCCAAGTTTTTCGGAATTGATTGCCATGATTATTTCCCTGCTGGATTTTCAGATATTAGTGTTAGATTAACCTTTATTTGGAGCAATTAGATACTTGTAATTTACATGGCATCTGCACCAGTTTTGATCAGACGCCGGAATAAGCCTTCTGTCCAGCCAGTTTCTCTGAGAACAGCAGCAGAACTTACTTCTACATAAGCCTGCTCGATGAAAGCTAGATCGATCATACAAATCCGACTCAGAGCATCCCGTAAAGCTTCGGGTTTGCCATCAACTTTCACCCGCTTGCCAACTTCATTAACTACAGTTGCCATTGCTGGCACAACGTGTTGGGGACCAATACCTATTTGCACATGTACAAGACCAATACGCCAGCGGCGATCGGCATAGGCATCTCCCCAATCATCCATGCCAGTAAACATCTCGTGAAACCATTGAATAAAAGTTTCACGCAGGCGATGCATACGTCCTTCTTTTTCCTTCATAATAGCGTCCATCTCTGGATCGCGACCCAAGTAATCATAGAAATGGTCTGCCATATCTGAAGCAATTTCTTTTCCCCAATTAGACTCTGATTTTAGGAGAGATTTGTCCTCAGCTGTCAAGCAAACACGCTTCTCCATTTTTTCCATAAAACTATGGGGATCTAAACTCATGATTGTCTCCTGTAGATTGTTGGGAAATGACTAAATACTTACTTTAAGTTCTAACAGATTAGTCAGGCAAATGTCTGCATTTATTTGTAAATTTTTGGTGGTGGTCGTTAAAGTAAATATTTGTTTTCTAGAGAAAATCATTGCTTAACAATTAGCTCAACTATGAATACAATATAAAAATGCAAACAATTATCAATCTCATTGATTAAGCAGTAAATGAAACTACTTACAAATAAGATCACCACTAACACTTCCAGTACTTAGCAGTCCAATCCGGATATTTCTGCCCCTCAGCTGATAAGAATGCATCTGGTTAAAGTTCATCTCGCTCCTCAAGTTAAAATTAAAGGCACAACTTCACAAAAAAGCTAAGGAGGATGACAATACCTTATGGAGGCATTAGACATCAAACGCGAAGTCGAAACTTTGTCGCAACGCCTGGGTAAAACCCAGGACTATCTTTGACGTCGAGGCTCTAAGTGCCAAAATCCAAGATTTGGAGCAACTGGCAGCCCAACCAGATTTTTGGAATGATCAAACCTCGGCACAGCAAACGCTTCAAAGCCTCAATGAACTCAAATCTAACCTTCAGAAATACCAGCAGTGGCAAGCTAGTTTAGAGGATGCTAAAGCAGTTTTAGAGTTACTGGAACTAGAAGCAGACGAATTACTGCTTCAGGAAGCTGAAACCAATTTAACTCAGCTCAACCATGAACTTGATCGTTGGGAACTCGAACAACTGCTCTCTGGTCCCTATGATTCTAAAGGCGCTTTACTGACTATCAATGCTGGTGCTGGTGGTACTGATGCCCAAGATTGGGCCCAGATTCTACTGCGAATGTACACCCGGTGGGGAGAAGATCAAGGTTATAAAGTACAGTTGGCCGAACTTTCCGAAGGCGATGAAGCTGGACTCAAATCAGCAACTCTCGAAATCAATGGTCCGAGTGCCTATGGCTATCTAAAATCAGAAAAGGGAACCCATCGGCTAGTGCGGATTTCTCCCTTCAATGCCAACGGTAAGCGACAAACCAGCTTTGCTGGAGTAGAAGTGATGCCAGCTATAGACAACTCAGTTGAGCTTGAAATTCCTGAGAAAGATTTAGAAATCACCACCTCTCGTGCTGGCGGCAAGGGCGGACAAAATGTCAACAAGGTGGAAACTGCAGTTCGGATTACGCATATTCCCACTGGTATTGCTGTGCGCTGTACCCAGGAGCGCTCTCAGCTGCAAAACAAAGAAAAAGCACTAGTCCTGTTGAAAGCTAAACTGCTGATTATTGCTGAGGAACAACGGGCTCAAGAAATTGCTCAGATTCGAGGTGATATGGTAGAAGCGGCTTGGGGAAACCAAATTCGCAATTATGTCTTCCATCCTTACCAAATGGTCAAGGATCTACGCACTAATGTAGAGACAACAGCAGTTAACGAAGTCCTTGACGGTAACCTTGATCAATTTATTGAAGCTTACCTCCGCCAGGAAAATCAGCTGACTTGACCAATACTATTTAGGGCAGGGCTTAGGGCTTAGGGTTTAGGGTGTAGAGAAAATATATTCCCTTTCTCCTGATACCATTGCTCAATTAACTGGGGGGCTCAAACCCCTCACTCTAATCAACTACTCAGCTAGTAAGCTTCCCCCCGTCTCCGCGTCTCCCCCTCTCCCCGTCTCCCCATCTCCGCGTCTCCGCGTCTCCCCCTCCCCCCCTCTCCCCCTCTCCCCCCCTCCCCCCCCCCCCCCCCGCCCCCCCCCCCCCCTCCCCCCCTCTCCCCCCCTCCCCCGCTCCTCGTCCCCCCCCCCCTCACTC
>JAAHGS010000086.1 GCA_010692645.1 Symploca sp. SIO2E9
CATTGGGTTCATCTTTAGAGCCAACCAACATAAATTGAGAGGAACGCGCTGCTCTCCAGTCTGCCAGCCACTCCTCATGGTTAACATAGCCATTTTCCTCAAGGTTATGCTGGGCTTTCCACAACTTCCTGGAACCAAAAATCAGAGGCGCTTGTATCACATCTTTGATGCGCTCTAATTTAGCTTCTAGTCGAGCCAGCTTCTGTTTCTTTTGGTGTATTTCACACCTTAACTGTGCCCTGAATCCGCGTTGCTTGTTTCTACCGCATGAAGGGACAGCTTTCTTGAATTTCTTTACTTTCTTCTCTATAGATTTTTTAAGGTCAGATATCCGACTTTTTAGTTCACTAATCTGACGTTTTAAACATTGATTGCGACTGGCAATTTTGCCCTTAATACTTGAGTGAATTGAATTAAACTGTCGTGCGTTGATGCCGTAAGCAACCTGATACTCTTTCTTCAGGGCATTAAGTTTTTTGCCAGAACGCAAATCTACATAAAGGTGACGCTCAGCATTACCAAACAGCAGTCCCATCTCTTCGCAAAAAGTTATTAAATTGTCTGGAACCCTTGTCTGGTAAGTTGCCTGTGTCATTTCTTTTCTCCCTATCGTCTCACTTAACCTCCCCACCCACAACTGTTATAGCCGTCGCCACTATGATTAGGACACTTCCTTGTTCCCTACTCCCTGCTCCCTGCTCCCTTTGAATCAAAATAGAATGTCCTAACTGATATGTCCGTTGCTATAAGTGGAGGTGCGACCCATTTCTACTATTTTCTACTGTTTATCGCGAACAGCGCGAACCCCGAATTGAAGAAGATGGGGAGAGGGGGAGATGGGGAGATGGGGAGATAGAAAGAACCAAGGCTCCTTGATTAAAGCAAAGCAAGCAATAAGTAACAAGCATAATATTGTCCAAATTAAACTTATTACTTATTACTTATTACTTATTACTTAAACTGCTCAAGCAGCAAATCAACATCCACAGCCAGCTTCTCACCAAGTTGGAGCAACAAGTGCAACTGAGTCATATCCCACTTAGCTTCTAGTACAGCAGTCTCAGTGAAACCATTATCGTTACTAATCACCAAATCTGGAATCAACCGCTGACACTGGGGTAAGATGTGCGTTTGCAAGAAACTAGAGTATAGCTCTTGACAACGATCGCAAGATAAACCAAGCTCGAGCTCTTCTCCAAGGGCAACCACACGTCCAAGGCGCTGGATATCCTCTTCTAGAGTATCTGGATTAGTTTCATGTAACAATTGCCAAAGCGTACGCAACATTAAATTCTCCAGAATTTGCTTACCTTCTGGAATACTCAGCTTACATTGCAGGTTATTAGCTTCAGTGGCAATTGCTTCCAATTCTGCTAAATAATGGAGACCCTTGTCAATTTCGCTACTTTCTTGCTCTAAGGCTTTGATAGCACTTAGGCAGCGATTAGAGAGAGAAATCTCTGCTGCTACCTGCAATTCCTTCGGCACTGGTAACTTATCCCGATGGAATGCCATTAACACCCCATAGTTATCTCGATAAACTTGGGTATAGAGTTGATCCAAACGGGTCAAGGTTTCCTGACTCAACAGCTGCATAATCCGGTGCCGTTCTTCAGAAAACAAGTTTTGTAAACTAAAGGAACTATCCCCAAACAACTTAGCCATCGCCAGAATTGAATGAGCAGCACTAGCTTGCTTGAGAGTACTAAATAACTTGTCCTTAAGTTGACTATAGGCACGACGCCCTGCAAAGGGCTGAATGCAGCAGTGGAAGTCCCAGCCGCCCAAATGCAGCACAGCAAACACCAACTCGCTGCTTTCCCAGGTAATCTCTGAAACCAAGCGCAATTGTCCTACTGCCAACCTTAGTGATCCCATCTGCTGTTGCTGGTAATCTAGCTGATGGGCTTCATAACAGTAGACCCTTTGTTGTTGCTGATAATTTGTGAATAGAGAGCTAATGGCGTAGTGTGCCGCTACTTGCTCAAAACTAATTTGTGCCGAGACAACAAGATGGCGGTAAACCCCCGCTCCAGTTTTAAAATACTCAACATTACTAGGTGCTAAATCAAGGCGTCTAATAAACTCCTCTTCCAATTGAACTCCTGCCACTTCCCCAGCCAATTCCAAGGCACGGGCAGCATAGCGCAGAATCTGAGTTCCTTCTGGACGAGAAATTTCCTCAAAAAACCAGCCGCAACTGGTGTACATCAGCATCGCGTGGCGCTGCATTTCCAACAGACGCAGGGCATCAATTTGCTCTGAAGGCGCAAGGCGATTGCTGCCGTGAACATCCAGAAAGTTTTCCACATTGACAGGGGAGCGGTCGCAAATTACCTTGATATACTCATCTCGTGCCCTCCAGGGGTCACTAAAGAAATGACTACCCGTATCTTCGTAAACCTTAACTAACTCATCCCTTAACCAATCAAGGGCATCTCTTAGTGGACGTCGCCATTTCTGGTGCCATTCGCCGCCACCGCCGCAGCCACAATCATCTTGCCAACGATCAACACCGTGAGAACAGCTCCAAGCAGTTACTGGCTTGAGTACCACTTCCCAAGTTGGCTCATTGATGCTGAGGTAGTGGGCAAAGTTAGTTACATTCCAGTGACGTTGAGCAAACTTCTTGGTAAAGGCATAGGCTAAGCACTTTTCAGTACCGCCTTTGTGATGTCCAAAGGTTTCTCCATCTGTTGCCACACTAATCAGCTGTGACGGGCGGTGATCCCCACGTATTGCTAACCCTAAACGACCAACAAAATTTTCAGAATCTTTCAGGGCATCGCTAAAGCCCATATCTCTAGATATGGGACCATCATAGAAAAAGACGTCGATGTACTTGCCGTCAGTTAGGAAACAGCGGTAAGGTCGCGTAGGATCAATTTGACAACCCCCCACCTCATGCCATTGGGGATCCCGATTTTCTTCAGAGGGGATCACTCTCGTGCGCTCAGCCTGAGATGGTGCCAGGATAATAAATTTGATTCCCTCTGTCGCCAAAACTTCGAGAGTGGCATAATCTACCGCCGTTTCAGCTAACCACATACCTTCGGGATCACGACCAAAGTGAGAGTGGAAATCTGCTTTACCCCAGCGGATTTGGGTATATTTGTCCCTTTCGTTAGCTAGGGGCAAAATCATGTGGTTGTAAACTTGGGCAATAGCATTGCCATGACCATTGAGACGGAGGCGACTTTTATGGTCAGCTTCGATAATTCGCTGATAAACCTCAACATCATAGCGTTTCAACCATGACATCAAAGTCGGACCAATGTTGAAGCTCAGATATTCATAGTTGTTAACAATCTCTATTACTTCGCCCTGACTGTTTAAAACCCTAGCAAAGGCATTGGGGCGATAGCATTCATGGTGAATGCGCTCATTCCAGTCATGGAAAGGAGACGCACTAGGCTGACGTTCAATGGTATCAAGATAAGGATTTTCGCGGGGCGGCTGGTAGAAATGACCATGGACAGTTACATAGACACCAGTAGCCGTCTTGAGGGGATCATTAGCGGTTTGAACATTGTCTTTAACCTTGGCAATGGAGTTCATTGCAGTAGACTGTGAAGCAGGAAGCTCAGCAGCAGAAGTCATGGGATTATCTAAACTAGAAAAAACTGTTAGGAGTACTTACTCCGCACAAAAGATAAAACAACCTGGCGGTTAGGGGTTGGGTGTGATCTTCTCAATGCATGTCTCTGCTTATAAATAAATAGTCTCAAATAGGTAACAGATGTAAGCAGACGGTAACAAGGAGTAATCGGCGTCTTGAAGCTGAAAACTTAAAGTTTTTTGACACTGCTCTCATTTAACCGCAAGTTGTAACTCAGATCCGAGTTAAATTTATAGATCTTAATTAAATGATCATATTTTTTGAGTGCTGTGATACTGCTCAAAAGGTCTCTGATGTTGTTTAGCAGAAGCGAGTATCCTAGGGGTGAGTGAAAAGAGGTGTGGGAAGTGTGGGAGGTGTGGGGGGATTTTTTGGATAAAAAGCTCGAAATCCCACATCAAATTTCCTTTACCCGTATCCTAGAGTCAAATCACAAAAACTTCAGGAAGTAAGATTTCCCAGTCCTTAGATGGGAATGTCTTGACCTTCCTTATTGAGTAAAAAAAACTAGATGCTCAACAGAAATACAATTTTGTCCGTCTTGCTGATATTTATTCCCATCTCGATTGCAGCTCACTTTCTAGAGTGGGGATCAACAGTTCTCTTTCTCAGTTCAGGCCTAGCAATCCTTCCCCTGGCTGCCTTACTCGGTACTGCCACCGAAGAAATTGCTGTGGTGGTTGGTCCTTCCCTAGGAGGTTTATTAAATGCCACCTTTGGTAATGCAACAGAATTAATTATCGCTCTATTTGCCCTGAAAGCAGGTCTAATCAGCGTTGTCAAGGCTACAATCACAGGCTCGATTATCGGTAACTTACTCCTGGTAATGGGTTTGGCAATGTTTTTGGGGGGCTTGCGCTACAAAGAACAGGAGTTTCAGCCGATTGTGGCACGGGTAAATGCTTCCTCAATGAACTTAGCGGTGATTGCTATTCTCGTACCAACTGCTGTAGAGGCTACCTCTTACGGTATGGCTGAATCCAGATTACAGCAACTTTCGGTGGCAGTTGCCTTGGTGTTGATCCTGGTATATTGTCTGACTCTACTGTTTTCGATGAAAACCCACCGCTATCTATTTGATGTTGGTGTTGCCGAAATAGAGTCTCAACAGACAAGCAAGGATCAGAAAAACCAAGAGCATTCGTCACATCAGTCGAAGTTATGGCTGTGGGTTGGAGTGCTGCTGGGCGTTACTCTCTTAGTTGCCCTTGAGTCGGAGCTTTTAGTAGGCAGTTTGGAAGAAGCAACTTCACAGCTGGGGCTAACAGCACTATTTACTGGGGTTATTGTGCTACCAGTGATTGGCAATGCTGCAGAACATGCCACGGCAGTAACAGTGGCGATGAAAAATAAAATGGACCTTTCGCTATCAGTGGCAGTGGGTTCTAGTCTGCAAATTGCTCTATTTGTTGCACCAGTGTTAGTTTTAGCTGGCTGGTTAATTGGTCAACCTATGGATTTGGACTTTAATCCCTTTGAACTGGTAGCAGTAGCAGTGGCTGTCTTAATTGCCAATTCCATTAGTTCTGATGGCAAATCCAACTGGCTAGAGGGAATTTTATTATTAGCAGCCTATGTAGTTTTAGGACTGGCGTTTTTCTTCCATCCGGTAATTGAGGGCTTAGCTTAGAAAGTCTACCATATCTAAGAACAAGTAATCTTTGAAAAAAATTGCTGAACAGCTAGAAGTGCGTTATATCTAACATAAGGAGGTAACCATCCATCACTCTAGCAAGTCTGACACTTTGCCTGAGCTGCTTCATTACAAACACATTACCTTAACTTTAGTCTTAATGCCTGTTAAGTAGCTAGTATAGGGCTAAACATAACGTGGGGCGCGGTTTCCTCCCCACCCAAATTATAGATTATGGGTGGGACATTCAATGTAAAAACTTGATGAATAGCAATCGAGTCCAGTCAACAAAAGCAGACATTTTAATAGTTGACGATACACCGGAAAATTTGCGTCTGCTATCTGTGATGCTAATTGAACAGGGGTATGAAGTGCGAAGAGTGATTAGTGGGAAACTAGCTTTGGATGCAGCACAGGTTAAGCCACCGGATTTAATTTTACTAGATATTATGATGCCAGAAATTAATGGTTATGAAGTTTGTCAAAGGCTAAAAGCCAACGAGCAAACCCGCGAGATTCCGGTGATCTTCTTGAGCGTTTTGGATGAAGCACTCGATAAGGTAAAAGCCTTTGCTGTCGGTGGTACAGACTATATCACTAAACCTTTTCAGATTGAAGAAGTGGTGGCTCGGATTGAGCATCAATTGACCATACAAAAGCTACAAAAACAACTCCAGGAGCAAAATCAACAGCTACAGCGGGAAATCCGCATTGGTAAAGCTGCGATGATACGTTGTCAGCAAGCAGAAATTGCCCAGCAAAAGCTAAATCAAGAACTAGAAGCAAGAGTTGAAGAACGTACAACGGAACTACAACAGGCTAATGAAGATTTACTCAAACTGCAAACTGAGTTGCGTTACTCACTAGCTCAAGAAAAAGAACTCAATGAATTTAAGTCTCGTATTATCAGTACAATTTCCCATGAGTATCGCACACCTTTAACTACTATTGCTACTTCGGTGGGAATACTAGAGCGTTATCGACACAAGTTGAGCAAACAAAAGCAACTGGTTCACTTCCAACGCATTCACAGTTCTCTCAAACACCTAACCAGCCTAGTTAACGATGTCTTATTTCTGAATAAGGCAGAGTTGGAGAAGGCGAAATTGAATCTAACTCACCTAGATCTAATCGCTTTTTGTAGTGAACTTGTTGAGGAGCAAAAGCTTATCGCCAGCAATAGACACACGATTAAATTTACCTATAAAGGAGATTACAGTTGGAATATCTGGGATGAGAGCAAGCTGCGGCAAATTTTGACTAATTTGCTCTCAAATGCTATCAAATATTCCCCAGAAGGTGGCGTGATTAATGTTAAACTAATCTGTCAAGAACAGGGGATTACCTTAGAGATTAAAGACCAAGGAATTGGTATTCCAGTAGAATCTCAGGCTAGACTATTCGAATCTTTTCACAGAGGTAGTAATGTGGGTTCGATTCAAGGAATAGGACTCGGTTTATCAATTGTTAAAAAGTGTGTGGAATTATATGGAGGTCAGATTACTTGCCACAGTGAAGTGGGAGTAGGCACTATGTTTAGAGTTACTCTGCCTTTAGCCAGAGCAGAAATTCAAGATGTAGATAACCTCAATTATGCGAGGGGTGAATGATCTACAAGTCGCTATATAGTGACTTGTAATTTTTATGAAGTAGTCATCTTACAAATAGTCGGATAAAAATAAACGTGAGTGAGATTTTCTATGAGGGAGTCTTTGTTAACCAGGAATTCCAGAAGCAGAAAAGTCAAAGCTAAAAATCAAAGTAAATATAAGGTAAACTCCCTTGAGGAGCTAAAATCCAAACTGCGAATAAAAACAAGGGCACTAACAGCAGTTTCACCGGCCAGTTGAGTTGTAACTTTAGTACTTTTCCGATGCCATATATAATCGCCATGGCACTTATTAATGCGACTAATAGTAAGGAGACCTGAAAGCGTTCCAAACCAATTGCCTCTACGTAAACCTTTTGGGAAAATTGAAGATCAGCTGAGTGTCCCCAGAGATTGTCAATAACTAAGGTAGATTGTTTGATATTAGGTAAGCGGAAGAAAATCCAGGACATAAACACCATCGACTGGGTTAACCACCAAGCCATCAACAAACCGAACCAACTTTGCCACCATTTTTTTGTCCAATCTAACTTCTCAGATACTGCTTGGGTTAAGCGGTGAACAACTAAAGCAAAACCATGTAATCCTCCCCAGATTGCAAAGCCCCAAGCGGCTCCATGCCAAATGCCGATAATTAGCATGACCATGAATAAGTTCAAGCAGGTGCGAATTAAACCCTGACGAGAGCCACCTAAGGGAAAGTAGAGATAGTTACGAATCCAATTTCCTAAAGTCATATGCCAGCGACGCCAGAAATCAGCGATGCTAGTACTGAGGTAGGGAGAGTCAAAGTTTTCTGGGAGATTAAACCCTAAAAGAATAGCACTACCCCTTGCAATATCTACATATCCACTAAAATCAAGGTAGATTTGTAAGCCGTAAGCAACTATTGCCAGCCATAAATCTCCACTGCCAGCACGCTCTAAGTTACCAAAGCACAAATCAACAAAAATACCAATATGGTCTGCTAGCAGTGCCTTTTTAATTGCACCACAGGTAATTAGCCATAATCCTGCTGTTAGTTGCTCAACACTAGGAAATTGTATAGTTTTTAGCTCAGCAGAAAATTGATGATAGCGAGTAATTGGACCAGCAATTAGTTTAGGAAAAAACAACTTGTAAGCGGCAAAGTTTAATAGCTGCTTGGTAGCTGGTGCTCCTCGATAGACATCAATCAAGTAAGCAATACACTCAAAGGTGAAGAAAGAAAGTCCTAGGGGAATAATTAAGCGAGTACTAATCCAGTTTGTACTCTCTGGTGAAATTGATAAGTTCAGGGGAAGTAGCACATTAGTTACAACCAAAGGAACATACCTGAAGCTTAGTAAAAAGATAATATTAGCCAGAATACCCAACCAAAGCAGCTTCAAACGTCTCTGATTCCAAGAAGTTTGAGCCAAAAGCCACTCTTGATTAGAAAGTTGTTCATTATTAGCGTGGGTTCCTGGTGCTGTATTAGTTCCAATTGCTTGCCCCAAGTGAAAGTTAATTAGAATAATTAAAACTAGCAGTGGGATATATTGGATTGGCGAAGAGTCATATTGGATTTGTAGTGAGGCGTAGAAAATTAGGCTGGCAAAGATGATTACCCACAGTCGCCAAGACTCGATTAGCTTGGGCGTAGTTTTCTGTTGAGGAGAGGTTGTCGCTGCCTTGAAGAAATTTGGCACTAACCAGTAAATTCCTAGAAGAATAGCTAGGAAAAAACCATAGTCAATCGAGGTGAATTTCATTTTGCTACAGCTATTACCTCAGTCTTTGGTTATTGGCTTAGGACTTATTGCCAACGACCAAGGAATCATTGGGTCTTGAGCCAAGTACTTGGAAACTTGGTAAGCGCCATAGCGATTAAGGTGACTGGGGTCAGAAAAATAGTCATCTTTTGTGATTAATAAATGAGCTAAGTCTCGGAAAATCAGTTCCCTTTCCATTGCTGTCGCGTGCATGTGTAGCCGAAATTGTTCTTCGTATTTGCTGCGTACTGGGTCTAAGTAGTCCTTGGTAAGGGGCAAGTTGACAAAAACGAGACTAATGTTTTGCTCTTGTGTGAATTGCAGTATAGCTTTCAGGGCTATATATTGCTCTCCCACCAACTGAAAGGACTGATAGTTGCTGTCGTAAGCACCAGCAACTCGAGGATGCTGCTGATAGTAGGTGGCACTATTAAAGCGGGTTGACACTGCTAGGAAGCCATTAAAGTCAATTGGTTTGTGATCAGATAATTTCTGGGGGGAATTAGTATCAGCAGTTTGGCGAAAATTAGCTAGTTTGAGAAGTGTGATCAACTGCTCCTGCAAGAGAAACTTGAACTGCTCTCGCTGGGAGTAAGTTGGTGAGATTGAGCCTAGAGATTGATTAAGCCAATCACTAATTGATTGATAAGAGCTACTTAAATAAGTTAAGGGCTGGTCTTTATTAGTCACCGGTTTGGTGCTATTGGCACTGAGGAAGGGAAAAGTTCCAGCCTTAATCTTCCGGTAGGCTTGTGACTTTGCGATCGCATTATAGGTAATATCTTCTCGACCGCTATTAAATGCCCTTGCTCCATCTGCCCAGATAATCAATTTTGGCAGTTGTTCTGGCATCAGGATGCGGCGTAGCAAAAATTCTACAACCTTGGCTGTTGCTCCGTTGACTCCAAAGTTAAATACCTCAATATCGGCATAGCCTTGAGCTACTAAAAGATTTTGTAGCGCTTGGGGGTCTACACCCCGCATGGCTCTAGAACTACCGATGATCAAAACATCAGGTGGTCCAATCTGATTTAGGCGCTGTTGGTAGAGGGCTAGCTTTTCATTTAGCAGCAGGTTATTGAAAGAAGGTAAGGGAGATCTAGCTGCCGCTAAAATTGCACTCCCTGCCCGAGATTGGGGAGGCATCGATAACTTGTCTGCCTCCTCCCGATTAAAAATTACACTTGTGTGTCCCTCTCTGGTGAACCCAGAAGCATTGAATTGTTCAGCATCGGGAGTACCACTTTTTTGCAAAGACAGTTTGGGCAAGTGAACTGGTGTCACTGAGGGCTGGGAGGATGTTTGAGGCGCTGCTATTATCGATGATGACCCAACACTTAGTAAACGCTTACCAATCCAAAAATCGGCGATTAATGTCAAGGATAATCCCAGTACTCCCCAGACCATAGCCACCTTCATAGTCTGGGAAGATGAGAAACTTTTTGAGTTATGTAATGGCAGTGCTGCTGACAAATCTTGATTCAAACCCTTGGGTACAAAGAACTGCCAGTAGCATAACCACCACTGCATTTTAGTTGCTGTTTGCTTGAGAGTAATTCTCAAGAACTCCTTAAAGTCTTCTTTAGTTAAATCTGGGCGCAGAATTGGTTCGGAGCTAGGAGTAAGTAATTCGCTCAAGAAAGCATCTGAGACAGCAAATTCTGGAGTTGCCTCTGGTACTAGACGCCGTCGCCTAGTAAAATCAACTCCGTAATTCCATGCAGAAGAGGTAGAACCAGCACGACGTCCATAGACTCGAACCCCGGCAATTTCTGGAATCGCAAGCTGTCGCAGTAACCAATTAACCGTGGGAGCGACTTGAGAGCGTGCAGGACACACTGGAGCCTCGCTCATAATGTGTAATAAATCTTGTTTGCGTGCAATTTTCAGGTGAATGCCACCAGTTGCCAAACGCTGTTCAAGATCAGGATTGAGTAACTGTTCTAGTAAAAAGATTAGTGCTTGCTGACAAGCTTGCTGCGCTAATGACCATACTGACTTAGCTAAGACTGGATCTTTTGCTGCTGGTAAGCTTAGCCATTCAACCCAGGCTGGTTTCTGTGACTGCACAGAGTCAGTTGCTGAGGTCCCAAGTTCAGCCGATTCAATACCAAAAATTGTAGCGGCTTTGATGCCTTGGGGAGCGATTAACTCTAGCACTGAGGCAATTGCACTCACTGCCGTTTGCTGTTGGGGAGCAGCAGTGACTATAGTTCCTAAAAGACTACAAAAGACATGAAGTGTAGCTTCTTTGAGGAAAACTTTAACCTCTAAACCCTGTGCTTCTAGAGCCTGATTCAACAGCCGCGCGATTGCCTGCCCATCTCCCCAACGAGCCCAATTTTTGAGCATATCTGCTGGTGGTGTCAAATCCACCCTTAGCTTCCATTCAACAGCCGTTTCGCCGCTAACCCGACTGTAAATAACCGCATCTCGGAATCCTTGGAGTTCTAAGGAGCGCAACTGCTCAACTAGAGGCTCTGCTAGCAAAGATGGATCAGGGCTATAGTCGGAATAACAAATCACCCAGAGACGTTGTTTTTGCAGTGAGGGGGTAAGAGGGTTAACAGGTGAAATGTTGTCATCTTCTCCTTCTTTCTCCCCCTCTCTTCTTGTATCTCCCTCTTGAAGATTTTGGATTAAAACCTTAACGCTAACTCCCAGAAAATTCAGGGCTTTACTGAGATGGCGGGCGATTGCCTCTGGCTCTCCAGAGCGAGCTAGAGTTTCATTGGTAATGAGGAATGTAGAGTCAGTCTTTAGGTTTTGGCTATCAGTGGAGACGGCTGTTGCTTTAATCTCGTCGGTTGAGTCTGGTTGAAGTCCAATTTGCTTAATCCAGTCTGGATGTTGCTTTCCTAAAGTGCGCCCATAGATAATAATCTGCTCAACGGGGTGTGCTGGTTCGAGGTATAGCTTCTCCTTGCTTTCAGGCTGTTGCAATAGTGCTATTAGAGGTTTCACTACTTTTTTTGCTTCTATACTCTGGGGGCTTTCGCATAATATGTGCAGCTTCTTCTCTCGATACTGAACATTTAGGTATACCTCCGGCTGCCCAATGACCTGTTGTACCCACTGGGCAAATGAGGCTCGAAGATCTTTTTGGCTGCGCTGCTCAACATCCAACATTACAAACCTGTTAACTGGACTAACAAGGAACTAGTGTTTTTTAACTTTATTATTTCACACCTGGTTTGAACCTAATTTATACTTGCAGTTCTTGGCCGGAAATGTCAGCCCGAGGAACTCACAGGTTACGCAGATTGCATACAATTAACCGATCTAAATACATCTAAACAGTTTTATACAACATCAATGCCTAAAGTTATGCTACATAATTTTCAGGCACAGCTATGATATTTGTACCAGCTAGAGGCACTAGCTTAGTTGAGTAATATGTTCACCGCCTTACTATTTTTGTCTGCACCAATGTCAACCTCTAACCAAAAACTACCGGAGATTCCGGCGACAGAGACACCTAAAACCCTGATGCCAGCAGAATTCTTATTAAGTCTAGCTACTGGTCCGATGCTTATAGGCTTACTCTCTAGCCAAGCTATTTTCTCTTGGTTGCAAGCTACAGGCATTGCTAGCGAGGAAGTATTTAGAGGCTATAGCCTACCAGTGCTGCACTTCCCAGAGCTTGTTAAAGATGATTAACAAAAGGTTGAAAGGGTTTTTAAAGTTCTGACTCGCTGTCGAACAACAACTTATCAGACTTGGTGGCGTTATGGCATTAGTAGCACTTGGCTAATTCCAGAATTTTATTTGGTTGCAGTCAACACACCCTTTACAAGTTCAGTCAAATTAAACGGTAAGGACAATTTTCTCTGGCGAAATTATAGTCAGAAATTAAATCATAGTTTGATTATCCTTCTAAATGAGTTGACTGAACCAGACTCAAATTGTCATTATTCCCCCATGCCCAAAAACTATGAATGTAAACTATTCTTCCCTGAATTCACTGCTCAACTCATCTGATCAGGAATTCGCTTTACCTCGCAGTGGAGAGGTGTTTCTGCGCCATCGCCTCAAAATTGTTGAGGATTTGTGGGAGTCTGTTCTTTACTCAGAATGTGGTCAGGAATTGGTGGATTTGCTCAAGCAGCTGCGTGACTTATGTTCGCCAGAGGGACAAACACCAGAGTTCCCTGAATCTTCGGTTCCCCAGTTAATCGAAAATCTAGATCTAAACTCTGCTATCCGGGCATCGCGAGCCTTTGCCCTCTATTTTCAGCTAATTAATATTGTCGAGCAGCATTACGAACAGCAGGCTCAAAAACTTTCTCTACACGCCAGTAATCTTGAGCATGGAACAACTGAACACTTGCAGAGGCAGCAAGCGGGACTCATCGAGAACTGGAATTCGACCATGGCCTCGATTAATGCAGTTGAGAAAGATGTCGAAACCCTTGAACTGGGAAATCAGCCAGTTGGTCAGTTTGGAGATTTCTTGGAAAAGAGCTGGCAGACTAATCAAACTGTGCAAAGGGAATTAGGAACATTTAAGTGGCTATTCCCTCACCTACGGCGGCTGAATATGCCTCCCCAACATATTCAGCGACTGGTTGACAATTTAGATATTAGACTAGTCTTCACCGCCCACCCTACTGAAATTGTTCGCCGCACGATTCGGTCTAAACAGCGTCGCCTGGCTAAAATTTTGCAACAGCTAGACAAAGCTGAGGAAGCTCAAAGAGCATTGGGTTTGCCATCTTCCTGGGAGGTAACAGAATATACCGAACAACTGAGGGAAGAAATTCAGATGTGGTGGCGTACTGATGAGCTGCATCAATTTAAGCCAACAGTACTCGATGAAGTGGAAAATACCCTGCACTATTTCAAAGAGGTACTCTTTGATGCCATTCCTCAACTCTATGGTCGCCTCAAGCAGTCCCTAAAGGAATCTTTCCCTTGGTTGCAACCTCCTGTAAAAAATTTCTGTTATTTTGGCTCTTGGGTAGGTTCTGACAGGGATGGTAATCCTTCGGTGACACCACAAGTTACTTGGCAAACCGCTTGCTATCAGCGCGATTTAGTCCTTGAACAGTACATTAAATCGGTTGAGCGTCTCAGGAATTTGTTGAGCCTATCATTGCATTGGAGTGACGTTTTACCAGAACTGTTGGAATCTCTAGAGCAGGACCGATCCCAGATGCCAGAGGTTTACGAGCAGTTGGCAATTCGCTACCGACAAGAACCTTACCGACTCAAGCTTGCCTATATTCAAAGACGCCTAGAACTTACGCGCGACCGCAACTGCTACCTTGATAATTATGATCATCTCTCCAAAGAGATTACCGAAACTGGCAACTCCAGCATTTACAACTCGGGAGAAGAGTTTCTGGCACAGTTGCGACTCATTGAGCGCAATCTAACTGAGACTGGCTTAAGCTGCTCTGAGTTAGAGAAACTAATCTGTCAAGTGGAAATTTATGGCTTTAACCTGACTGAGCTCGACATTCGCCAAGAAAGCTCCCGCCATTCAGAGGCAATTAACGAGATTACAGAGTATCTGCAACTTTTTCCCAAACCCTACAACGAACTATCAGAAGTTGAGCGCATCGATTGGTTGAGGCAGGAGTTACCAACCCGACGCCCCCTAATTCCCAGTGAACTGCCATTTTCACAGAGAACCCGCGAAACCATTGAAACTTTCAAGACGCTGCGCAGGCTACAACAGGAGTTTGGACCCAAAATCTGCCAGACCTATATTATCAGCATGAGCCGTGATGCCAGTGACCTCTTAGAGGTATTGTTATTAGCACAGGAAGTTGGACTCTATGATCCCGCCACTGGCAAGAGCTGTATTCGGGTAGTGCCGCTATTTGAAACAGTAGATGACCTCAAACGCTCTCCAGCAGTGATGAAATCACTGTTTGAGTTACCCTTGTATCGCGCCTGTCTCGCCGGTGGTTATGAGAAGTTAGAAGTTGAAGGCTCAACCTCAACTCGCCATCACTCAGAAGCCCTAACCCCTTATCTCCAAGAGGTGATGTTGGGTTACTCTGACAGCAATAAGGATTCTGGTTTCCTCAGTAGTAATTGGGAAATTCACAAAGCTCAGAAAGCCCTACAGCAGATTGCTGAGGAGTATGGCATTACTTTGCGCATCTTTCACGGGCGAGGTGGCTCAGTTGGTCGTGGGGGAGGCCCAGCCTATGAAGCAATTTTGGCACAACCAGGCAGCAGTATCAATGGGCGCATTAAGATTACTGAACAGGGTGAAGTCTTAGCATCTAAGTACTCCCTACCAGAGTTGGCTCTCTATCATCTAGAGAAGGTAACAACGGCAGTAATCCAAGCCAGCTTACTGCGCACTGGCTTTGATGATATTGAACCCTGGAACGAAATCATGGAAGAGTTGGCAGTGCGATCCCGCTCCCACTACCGTGCTCTGATTTATGAGCAACCAGACTTACTAGATTTCTTTCATGAGGTGACACCAATCCAAGAAATTAGCCAATTGCAAATCAGCTCAAGACCAGCGCGGCGTCAGGGTGGCAAGAAAGATTTAAGTAGTCTCAGGGCGATCCCCTGGGTCTTTAGCTGGACTCAGAGCCGCTTTTTGCTCCCTAGCTGGTATGGTGTTGGTACTGCCCTGCAGGAATTCTTAAATGAGGAACCCCAAGAGAATTTGAAGCTGCTGCGCTACTTTTACTTCAAATGGCCATTCTTCAAAATAGCTATTTCTAAAGTCGAGATGACTTTAGCGAAAGTAGATCTACAAATGGCTCGTCACTACGTGCGCGAATTGTCAAGCTCAGAGGATGCTGAACGCTTTGAGCGCTTGTTTGAGCAAATTGCCAGTGAGTTCAATCTCACTAGCGATATAGTTCTGGCGATTACCGGGCATAATAAACTGCTCGATGGCGATCGGGATCTACAGCGGTCAGTTTATTTGCGCAATGGTACAATTGTACCCCTTGGTTTCCTACAGGTATCTTTACTTAAACGCCTGCGTCAACACAACCAGCAAACAGCATCTGGTGTAGTTCATTCCCGATATAGCAAAGGTGAACTGCTGCGCGGAGCGCTGTTGACGATTAATGGTATTGCTGCTGGAATGCGAAATACCGGTTGAGGGCAGAGGCAACAAAAAGTTGGAAATCGTGCAAATACTCAAGGTTAGAAGGTTTTACTGAGCAACTGCTCCGGCGGTTCCTCTACACCAGAATCTTTGATTGGGTGTGTGGAGGAATCGCCAGTGAAGGGCGTCGCCATTCAATCGCTACGCTATATAGCGCTACGCGCAAGGCAGAAGGCAGAAAGCAGAAGGCAGAAGTTGACTGTGACAAGGTTTTAGCGATTTAGCTTGTCCTAACCTTAATACGTACTGCTATATTTGCCCATTTCCTACTTGGTAGTTTGACTTAAAGGCTTTAAAGAATTAACTATCAGTTTCTTTAGATAAAGCTTTCTGCATTTGACCTAATAAAGGTTATGAAGCAGGTAATTATTAAAAAAATCTTGTATAAATTAACATAATCAACTTAATGTTGCTATAATGTTTCTCCTTAAATAGGAGTTTTATTACATAGATTCAGTGTCCCAAAACTTTATTTTTTCTTTATAAATTTTTCTTTATAAATGACATCTAAGGGGTAGATTTAGACGAACTGGATGATAGCAGCAGGAAAAAGCTAAAAATTAATTAGGTATTTTATGTCCCAGCTAATGTTTTGCTAGCGCTTTTGTGTAGAATATAGGCTAACTTCCATGAAGTTGTTAAACCTTGGGAAAACGATCGAGGAAATTGTCAAGAGAATAACTTTAACTAGCCCTTCAGCAAATCTAGTGTTACTTAGCTTCATCTTGCTTATCCTTCAAGAGTTTCAGGTAAAAACTCTCAACATTTGCTCAAGTGAAACAAGAAAAGTTAGCAGAGATTCAAGTTAGGAAGCTGGGAGTTCTTGACGTATAGTGACTAACATTCAAGATAATCTAAATTGTTCAGTTGCTAACATTTTCCTGCGATAAGGTTGGGGTAGTTAGTTTTGTGGAGCTTTCCGAGTTTTTCTCGGTTAGTAAAATCTGACTCATTTGTTCTTTAGTGTTTACAGTAAAAATCAATGGACAAATATATCTCTCCCACAGAGGAAATAGAAGTACAGATAGAGGATGACCGCACCGGCATGAGTGTGAAAGCGCTCAAGCGAGCCTTCGCAGACAACCTGTACTACATCCAGGGAAAAAATGAATTCTTAGCCACGCCTTTTGATTACTATATGGCCCTGGCATACACGGTGCGGGATCGCCTACTCCACCGCTGGATTAACACAGCGACTACATACATCAGAAAAGATGTTAAGAGTGTTTATTACCTGTCAGCAGAGTTTTTGATGGGTCGCCAGTTAGGCAAAAACATGCTAAATCTAGGTATTTACGAGCGCGCTCGCCAAGCCATCCATGAATCCGGACTCGATATCAATGACCTGATGACGCTTGAAGCTGAACCAGGGCTAGGTAATGGAGGTTTGGGGCGTCTAGCAGCTTGTTTTCTTGACTCCCTTGCCACCTTAGAAATTCCGGCAGTTGGTTACGGGATTCGCTACGAATTCGGTATTTTTGACCAGCGCATTGAAAATGGAATGCAAGTTGAACATCCTGACAGGTGGCTCCGCTTCGGCAATCCCTGGGAAATAGAACGCCCGGAATTAACGGTGGAGGTATTCTTCGGAGGATACACTCAACCCTACTACGATGCCACGGGTAATCATCGCTTACGCTGGGTTCCGGGGCGGAAAGTTCTAGGGACTCCCTACGATACACCTTTACCTGGATACGGAAACAATACGGTAAATATCCTGCGCCTGTGGAGTGCAAGTGCCAGCCAAGATTTTGACTTCCAGGTGTTCGACAGTGGCGACTATGCTGGTTCTGTCACTGACAAGATTATCTCAGAGAATATCTCGAAAGTTCTCTATCCCAACGACAACACTTCTCAGGGCAAGCAACTGCGACTAGAGCAGCAATATTTCTTCGTTAGTTGCTCTCTCCAAGACATCATCAACACCTACTGCCTTACTCATCCTAATTTTGATCAATTCCACGAGAAGGTAGCAATTCAACTCAATGACACTCACCCGTCCATTGGTATTGCCGAGTTGATGCGACTGTTGATAGATAAGTACTACTTGGGTTGGAACCGGGCATGGTATATTACCAAAAACACTTTCGCCTACACCAACCATACCTTGCTAGCAGAGGCTTTGGAACGCTGGCCAGTAAGTCTGTTTGAGCAACTCTTACCTAGACATCTAGAAATTATCTATGAAATCAATCGCCGCTTCTTAGATGAGGTACGCGCCAAGTATCCGGGTGACACAGAAAGGATCGCGCGGATGTCGTTAATTGAAGAAGGAGAGCAGAAGTACGTCCGCATGGCACATTTAGCTTGCGTAGGCAGCCATGCTATCAACGGGGTAGCACAACTGCACACGGATTTACTCAAGCAGGATGTCCTTAAGGATTTCCATCAATTGTGGCCGCAAAGATTCCAAAATAAGACTAATGGGGTAACACCCCGTCGATGGCTCAAGCTGAGCAATCCCAAGCTTTCTGATCTCATGACTGAGAAAATTGGCGATGGTTGGATTACCAACCTTGAAAAACTCAAGCAGCTGGAAATGTTTGCTGATGATCCTGAGTTTCGCCACCGTTGGAGTCAGATTAAGCAGGAACTCAAACAGGACTTAGCAGAGTACATTCTGCTGGCTAATGATATTGAAGTGAATCCAGCTTCTCTGTTTGATGTCCAAGTCAAGCGGATTCACGAATATAAGCGTCAGCTTCTATGTGTACTTTACATTATCACTCTCTACAACCGCATTAAAAGGAATCCCAGCATTGATATTGGAGCGCGAACCTTTATCTTTGCAGGCAAGGCAGCTCCCGGCTATTACATTGCCAAATTAGTGATTCAATTGATTAACTCGGTAGCTAAAGTAATCAATAATGATCCTGATGTTGCAGACCGCCTCAAAGTAGTCTTCCTAGAGGGCTTCTCCGTATCTCTTGGGCAGCGAGTTTACCCAGCTGCTGAACTCTCAGAGCAAATTTCAACTGCTGGCAAGGAAGCCTCCGGAACTGGCAATATGAAGTTTGCCATGAATGGTGCGCTTACTATCGGCACTCTCGATGGTGCTAATGTCGAGATTAGAGAGGCTGTCGGGTCCGAGAATTTCTTCCTTTTTGGTCTGACTACCCAGGAAGTATACGCCCTAAAATCTAGGGGATATAATCCTCGGGAATACTACGATAATAATCCTGAATTGCGGGATGTAATCGATCGCATTGCTACCGGGTACTTCTCCAATGGTGATCAAGAAATGTTCCGACCAATTGTGGACTCTCTGATGTACCATGACCAATATCTGCTGTTTGCAGATTACCAGTCTTATCTTGATTGCCAGGAGCAAGTCAGCCAAGCTTACCGAGACCAAAACAATTGGACTCGGATGTCGATTCTCAACTCAGTTCGTATGGGTAAATTCTCTTCAGACCGCACAATTAAAGAATACTGTCAGGATATCTGGAAAGTCAGTCCTGTAAAGATTCAATTGGAAGAGTATGTCCCAGAAGAGGCTGGTTTGAAGTTAATCGAGAAACTGTAATTTTTTGATCGCCTACAGGCACTATCCCCAAGGTGATAATCCCCCTTGGGGATTTTTAGTGTACACTTCGACATCGAAGAGAGTCTCAATCCAAACCCTTGCTCCGCATGGCTTAGGGTTGTCACGTCGATAAACCACTCGGCACGGTCCAGTGATTTCCACCTCATGACCATATCTATTATCTTTTCCTCGCTTAACGCTAATCACAGGAGCAGCCTGCTCCTGTTTTTGATTTTGGCGAATAGTTTGTTGATTAACGTGAATGATCGTCACAGGGGAACGCTTTTTTCTGCGCCAACTGGCCTGTGGACCTCTTGTTCCCTTTTTCACTAAGGGCATTCCCTCTACCAGAGGAATCATCCAGAACCTACCAGTCTTAAAGGCTCCCTGAATTCTGCCTCCGGAGAGTAATTGGCGTATTCTCCTGGCAGATACACCCATGAGGCGTGCCGCTTGTGTGCTACCAACAAACATCTGTCTAAAAACTATACCTTTTATAGGAATAGTTTATTCTCTATTGCCTATCATCGGCAACAACTTAGAATCCCCGCTTTGAAAAACGCCGATTCTAAGCTGAGGTGTTGGCTTCTTCAGTTATGGTTATAACTATTCCGTACTCAGAACTTAATTGCTTAAGTCTCGATAGTCCGTTATAACCAGCAATTGACTCCACTACACTTTTGATAGATTGTTGTGCAGACTGAGCTGCCATCTGGCGATAATGCTCATTAATAATGCGTCCCTGACTTACGATGATGCAAAGCAGTTACACCCTCAGAGAGCAACTTACCATTGTTAGCAGTTCCATAGACAATCCAGTGATCACCGCATTCCATCCGGTCTGCAACCGTGCATTCAAGATAAGCTAAAGCATCAGTTAGAATCGGACAGCCATTTTCCCCCTCTTGCATAGCCACCCCAGCAAATCGGTCTTCACCAGGTGCAAAAGGTTTGAGAAAATACTTCATCAAGGGCAAATGCTTACCTTCTTCTAAGATATTCAAGACAAATTTTTCGCCTACGTGCATCAGAGATTCAATCGCTCTTTCCTTAGCCACCGCTACCGTTAAACCAGGAGGTGTAAATGTAGCTTGAGAAACCCAGTCAGCTAGCATTGCCCCTGTTAATTCTCCCTGCCTTGTGGTAACAACACACAAAGAACCAACCAGGCGTCCTACAGCTTGTTCTGTACGGTCAACAGAGGAATCAGAAACCTGTTTTCGGGATTTCCGGGATTTTTTGGCTTTTTTCAGGGCTTGGGCAAAGTCTGTGCCAGCTTCTTCACAGTATTTGAGAGTTACTTCCGTTGGCTTGAACTTGACTCGAATTGTCTCAAAGCCAAACTTGTAACCAGCATCCCGGAATTTACTTTCAATCAAGTCAATGGCTTCGCCACTCCAGCCGTAAGAACCAAAAACTCCAGCAATTTTAGTTTTAGTGGCGGTAGATAAGACGATGCCTAGGGCAGTTTGAATCTGGGTTGGGGCATGACCTCCAAGAGTGGGGGAACCCATGATAAACCCATCTGCTTTCTCTACCACTGTCCGAATCTCAGCAGGATCAGCAGCTTCGCAGTTAATTGATTCTACCGCGATATCAGCTTTGGTGATGCCTCGTGCGATCGCGCCTGCAATTGCCCCAGTATTGCCATAAGCTGAAGTATACAGTAGGGCAACTCTCATCTCACTAGCTTTTTGTTGTTCACTCCACTGCCTATAGGACTTAGTTAGTGACCCTAAAGCATAGCGTACCAATGGACCATGACCTGTAGCGTAAAGTTTTGCTTCCAAGGGTTCAAGTTTATCTAAGGCTTTTAAAACTTGCCTGGCATGGGGAGCCATTAGACAATCAAAGTAATAGCGTCGGTCTTCTTCAACTGTCTTCCAACCTTCATCAAGCACTTGCTCTCTACAGACATGAGCACCAAAGAATTTATCAGTAAACAGAATGCCCGAAGCTCGATCGTAAGTGCAAAGACTATCTGGCCAACGGGGAGTGGGAGTAAGCATAAATTGCAGGCAATGACCTTGACCTAAATCTAGAGTCTCCTCACCACGCACCACAGTAATTTTGAGGTCTTGGTCTGGTATTATTTCTCGCAAAGCGATCGCTGCCGGATTTGAGCAGACAAAAGTAATTTCAGGTGCTAGCTCTAACAATGCTTTGAGAGTAACTCCCCGGTTAGGATTGACGTGACCGACAATGACATAATCGAGTTGCTTGAGGTCGAGTCGTGCTTGTAATGCTGCCAAAAAAACTTCTTGGAAAGATTCCCCTGGTGGATCTAACAGGGCAATTTTATCTGCCTTAATCCAATAGGAATTAGCAGTAGTACCCCGCTGCAGTGCATACTCGATTTCAAATTTGAGGCGGTTCCAAGTGCGCGATCGCACTACGGTTGTATCTGCACTAATCGGAAAAACTTGAACATCTTTTTGCTTAGTTTCTGACATGACTTCTCAAATTATAGGTCTTTAATTTTGATTTTTACTGTCTTAATTATTTTAATTTTGTGACCACAACAACTTCAATCACCTAATTACTCAGGAACTGTTACCATTGTATAGTATTGACTTTAAAGGCAAGAATTTTACTTTAAAGTTGTTAGACTAGCTCTGTACCGATAATGTCTTAAATTTCAATCCCTTTCCCTGTCTAGACTTTAGATATTGTGGCGTACATAAGCGCAGCTGAGAGCCACAGCCTCTCAAGATAGATAGAATTCTATTATAGAGATAGCATTTTCTTATTAAGAAGCAAGGAGAAAGTAGTGAAATATAAAAGAATCTTGGTAGCAATTGATCGTTCACCTCAGACAGAAGTTGTATTTGAACAGGCTTTGGAGCTAGCCAAAAAAGAAGAAGCTGCACTGATGGTTTTTCACTGTTTGCCTTTAGAAATGCAGCCATCTAGCTCTTACGCCGACATTTATGGTTCAGGGCTAATCAGCTTCTCTGCCGAACTCCAAGCACAGTGGGAGAAAGAACTACAAGAAACTAGACAATGGCTAGAAGATTATGGTCACAGGTCAAATTCAGAGGGAGTATCTACAGCATGGGACCTGAAAGTGGGAAATCCAGGAAGTGCAATTAGAAATGCCATTGAGGCTTGGGATGCCGATCTAGTAGTGTTAGGTCGTAGAGGTCGGCGAGGTCTGCAAGAAGTTCTGTTAGGGAGTATCAGTAATCACATCATTCATCACGTAAACTGCTCAGTTTTAGTTGTACAAGGAATAAGTCCACAGACAGAGCCGGGAAGGTCAAATACTGCAAACTGACTCTACCTCAAAGGGTAAGCAACTGCAACTTAAAATCTCTACAACTCCTAGGACTTATAATCGAGACTGAGAGCCGTTACATAAGACCTACTCAAATCTACTCACATCTAGGCTTTTCTATTCACCAGAAGACTTGGACTAGCAGAGCAATTGATGCTTACTTCCTGCTTCATTTTGGAGGTGTCGGCACTTCTCCAATCCGTCAGGCGTACACGACTTAACTAGCCGCGTTTTTTAAAATAATGGCAGCGTTCCAATCTCTATCTAATTCAAAGCCACATTCTTCACACTGAAATGTACGCTCTGACAAGGATAGAGATTCTTTAACATGACCGCAATTAGAGCAAGTCTTGGACGATGGCATCCACCTACTAACTACTTCCAATCTGGAGCCGTATAACTGGCACTTGTAAGTCAACTGGCGACGAAACTCATAAAAACCCATGTCTGCAATAGCTTTCGCTAGCTTGCCGTTTTTCATCATTCCAGACACATTTAAGTCCTCTATCACTACCGTACCGTGGTTCTTGGCTAAGTAAGTGGTGAGTTTATGTAATGTGTCTTTTCTGATATTGGCAATGCGGCGATGCAGTCTTGCTATCTGCTTCATGGCTTTACAGTGGTTGTTGGAGCCTTTAATCTTATGGCGATGCAGCCACTGCAAACGAGCTAGTTTCTTTTCTGCTGAGCAATAACTTTTCGCTCCGGCAATCATTTCACCAGTTGACAAAGTAGCCAGCGCATTAATGCCTAGGTCAACACCAACAACTTCAAGCTTTTTCACGGTTTCGATTGGTTCGACTTCCTGCCTAAAGCTAATGAACCATCTATCAGCAGTTCGGGAAATAGTTACAGACTTAGGCTTAACCGCACAAGGTAGGCGCTCATAGGTTTTAAGCTTACCAAGTTTGGTAACTTTGACCCAAAAATGGTCAACAGCAATGGAACCATCCAAAGTAAAACTATCTGAGCGTCCTTTCCTTTTAAACTTAGGGGGTTTAGAGGTTTTCTTGAATGCTCGTTTCCAGGCTTCGGCTAACTGTTTAAGCGCCCACTGTGGAGAGCATTTTGATACTTCGTAGTACCAAGGGTATTGAGACTTTACCATCTTGACTAGCAAGACATGTAAGTCAATAGCTGTAGGAAATTTGAGCTTTTCGGCAGGGTTAGCCTTGTTATGGTCAAGAATGTTTTTAGTTAGCGCCAGTCCCCAGTTCCAGGCATGACGAGCTACTCCACAGTGTTTTGCTAGCTGCGTCCTTTGATGGTTGTTGAGTTTTAGTTCTGTCTTGAATCCGAGTAACATGGCAACTGTTTTATCCATTCTCTGACTACTTGAGACATGCTCCAACCTTGATCTTCGGCATGGGCTTGAAGTTTGTTAAATTCGTCCTTGCTCAACAGAACCTTGAACCATTTTTCTCTTTTGGGCATTAGCTTTTTGAGTTTAATACCCTTATTATACCCAAAGAATACCCATCAGGCAAGTAGTGAAAGCCGAAAAGGAGAGCAGCTCCTACAATACCTACTCATATTGAACAGGAATGAATACATGTGAACAGGTATTTAATTACAGTTCTTTACCCTTTCAAGTGCAGCTTTTTCTCTAGCTCTGTGAGCATAGGGTTTTAGTCTAGCAACATCCCAACCGCTAAGGATACTTAAATCCTCTAAGTCAATTCCCCTGTTTAACATTTCTACACACCAAGTGTGTCGCGCTTGCTCAATCAACGGTGGTTGACCTTCAGGAGTTAACAAACCAGCAGTACATTTTTGCCAAATAGCGCCTAACTCCGACTCAGAAAGAGGTTGAGCAGCATTATTAATAAATAAAGCTGATTGTTGATCCTTACGGCTTTTAAGCCATTGACTCAAAGGGTTACGAGTGTAAGAGCCATAGCGCCTCCCCATAATCCACTGATTTAAATTCACCTGTCTAACCGCGCCTTGATTTACCTGCAACAGGTTCTCTTGAGTATCGCTAATGTGGTGCGTGCGCTCTAAAGCAACGACTTCCTCAGGAAGCAAACCTGCACCAAAGATTACGTAGATTAAAGCATAATCCTGTAATCCCTGTTTTTTAGCCTGTTGCATAATTAAGCGAACAGTAGAAGCTGGTAAATCAGCCACCTGCTGGGTATAGGGTGAAAGTTGTTTACCAGAGGTGTTTCCATATTCACTAGGGGTTTGTGCAAGATCAGGCTGGTTGGAACTTTCACTATTGAACTCCGGTTGTGAAAATGCTCCCTTTAAACAAAGCTGAACTACAATTTCCAAAAAATCATTGCGAGAGTCCCACAGTTCGTGGAACTCACTTGTCAACTCAATGACTAAATAGCCAAATAACATCGCATTGAGCAAACTGGCTAACTTTTCGGGAGGTATGTGAGTCTTTAACTGATCACGTTCAATCACAGTTGCTAAATAGCGGGCGAAGTCGCGATTAGCAAGAGTGACACCTCTTCCTAATGCCCGACGGTTTTCCATGGTGTATCTACCTGCCTCGCCTACTACAGAACGCATCAACTCTGGAATATTTTCTAGAGCCTGTAAGCGGTCACGCCCATAATTTTTTAGGGCCTGCTCAACATTATTAGTCTGATTAACTTGCTCTCTCAAGGAGTCACCAAGGTGGGTAAATACGGCAGAATCTTCGATCACTGCTAAGAGCAATCCCTGCTTGTTGCCAAACTGTCTAAACAGTGTGACTTCACTAACCTGTGCTAATTCAGCAATCTGTCGAGTTGTTGTCTCAGTAACTCCCTGAGAAGTAAACAACTCAAGCGCTGCATTAATCAAGCGTGTTCTTGTTGAAGAACGCGATCTAGACATAATCTTTAACATGTAAGTGGCACTTGCACTTATCCATTTAGGTTGTTAAGCTGTTTGAGGGTGCAGGTAAGTAACACTTGCATCTTAATTCTTCCCTAGTTATTTTATTTTGCAAGTATGACTAACAGGTCACTATCGGCTGTCTCAGACAGCAGTTCAAGGCTGACTATCCACTGGCCTACTGTGGCGTTTTTCGCTGCCTTTCACGCTATAGCAATGCTTGCTCCTTGGTTTTTTTCTTGGTCAGCTCTGGGAGTAGCCATATTTTTCCACTGGTTGTGTGGCAGCATTGGTATTTGTCTAGGGTATCATCGACTTTTTACCCATCGCAGTTTGCAAGTCCCTAAGTGGTTAGAATATATTATTGCAATTATAGGTTCCTTAGCTCTTCAAGGAGGAATTATTTTTTGGGTTGGCAGCCACCGTATTCATCATGCTCACCCAGAAGACGAAGAGAAAGACCCTTACTCAGCGCGGAAGGGTTTTTGGTGGAGTCATATACTCTGGATTTTCTACCAGAAGCCCGAATTCTTTGAATACGAAATTTATAAAAAATCTGCACCTGACTTAGCGCGAGACCCTTTTCATCGCTGGCTTGACAAGTACTTCTGGTCACTACAAATTCCTCTCGGTGTGGTACTCTATGCATTGGGAGGATGGTCTTTTGTGATCTATGGAATATTTGTCAAGTCAGTTGTACTATGGCACACTACTTGGTCAATTAATTCAGCCTCTCACCTACGAGGTTACCGAACTTTTGAAGTAGATGATGGTTCTCGTAACCTCTGGTGGGCAGCATTGTTAGCCTATGGAGAAGGTTGGCACAATAATCACCATGCCCAACCTAATGTTGCTCCAGCTGGACGGCAATGGTGGGAAATTGATATTACTTGGTGGGCAATCATGGTTCTAAAAACTGCGGGTTTGGCGAAGAAAGTGGTTATGCCTAAAGAGGCTGTAGCATCTGAAATCTGAAGCTAAGGGGTATGACCAAAAATATGGGATTCAAGCCCCGTCCTTCGCTTGACGGCTTTTTGTGGGAGCAATATTGATAAACAATGGGATTGATAGTAGAATATTTTTAGCGGTAAAGCGCACATATTAAGACGAAGTA
>JAAHGS010000087.1 GCA_010692645.1 Symploca sp. SIO2E9
TGGACATAAGTCAAGGGAGTAGGGAGTAGGGAGTAGGGAGTAGGGAGTAGGGAGTAGGGAGTAGGGAGTAGGGAGTAGGGAGTAGGGAGTAGGGAGTAGGAAGTAGGGAGTAGGGAGTAGGGAGTAGGGAGTAGGGAGTAGGGAGTAGGGACTATTGTCTTGCCTTCAATCTGGCTTAATTGTAGGTTGGGTTCAGTTTACGAAACCCAACATTTTACATCGAATTTGTTGGGTTTCACGACCTTCTACCCAACCTACACGGTAGGAGAGAAAACACGCCCTAGGGAACCGAAAAAAAATACCTGTATCTCATTAATCTGAGAACCGCTATGATTAAAAGTAACTTACTGAGCTTAGCTAGTTAATTGCCATTCACCTGCTATGTATTCCATGATTGCTAAGTTAACCTCTACATTGAGAGCTACTAACTCGTAATCTTTCAGAGTAATACTAATCAACTCTTTTGTTTCTGTGGAAGTATTTCGTTCCTCCCGCCAAGTTCGGAGTTGAACTACTTTTGTGCGAGCTGTGGGAATTTGAGTGAGAGCTTGTTTCAGAGTAATTTTCTGGCTCGACTTATCAACAGTTTCAATTTGTCCGTTTTCTGCATTGTCACTATTGTTAATGATGCGAAGAGTATCCCCTGCTGCCAATCCTCTGACGTCATCGACAAAGAACTCGCGGTTAGAGATAGCGCTGCTAACCTGAGAACTGAGAGGGCAGACAATCATTGTCCCTAGTCTATAAGCTTTAGTCAGACCTGAGGACAGGGTCAATATCTTTTGCCCTTGGTTAATACTACTAATGGTATAGCAGTCGAGATCACTACTGCTTGGGTTTAGTTGAATAATATCATTGACTGCCAAACCTGTGGTGTCTTGAACCGTAATCTGACGTTGGGAGCTTTGGCTTTCCTTACTCAAAACAGTAATGGTTACGCTAGATCTATAGACAACAACTGTACCCACTCCATAAGATTTCCTCAGATCTGAGGACAAAGTCAGTTGTTTTTGCCCTTGATCAATATTACTAATGGTGTAATCTTCCCTAACACCACTGCTGGATTCTAGTTGAATAATATCCCCTACAGCAAAACCTGTGGTGTCTTTAACCTTAATCTGACGTTGGGAGCTTTGGCTTTCCCTAGTCAAGACAGTAGTAGTTACTTTAGGAGTATGGAGCATGGCATCTTGGGCATAGTCAACTCCGGGTATTTTATCTAGTAATTGATATAGCTCTGAAACATAAATACTCCTACCAAAAAGCCAGCCTTTACCATCCCAATGAGACTGGGAATTAACCGGGTGGAAGAAAGCTTGCACCTCTTTTTTTACCTGCTCTCGAACCTGCTGGTCATTGCTCCCTGCAACTAGATAGAGCCGCGCCCAAACTTGTAAAGGAACGTAGTCTGGGGTAACTACATGATGGCGTATAGTTAGCAGTCGCCGTTCATCCAAAAAAGACCAAAGGGATTGAAGCAGGCTGGCGTTGAGATTGGGTCGATACCACCTAGCTCCTTGTATAGTTCCATGATTTTGGTTAGCAGTCTTATCCTTGGCAATAATACCAGAGCCTTCATCCAGATTCCAACAGCCTACTAATCCCTTTTCTGTACCTTTGAGAAACTCATTCATCTCCTCTTTAATTTCTGCCTGTAAGCGGACTTTTTTCCAAGCCCGCACTTGGGTAATTATGCCTTGGAAGTAATGACTCTGGTTACCTCGACAGGCAAGATAAAGGGGTGAATTATTACTAGTAATACCTGAAGTTGTATCTTCAGTAAATCCTTCTAATTCTCCATCAAGATAAAAGTAAAGCGTTGAACTATCTTTGACCAAGGCAATGTGATGAAAATTGCCATCACTAATTGTTTTTGTAGAACTAATGGTGGCAAAGTGAGAACCGTCACTTCTGATTACCTGTAATTTACCAGATAGGTTTTCATATCTAATTCCATAAGGAAATCCTTCAGAACCACTACCTTTTTCCAGGATATTGTTCTGGGTTTCTTGGGTACTGGCTTGTAGTTTTTGAACTCTGACCCAGACTTCAATGGTAAAATCTTGATTGTTGGCAAAATTGAGTTCTTCTGAGTGAGGTATTTCTAAATAATCATTCTGCCCATCAAACGAGAGCAAGCTATAGTGATCAGCAGAGGTTTGGGGAACCACTAGCAAGCTAATGTTTCCTGGGGCAGATTCCTCTCTGGCAGTTAGTTCACTCAGAGCTAGATTGCGCTGGGAAAGGCATTTCGCCCTGGCTATTACGCCAAAAGGACCGAGAGCCTTGCAGCTTGGTGTTTCCTGCCAGTCCTTTAGCACCAGTTGCTCAAAATCCTCACTACTAACTGCCCGGTAGCGTTGCTGCAAATGAATTATCGTTTGCTTCATTGCTGTCGGCACATCCCCTTTCAGCTGCCATTGGGGTCCATTTAGCAACTTGAGAAACATTTTTTTGTTTTCATCTGGAATCTGATTGGTTCGGTAGATCACCATTTCCGTTAACCAAGCCAACATCTCAATCAGGATGATACCTGGATCCGTAGGATTGTGATCAGTCCAATCAGGGTACTCTTTGGGTATTAGAGCTCGAGCTTCTTCTAGGAGATCAGCGTAGGTACGGTCATCTAGGTTAGGTAGTGGTAGTGGCATTTTTGATTAATTGACGGTTGATGGTTGACGTTTCTATTCCCTATTCCCTGTTCCCTGTTCCCTGTTCCCTTAAAAGCGCTATAATTGACCCACAAGAATCTGATGTTCCCCGGAATAGATTAGGAATCGGTGCCTTTGTTCCTCAGGTATTTGGGCTAAGTCAATCGAGAGAGATTTAACGTAGTTAACTCCTTTAACTGATTCGATTAACTGATACAGGTCTGATTTATGAGGCTGACGACCAAAAGGCCAGCCTTGACCTTCCACTCCGCCAGTGAGAGGATGTAAAAAGTGGTTAAGGGCTTCTTTGAGAGCAACTACAACTGCTGGGGCAACTTCTAAAGAGACTGGTACAACTTCTGTTGTCACTTTAACCTTTACCCAATAGGGTCCAGTAACTCGCAGATCCAGAGTAGGGACACAGCGAGCCCGGATGTATTGCTCTACTGAGTTAAGCAGACCAAGACTGGGAGTGGGTTGGCGTGCAGAAGATTGGGGTAGGATAATCAATTCAACTCGACCGACATCTTCTCTATTTAGATAAGGGCTATTGTCAGCAGGATTAATTGTCTTGGGTGGTACATTGAAACTTGGTGTGAGAGAACCACCAGGGTATTCGATAGTGGCATCGCCGCTAACATTAACATCACCTAGGTTAACAATGCTCACGCACCATTGACTTCCTACACTGAATTGGCTGGCTGTGACTCTGTAAGTCAGCTGGCGATTACCCGGTTGTTCAGAGCTAAAGGTTCCCTCCTTATAGGGCATCGCCTGCCCTGGACCATTAATCTTAACCTGTAAATGATAATTAACTGGGGGGTCATTATCCTGTGACCATAAACTAACCTTGATCATCCCTGATTGCTCCAACTGGAGATGATAGCTTGGTAACCACTGCAATTCCTTTGGGTTAAATTGGGGGGTAATTGCCCATGCCCTCGCTACATCTGTGGATGCTTGATAGACTAAATCCTCAATATCTTGGGCGGTTACAGCTTTGTAGCGATGGCGCAGTGTCTTGGGACCTTGCTCCTTAACCCACTCTAGAGACTCCTGCTCGGCCCCACCACTAGCAGCTTCTAGGTTAGTGACACTATCTACATAAGGTACTGTGGTTTTGAGTTCGGTAATCGCCTGGGCTGGCTTGTTACCCTGCTTACCTCCACCTGTGCGGTAGTGAAGCATACGGATATTGTTGCGACCAAGGGGCGGTATTTTTCCCTGTTGGTCGTTACCAAAGCTTACTTCTCCCGTCAGGTGATTGAGAAGATAGTGACGATTTCCAGGTCCAGAACCATAGAAATTTGCTACTTCTTGCCAAACCACCCACACTTCCTCCTGTTGCTCTGTTTCTTCCTCTTCCCGCACCTCCAGCTGTTGACCCTCTAACACAGGAAATTGGACGGTGGAGAAGGTCTGATTGGGATTCCCGTTACTAGAGCCTAGGATTTCACTCTCAATGGTTGTTGTCTGTGTCGCCCAAGTCGTATTAAGCAGCAACTGCCGCAGTTGGGGTGGCACTCTAAAATCACCCCATTGCCAGCGGATTCTCAGCCAATATAATTCCCTAGCAAACTCTGTTTGCTTTGTCAAGTCAGTTGGTCCAATAAACTGGACTAAACCTGGTTGACTCATAGCAGAGGTTTGATCTGCTTCAATACCCAAGCGCACCCACCCAGAAGGGTTAGTATATTCTGGTATGATTACTGCTTTTTGAGTTATGGTAGGACTTGTAGCCAATTCCCCTGGCGCTGGCGGTTCTACCTGGGCATAGAAAGTAGTTGGTCGATTGGCAAAGGGGGTATCAAAGCCTAGATAAAGGGTGGGTCGAAGGTCTTGAGTGGGAGTAAAAGGCTCAAAGGGAGAGCCATCCTGGTTAGCTTTAGCTGTGCAATCGACATAGGTAAAATCATTGTAGGTCAAGCAAGCTGAGAGGGGGGAATCACCTGAGTTGTAGCTATAGCTTAGCTTAATAGATTTCACCACTGGTGGAGCTAAAGCTGAGGCTGGTAGGAGTACTACACTAGTTTCGACTAGATGAGATTGAGTGAGGTTGCTCTTCAGGGTGAGTGTATTCTCGTTGAAATTGATACTATCAATCTCCAAGTCTTCCTGCTTGTCAGTACCTGGATCAATCCGGAGGCGATCGCTAGGCAAAAAGCCTCTAACACTATCTACTTTAATCGTGTTTGTACCACTGCTAACCTCTTGTTCAAAAAGTTCCACCGTTGCTCCATTTGCATGGTCCCAATTGAGATTCTTGGTTAGAGTTAGGGTATTATCGGCAATACTATTAATTTCGGCGTATTCCGGTTGACTAGTTTCTGCCCCAATCAGAATACGGTCATTAGATTGAAAGTTACTAACGCTATTTACCTGTAGCGTGCTTACTCCACTGCTAACAGCTTGAGTGAGTGTGGTGGTAATGGCACGAGATGCCTTGAGTATAGTACTAGTTTGTTCTGCAGTAGCTTCTTCAGTACCATAATTACCCCTGATAATCCGAGTACGAAGCCAATAATTAGTTTCCCCATTCACTGGCTGCGGTTCCATCTGCCCTGGTAGGGTAAAAGTAAATTCACCGCCAGTAGTGAAGTTGGCAGCAGAGACGCCAAAGGCATTGTGTTTAACTACCTCCCAACTATTACCATTCCAGACTTCCCACCGTACTTCCACGCCCCCAGTGGTATTAACAGGTGGAGCATCACTACTTAAAACCAAATTAACTGTAACTTGCGCCCCAGCTTTAGAAAAAACTTCCTTACTAGCTAGATAAAAGGTATCGTTGAAACCAGGTTCCTCACCAAAGGGGTAGAAATCCTTGCTTAGATCCAGTTCATCGGTGTCGAAAAAGCACAAGTCTGGTGCTAGATTACTGCCATTAATCTCAACACTGGCACTGATGTGATTGATCTTAGGAAATGACTGAGGTGGAGGTAAAGGAGTATTAGTGAGTTGGGCTTTAAGCCAGGCAGCATTGATTCCATTGATGCTATTGGGACTGGGAACTGGCAGATTCTCAATCAACACCTGCCACTGACTGTTTCCTGAGTTAGTCAAGTTTGGGAACGACTTGCTAATTTGGTTTTGCTCGCCAATTTCTAGACGCGCCAAACGGATATGAGTATTAGCTGGTTTGCTAGTATTTGTCTCAGCAATCAGTTCCACTAATGGTACTGAGCCATTATAGGAAATTACCACTAGCCTAGTTTGATTTGCGTTGCCGCTCAGGTCAACGGAGTGTTCTTGAGTAAGATTAATCTTGCGACCTTGATAATCTATCGCCTTTCCAGGTTGGACAGTAACCTCACCATCCTTAATTTCAACATCTAAGCCCTCAATGATTCCTAATATTGGTCTCCAAACTTCACCACTCCAGTAAAACCAAGTGACCGGTACTGCTGCCAACCCAACTGCATTAGGAGAGTCAATGGTCAAAGTGAGATTTTTCGATTCAGGCAGAGTCAGCAGATGATCACAAGCCAAATAGAGGCTATGTTCAATGGGTTGATCGCCTGCAAAAGTTAGAAAAGCAGCATCTTCTTGACCAGTCGCTTGCTTAGTGCGATCGCTATAGCAGTCTCGTCCTGGTTCGCGCACAAACACTGCTTGCAGTTCTACATTTGTCAAGACTAAGTCGCGCTCAGTCTCGAAGATTACCTCTTCTTCTTCTCCCTCCGTAGGCGGTGCTGCAACCTCAGTCTGGGCAGGAACCAAGGCTTCTGTGCTACCAGTTGCCAAATAAAAGGTCAGGGGTACTCGTGCTGATTTCGGTGGCTGAACGCTAGTGCCAATCAAATCTAGGAAAGCGAGGAAATTTTTATCCGGGACTTGATTAAGGCGATCGCTGACAATGGTTGCCAGATGACCAAAAATACGAATTAGTGCTCGACCAGCATCCGGCTTAGCATCTGCCAAAGGACGCCAATCTGTGAAAGCCTTAGCGCACGCCTCCGTATAGGCAACGATTTCTTCATAACTGCGTTGTTCAATCTTTGGAGCTTGCATAAGAAAGTGGGGTGTAGAAATGTCTATAGAGACGCAAGCGAATCGCGTCGAGGATTGCCTTGTCAGAACTAGGAGTAGGTAAGAAAAAACTATTTTTATCACACCCCATACCCCATACTCCAGATTAGTATTCTAAATAGAATGGATAAACGAGGTTAAAGCGATTGTTAGTACGGCGCACCTGGTAGTTAATTTCAATCAGCAGGCGGTTGAGCTGGTTCTCATCGGGGTAGACACCTACATCTAAAACCTCAAGGCGCGGTTCCCACTGGGTCAAAGCCCGACGTACCTCCACTGTCAACTGTCCGGCTGTCCCAGCACTGTTGCTAGCAAATACTAACTCATGAATACCGCAGCCAAAATCCGGGCGCATCAACCGTTCTCCTGGGGAAGTACTCAGAATCATCCAAATCGACTGGCGGATACTATCCTCATATTTCGCCATTTCGATTTGTTTATTCTGGTCTAGTACTACTGGGAAACTCCATCCCACTCCGAGAAAATCACTAGTCATAGTTCGTACTCCTTGTCATCCCCCAATGAATACCTTGGCTGGCTTACCTGGTCCAGGTGCTACTGCCCCGTGTGGAGGAGGTAGTTCACTACAGGTCTTAACTGGGTCGCCAATTCGCGCCACTGGTTTACCCTCAATTTTGACAGAGGAACTAGCTTTGGTAATCTCAGCTGTTTTGTTAGGTTCCTTGACAAACTTGATCGGTGCAGTTCCAGGTGGGGGTATAGGTGGATGGACCTTAGTTTTACCCTTACTGCCCTTTAATGCCACCAATTTACCACCAATCTTGACCTTTTTACTCAGCTTTTGCTCGAATTTTGCTTGGAAAGGAATTGGTACTGGCGCTACAATTGGCGGCACGGGACCAGGTGGTTGACCCTGGACTTGGTGTGTACATGCTGTAACAATTAAATCACCTTTTCTTGCTACTGGTTTACCCATGATGCTTCCTGCTCGATAAAACTTAGATAACAGCCCAAGCGGACAGAGAAATCTCCCCCAACTAGGGGTTAATTAATGAGTACCTTATCCCCTGTGATTTTCACTTCTTTACTAGCTTTAAAATGCATACCCTTATCAGTTTGAATTTTGCTGCCATTAGCATTAACCTTAAATGACTTCTCTGTCTCAAGATCCAAATTTTCCTTGGCAGTAATTTTGATATCTTCCTCGGAAATGATTTCGATTCCCTTACCGCCGAGCTTAAGCTTACCTTCTTTAGACTCAATCGTAATCGAATTGTCCTTGGTATTGATGATGATGCTGTTCTTGCCAGTTTTGTCAATCACCTCAATTTTTTCTTCACCCTTAGTATCATCTAAACGGATAGTGTGACCACTTTGAGCAATTACTTCAACTTTGCCTTTATCCTTAGTATCATCTAAGCGAATAGTATGCTTACTATGAGATATCACTTCAATTTTTTCTTCATCCTTAGTATCATCTAAACGAATAATATGACCACTGCGTGACTTGATTGTACGCTTGTTAATTGTTTTCTTTTTACTATCTTCCTTGTCTTTTTCGGGAGACTCAGGCGGTTTATCTTTGCCATTCCATAACGCCCCTAGGATATAGGGAAAATTGATATCACCTTGTTCAAAAGCTACCAGCACTTCATCGTTCACTTCCGGCAAAAAATAAATACCACGGTCATTACCAGCCATGGGGGTTAACACCCTAGCCCAATAGCTTTCATCTTCATCTGAGAGCCAAGGAAACTTGACCTTGACTCGCCCTAAATTTTCTTCATCTCCATTGTTGGTAACTAGTCCCACAGTAACGCCATAGAATCGACCCTTGATCTCAGGTGGAGCTAGCAGGTTAGTTAGTAAATTCATTCCTGTCATAATTGGTAATTGCGGATTAGGGATTAGATATTAAAAGTAGATTGAAATATCAAAACCATTACTTATTACTTATTACTTATTACTTATTATTTATTACTTAACTCAACTTACCCATTCCTTCTAACACTGAATGCTGTGCGATAGCCTCTTTTATGGGAATAGGTATGAGTAGTGGAGGTCACGTAATAGTCGCCACTAAACTGTTTACCCACCCCCTGGATATTAATGACCGTACCTGCTCGCAAGTCAGTGCGTCCGACACACAAGCCCTCCCCACTGATGTATTCTAAAGCCATGTTATTAAATCGCCCCTGAGCAATTTGTTCAGCTTCCTCTCGACTGGACACAGGGCGAGACAAGCGTTCGCTGGTCTTTTGTCTGCTACCCAAAGCCTGATCTACAGCCTTAGCACCGCTCTTGTTAGTACTAAAACCAGGGCTGGCTTGCCCAATGAAGGCTTTTTTATCCTTCGGGTTCCAACCCCGTACCTCCACTTTTCCCACCTGTGTCAAACTAGTCAATCGGGAAGAAAAACTGAGCAGATCCTTTCTTTGAACTAGAGTCAAAACTGACTTTGATTTATCCTGATGTGGCTGAAAATATAGTGTTTTATCTTGAACCACAACCTCATAACCAAGTCGTTGAGCACGGTTCTGAAGAAATTCCATGTCTGTTTGGTTAGGCTGTAGTACATAATCCAAAACCAGCTTTGTAGTTACTCCCCCATACTTTAGACCTGCTTTTTTAGCAATATCTCTAGCGATATCGCTGTCTTTCTTTTTAGTAAACGAGCGAGTCTTGTAACCCCGAAGCAATCGATGACTGTAGTCGTAGCCACGCACTGTCAACACAGGAATTTCTCCATGGGCAAATTCAGGTTCCAGACTAGTGATCTGACCCATGATCAGTTTTTGCAGTTTACCTCCACTACCCCCATAACCCATAAAAATCGTTACCTCATTGCCTAGCTTAAACAGTTGCTCATCAATCCACTCCTGATTTTCTTGATCCCAGTTGGCAAGCTTGATGGTAAACATAGTGGGAATACTAACCTCTTCATCCACAATTACTGCCAGCACATCAGAGCGCAACTGTTGTCCCCTAATCAGAATTCTGAAGCCAGGAACTGAGGTAGCGGTGCTGCTGGTACTGGGTAAAGGAAGTCTAGAGAGCATGGTTGGTGTTAGGTGTTAGGTGTTGGGTGTTGGGTTCTGTATCCCAATACTTCTGGGGATTTACTCTAATTTCTCTCCCCTACTCAAGAACTCCCCTGCTGAGTAATTACTCAAGCAGTGTGGGGTTAAGTACAGGAATGGTCAAAACTTGACCTGGTCTCAGGTGACGGGGATTATTAATCCCATTAGCCTTAGCAATCTCTCGCCAGAAGCTGGGGTCATTATACTCTTCACCAGCAATACTGCTCAGGGTTTCTCCACGTCTGACAACGCGGATCGGATCGTCATCCCGTGCTAAAGAACTTAGTTTCTCCCGTTCCTCGTCCTCTTCAGGTATAAACTGGTGGAAGGTACAGTTGAGAGTGGCTCTAACTGGCATCCCATTAGAGGTAAACATAGTAAAGCGCTGGGTTAGTTGTCCGAGATACCCCTTGAAAATCTGGTTAAATGCTCCCCACCAGAGTTCACATACAGGTGGACGTTTCAAATCAGAATCAATCAGAGTTAACTCAAAAATCTTATCGGTATACTCTCGAACATCTACTGCATTGGGTTCTGATAATCCATACATACCAGTTAAAGATGAAGCCCCTGTTGCAGCTCCCAATGCAACTTGTTTGAGTCTAGAACTGGCTCCTCCTGATGCACTTTCAGGTAGTCCCTCGTAGGTGTCAAAAAACAGGTCGAGAGTCAAGGTTGCTGGATCCCCACCAATAAATTTAGTATCACCCCGATCTCGATTTTTGAGAGTTTCATGACGCCATTGAGTGTTCTTGGTAATTTGGATTTCATTGGGATTGAATAGAGGCATTAGTTTATTTTCTGGAAAAACCATCTGCCACCTTTTTCCTGGCTGCTCCTTGAGGATGATTAATTTATCTAATTCTGCCCCGAAGAAGCTACTTTTTAATCGTTTGCTTTGGCTTAGTGTTTTTTTTGCTAGATTCTTAAACCCTGTTAATGCCATTGTGTTAATCCCCTCCGTTCACTTTCTATAGTGAGACGCTGCATTAGTTTATGCTGTACTTTGTCTACTAGTTCATCGACATCAATGTCCTCGACAGACTGACTATTTGTGGTAGCTCCTGAAGTATTTTCTGATGCTCTCTGAATCACATTAGTTGCCTCTAAGCTAGTATTTGATACTGAGACTCCGTTCGTAGATGACATTCTTTGGATAACTCCAGAGCCATTATGAGCAATAGATGGTGAACTGTTAACTCCTAGTCCGTTCCCAGAAAAGGAGCTTCCATTAACCCCAGAGGCTGAAAAAATTAGGGGAACAGGTAATTGAGGACTATTTGTTCCTGACATTTCTCTCACCACTGGTCGTTCCGGGCTGCGTTGAATAAGTGGCAGATTTAGTTTGGATTGGTTAGAAACAAACTCCTTAACTACCGGTTGCTGTGGGGAGGGTTGAATCAGTGGCAGATTTAGTTTGGATTGGTTAGAGACAAACTCCTTAACCACTGGTTGCTCCGGGGTTGGTTGAATCAGTGGCAGATTTAGTTTGGATTGGTTAGAAACAAACTCCTTAACTACTGGTTGCTCTGGGCTGGGTTGAATCAGTGATGACTGGATTAGGTTTTCGGGACTGGCTAACAGTAGCTTAGAATCTGCTGGTAAAGTGCTAATTGGGTTGTTTAAATTATGTGGATTAACCTCTCTCCCAATTCCTTTCCTACTAGGAGAAGGGTTTTGAGTTCCCTCCTTCCTTTGAAGGGAAGAGGGGTTAGGAGAGTTAGGCAACTTTACCAACGTCTTCTCAGAACTACTTAGTGACTGGGAATTAATCCTTTTGGCTTGCACAATTGGCAAGGATGAGTTGGAGGATAGTCTAGTTTTTCCAGAGGGTTCAAAACCAGAAACTATGGGTTCGCTCTCAGAATCTGCTCTCCGGGAAGTTCTCTTAGTGAGGTTGGCAAACTTTGCCTGAACAATTAATGGCTTTGTTCCAGATTTGCTAGCTTCAGAGGGTGTAGAGGTTGGGGTATGGGGTATAGGCTTTTCTCTAGAACTTAATCTAGGGGAATCCAAGTTGATATCCTGGGAATTTGACCCTTTACTTTTCTGTACTGAGGTTTGTTTCTGGATCTCAAACCCAGTTGCTTTTAAAGATAGTCCTCCCCTTACTTCCTTGCCTCCAGAGGTGAGATGTCCCTTCTCTACAGGTTCTCCTGTTCCTCGAATTGGCTGAGCATAAACTATAGGAACTGTTGGTGCTGATTGACCCTCTAACGGATGCTGACGTTGGAGCAACTTAGCCATTAAGGGCAGTCGGTTGCTCATCGCTTGCGCCCGCGAGATAATTGAGCCTGCTATTTGAGTACCAATAACACCAGGGCTGACAAGAGGTTGCAGGAGTCGCCGCGTCAGTTTTGGGTTGAGACTCTCAGACCAAGTCTGATTGTTAGTGATCTGAGGTTGAGATGCCATTACAATTACAATGCTCCTGCTAGTCCAGTAACCGCCCGTCCCCCTGATAGTGCTTGACTGAGGACTGGTTTAGTGATTCCTTTGTGTATTAACTCAATCGTCTCGAAAGCAATCTCATTGCTGCTGGCATTAAACTCAGGACCACTCCACTTCACTGGCAAAGCCTGCTTGAAATTCCAATACATTACCGGTATCTGTTGACGATCCAGTAGCATAACTGTACCGTTCTTGCGCCGAATTACACCTCGGCTAGTTGCCTGATACCAATTCCAGAGGCTGTCAATGCCTGTCAGACCATGTTTGAGGGTTAAATTCGGATACTTAGTTCGACCTAGTAGCTGGTGAACGTAGCGATTCTGCCCTCCCTCGGGACGTTCCTCTACTTCAATTTCACTTTCTAGGCCCCTGACTTCAGTAAACCCACCCGTCACTAACCCCTCAATTTCAATGAGGAAGTTAAAGCCTTGGTAAGGATCAAGACGAGTTGCCAATGCCCCAGTGACTCCAGCGTAAGCCGCGTTGACTCCAAAGGGCAAAACCGATGCTATTGTTGCCATCACTAACTCCTGCGATTGATGAAAACATTATCCCCTAATCCCAGGCAAGACATATGATACTTGAGAATAGTAAATAGTTAAGTTAATTACCCATTACCTGCTCATTCAACTTTTCATTGATACTTGCCACTTGTGCCACCCACAGCTGTCTTTCTTGATGATCCAAATTCATAATCTGGTCGTAGGACCAGTGCAAATGATAAGCAATATAAGCTACCTCCTCTAACAGCCTCTCTGAGGGGTAGCAAGTTACTCCCCCAAACTAGCAGTCTCCACTTCAAACTCTCCTTGACAATGAGGACAAGAGACCAAAAGGCGGCTATGACCGTTTTGGTTGATGCGTTGGTAGAGGTCTTGTAAATAAACTAAGTCAGCAGAGAATAGACCCTCAATCACTGCTGGATTGATATATTCTAAGCTTCCCAGACGAATGATCACCCGCGAGAGCAGGATAATCACCAAGTAACCTGGATTAGCTTGAACCCTAGGGTCTTTTAAGGGCATAATCTCATCGTAGGCTGTAGACATCCGCATCATCCCTTCCCGATGAAGATTCCCCTCTGAATCTGCATAACCCTGAGGTAGGGTAAAAGGAAACTCTGTCTGCATCATCGCTTTTCAGTTTCGCTGCGAAACATCTTCATTGGTTTACTCTAGTAGCACATCTGTACAAAAAGTCGATTTTTGTCTAGATATCTACAGGAATTGAGTTACAGCTCCAAACCCGGATGAGCGAAAAAAGGTGTGGGGAAATCATTAAACAGACGCGGAGACGCGGAGACACGGAGACACGGAGAACTCAAATCCCACGCCAAATTTCGTTCACCCTCCAAACCCCTACCCCTACTCCCCACTTTCTACTGCCATTTACCGTTTTCTACTGTTATGCCTTCGTGGGCAATTTCCAGGGTTTCAATTGCTATTTCATTGGAAGTAGAATCAAGAGTTGGTCCTGTCCACTTAACTGGCCAGCAGTTGATCAAGTTCCAGCGAATTTTTTCATTTCCCGCATCATCCCAGAGGACGATTGACATATTTTTGCGATACTCTGAGGGGTCTTTTGCTGTTGCCACCTTGATGCGCCAATCCCATAACTCCCTGTCATCAGTAATGCCACGGCTGAGAGTTACTTGGGAGAGTGTGAGCATAGCAGGAATTTGACGCGCACTCAGGCTTTTATCAGTACCCTCTCGATAGGTGCTAATTTCCTGAGTGGTTTCTATCCCTGAGCAGTTCCTAAAACCGGCACGGGTGATACCGTCTATTTCTACTTTAAAGTTGTAACCTCTGTATGGATCTTTTCGAGAAAATACCATTGTCAAAAACCTCCTGATAATTGCTAAGCTAGACCTATACTGCTAATTTCACACCACTAGCACCAAGAATAATACGCACAGTGATCAACTCACTAGGAATAGTAGGTGCTAGACCAATTTCTGTGACCACCATACCTGCTTCCCGTACTTCGGGTGAGTTAGTTTCAGCATCACATTTAATGTAGAAAGCTGAGAGTTCTGTAGGTCCTTTAAGGGCACCTTGCCGGAGTAAGTCTTCAAAATAGGCAGTTAACTCTCGTTCAATCCGTACCCATAACCTCAGATCATTTGGCTCAAATGCCAGATTTGCTAGGTTTAGTTCCAGCCATCTGCCAACTGTCAGAAATAGCCGCTTTACGTTGACATAGATCCAATTGGGTTCATCGCTTAGGGTACGTGCTCCCCAAACTCGAATACCTCGTCCGGGAAAAGCACGTAGGCAATTAACCCCAAGGGGATTAAGAATGTCCTGCTCACGATTAGTCAGATTAAACTTTAGATCCAGTACTCCTTCAATCGTCTCATTTGCTGGTGCTTTTTGAACGCCAAATTGTTGGTCACTACGGGCATAAACTCCAGCAATGTGACCGCAGGGGGGCATCCAGTCTGGACTATTTTCAGCTTTAATCCAAGGATAATACAAAGCACCCCCCTTGCCTTGCAGTTTCCACCTTTGCTGCTTTGCCCTCTCTATAGATTGATTAACCTGTATTCCTACTGGAGGTAGCGAGTCTAAAATGGCAAAGCGATCGCCTTGGAGTTCACAGTGCTCTAAGATGAGATTCTGCATCCTCAAAACTTCATCCTGGTTAGGGTTTCCCCTCATCAAATCAGGTGCACAAACTAAGTCGATCTCATTGAGGGATGCGATCGCTCCTAGTCCCCCACGATCATCTCCTGGTGTTCCCAGTGCTTGTGTAAGAGAAACTGTCTCTTCTAACCGCACAACGAAGCACAAGCTGCCACCATTCTCGAAGAAACCGCGCACAGCGTAAGCTAGGTAACCATCAGCTAGAGGCTGACCAAAGGTTTCTGTGAATTGGGACCAGAGGGTAAGTGACTGCGGGGAGTTGATTGCTCCAGTCTCTGCAAACCCAAGGAATACAGGTACGCCTGTGAGTAGTCCAGGGGCTGGTGTCGGGAATACCTCTTCTCGGTAAATACCTGGTGTCAGTTGCTGGGAAGTTACCATGCTTTGTTCTTCCTTGTTAGGGAACTCCAAGAATTAAAGACGCGGAGAGGGGGAGATGCGGAGAGGGGGAGACGCGGAGAGGGGGAGACGCGGAGACGCGGAGAGGGGCAGACGCGGAGAGGGGCAGACGCGGAGAGGGGGATTTGACGCCAACCATTTTCATGCACCGTATAGACGGTGGGGTATTTAACCCAAATTAATTTCGATAAATTATCCAATTTTACGACTCGACTTGCTTGTATTATTCCCCCTGCTCCCTTTACAGGCGCACCAACCTACGCCCCTACTGACTACCAGCCCATTGGCTGAGGCGGAAGATGACGAATTCTGCAGGTTTGGTTACTGCTACACCAATCTCTGTCACTACCTGACCAGCATCTCGTACTCGCGGGGGATTGGTTTCTTCGTCGCACTTGACGTAGAAGGCTTCTTCTGGTGTATTACCAAACAAAGCTCCAGTACTCCAGACGTTGGTGAGAAAAGCACTGACATTACGCGTAATCTTCGCCCAAAGTTCAGGGTTATTGGGTTCAAAGACTACCCATTGCGTCCCTTCATCAATGGACTCCCGCAGATAGTTAAACAGACGGCGGACGTTGATGTACTTAAACTCTCCATTATCGTCACCTCCAAGGGTACGTGCTCCCCAAACCCGGATGCTACCATTCATTTCCCGGATGCAGTTAATCCCATGGGGATTGAGCCCACCCTGCTTGGCTTTGCTGATATTGTACTTTAAGCCTACTGCTCCCAGCACTGCTTCATTGGCGGGGGCTTTGTGAACCCCTCGCTGCGTGTCCACACGGGCATAGAGTCCTGCCATGTAACCACTAGGTGGCACATACTTGAGCCCCTTCCCATCTGGTTGCTGTTGCTTGGTGACTGGATCAAAAACCTGAATCCAAGGGAAGTAAAAGGCTGCATAATTTGAGGTTTGAGGCACGTTTCCTCCACCTGGTTTGAGAGTTTCCCAGTTGGGAGGCTCTTCCTCAGAGTCGAAGATGGCGAAGCGGTCCTGGAGCTTCAGACAATGGGCATTAATTGAGCTTAGAGCAGTCCTGCTAGTAATGCCTGGTGCAGCAACGATCGCGATTTCATCAATTGCCTCAAAGGTTTCTAGAGCTGAGTCAATATCACCCTCATTCTCTACTCGCACCACGTAACAGCGAGTACCACCGTTTCTGAAAAAACCGTACACTGCGTGGGCTAGAATGTTTTGACTATTATTCTTCGAGAAGTCTCCAAAAGACTCTTTAAACTCTCCAAAGTTGGTGCATAGTTTTACCGTGTCCGCGTCTGCTAGGTCTGAAAAGTCCTTATCTATATAGGGGCTGTTAACCTGGACAGCCACTTCGTGTAAATAGGGTTGATATGTATGAATCCTCTCTGCTAATTCCTGATCTATCTTTTCTCCACTAGTAGCAGTTTGAGACATGGAGATATTGTGAAGTGTTTTAAACTTTTTATCTCGCAGGGCCTTCTGAAAATCAGTAGTTTGCTCTTGTGCGATTGTCGATAAATTAACAGCCCATTGAATCTTAATTTGTGAATTATTGCCCTCTACTTCTTTAATTTCTCCTACGATCCCTTGAGTTAGTGACACTCCAGACTGATGTGTTACAGGAGTATTGTCATACTTATTACCCTGAATATTGCTATTCAAAGTCCCTTGAATTGCATCAGTTGCTGCTTGGAGAGGAGTATGATCTGTATCGTCATCCTCGAAAAGAGCTATAAGATCACTCATCTTTTCATAGACAGTGATTGACTGGTTTGGAGTATCAGCCGTGGCGAATTCAGTGATGATCTGGTTGACGTCATCTTCAGTCAGTTCGTGATCTACCTGATAACTCGAAAGAGGGCGCGACAGTCTTTTACCTGTTAAAAATCTAGCTACAGCAGTTTTTTTGGCTGCATCAGTATTTACCGTAGACCAATCGCTAGCCTGCCATTGAACCTCGATTTCTGAGTCGTCACCCTTGGAATCTCTAAGTGTTTCTAAGTTACTTCTTTGTGGTGTACTGCCTTCTGTAAGGCTGGGAAGGCTGGGATCGATAGTTGTAAGAGCTTCACCTAAAGCACTTGTACTCAAGGTACTATCTTCTGGAAACACAGGAGTATCAGCATCCTCATTTCCGGTGTTAGTTAGAATTTCCTGTAGCGTTATCTGCTTATAAACTGTGAGTGTCTGCGAACCTTGGGCATACTTTACCAAGTCTTCAATTTGCTCTGCTGTTGGGATAGTATCTGCATTGAAAGTATCAGTCCATTGAACTCTGACCTCTTGGTTAAGAATCTTACCAGTAAGAGCTGCGACATCATTGTCAACTTCAGACTGATCGTTTACAGGTTTACTCTTGTCAAAGTTAGGATTAGGTTCACCAGGAATGGTAATCGGACCAGAGAAAACTCCAATGAAGCCTGCTGTACTGGTTCCTACCCCAGCAATTGGAGCAGAACCAGAGGGGACTTCTTCAACGTATACACCGGGCGATGAATAGGTTTGCATTTTCTTTACTTGTTGATAAGTCAAATCAAAGGTTGGATGTCAGCAAAGTTATCTAATTCTTCAGTTAAGATCTTCGGTTGAGATAACTAGATGTTTCCTACCCTATTTACTCTAGTGAGAGAAAAATTTTTATCAGATACCAATTGCCCTTGGTTCAAGCTTACCAGTTCGGAAGTTTGTTCCTGGTAGCCTTGGGCAACAACTTTAATCTTAACTTGGCGAGGACTTAATCTATCTATAGATGCCTCCAGACCACTCAGGAGATAGTCTCCATCTTTATCAGTAAAGGTATACTCACCACTCCCCTCAATCTGTACTTTTGCCATGACCACAGGATCATTGTCTGAATTGGTGATTTTACCACTGAGTGCAGTTGGTTGGAAGTAGATATTAACAGTTGGTCTAGCGATCGCGCCAGTTACTGGATCCCTTGATACCTCAACCTGAGTTTGATCAGATTCAGCAGTGGAACCAGCCGCTATAGTTTTGATAGTTGGGTTAGAACTATAGCGAGTACCAGTATTTAGCAAGGAGGCTGTCAAGGTATATTGCCCATCAGGTAGATCCTGTAAGTAAAAATAGCCGTCAACTCTGGTGCGAGTACGATCAGGTCGTTGTTTCCTTTTTTCCCAGTCAGTTCCATATAGCCCAGCTAGGGTATCTAACTTGCTTTTAAATTCTGGGGGCATATCATCAAGCTCGACCACTGCGCCCGCAATCACCTGCTTAGTTTGGGCATCTTTAACTTGCCCAGTGATCACAACTTGATGGTGAATTTGTCCCAACCTGATCTTATTCGACACCAGTAACACCCTTTTTGTCAACTATTTTGGCAATGGTTAATGGGTATTAAGTGAATCACATTTTCCCCATTACCAATTACGAATGGTCAATGACCAATTATCCAATCGTGATCTGGGTTACTAAAGTTCCCGCCTCAACTGGCTCATCAACTTCCACTGCCATAGTCACAGTGTAGTTCAATGCTGCTCTAGGCTTTCCTCCCATCGCTTGCCAGAATTCGCCCAAACTCTGTAGGTTGCTCTGACTCAGACTAACTGCCCTAATCGGAGGTTCCATACCCCTGAGGCTTTCCTGTAGTACTGCTGCTGGGATTATACGATGGCGCAGCAGCACTTTCATCACTTCCCCCAGCCATCTATGTTCTTCTTGCTCTGGTCTTTGACCATTACCTGTACCTGTAAGAGCAGACCAAGCTGTGATTAGGTAAGAGCAGTCCACCCGCACTGGATTACGCCTTTTAGTCGCCCTACCGTTAGTTCGTTCTGTTGACCAAGTGGTGTCGCGTAACTCCAGATTCTCACGTACATCGTAAAGAAAGAGATTAATCGCTGGCTTGACACTAAAATCCTTGTCAGGTGTAGCAAAGCTAATATTAACTGACGAGATTAGCTCAGGAGGTAGTTCACCCTTGAGGAGTTCCTCCAAGGTTTTATCCAGATCGTGAATCATCGAATTCCGCTCCAAAAACGCTAACAATTGCTAACATTTTCTTCCTGCTTCATCCTGGTAGTGTCGGCACTATCGAGTCCGCAGGCTGACACGGGCAAGCTGCCCGCCATTGCCACGCCACTTGCTACACTTGGGGAAACCTCAAGACCGCAGTGGCTCAAATTAATAGCAGCATTTAGATCTCTGTCCAATCTCACTCCACATTTAGAACACTCAAATGTGCGCTCTGACAAAGACAGAATCTCTTTTTTGTCAGAGCAATTGGAACAAGTTTTAGATGAGGGCATCCTTGGAAAACTGGCTGAGGTAAATAGGCAATTTTATTGACTACCGTACAGATTTTAGATTGCAAGCTACCACTTAATTGATTTTGAAATAAAAAGATACAAAGGATAAAAGCACTTATTAATTTTGTTACAGATTAGTTGAGTTATGATCAACATCAAATCAGTCCAGCATAATGACCAAATTCACCCTCTATTAAGACTTTTCCCGCCTTCTGATACTCTCGACGGACTGCACGAAGCAGGTGATTCATCTTGACGATTCCACCATCATCTGCTGCTAGAAAAGAAGCTGCCAGAGCAATATTGCGAATATTGCCGCCAGCAATCTCGCAGTGACGGGCAATAAAATCTAAATCCAGTTCCTCAGAGCGAGGCACACGACTAGGCCAGATTTGTTCCCAAATCCGGCGACGCTCTTTCTGATTAGGAAAAGGAAACTCAATAATAAAACGTAATCGTCTGACAAAGGCTTCATCCATATTAGTGCGTAGGTTGGTGGTCAAAATCGCCACCCCTTCGTACTCTTCCATCTTTTGCAGGAGATAGCCAACTTCAATATTAGCGTAGCGGTCATGGGCAGAACTAATTTCAGAGCGCTTGCCAAAGAGGGAATCTGCCTCATCAAATAAGAGAATAGCGTTGGCATTAGCCGCAGCTGTAAAGATGCGATTGAGGTTTTTTTCCGTCTCCCCGATATACTTACTGACTACTTGAGACAGGTCAATTTTATAGAGGTCAAGCTGTAATTGGTGCGCAATAATTTCCGCTGCCATGGTTTTGCCAGTCCCTGGTAGTCCAGAAAACATTACATTTAGTCCTCTGCCAAGGGAAAGCTTGCTCTGGAAGTCCCACTCTTCCCACACTAATTGTCGGTATTTGGCTTGATTACAAATTTCCTGCAACTGAGCTTTTTGATTAGCTGGCAGGACAATATCATCCCAGTTGTATTTCGGTTGAATCTGACGTGCCAACGAACCTAGTTCATGACCAGATTGGGCACGAGCTGCTGCAAATAGTTCGGGTAAGGTTGGTTGTTGAAGGGGGAGTGGGGAGTGGGGAGTGGGGGAAGTGGAAATATCCCTATCTTCGTCACGTCTACTCTGTGCATGCTTTTCGGCGACGCGCCAACGGGCTCGATTACAGGCATCGATCACGGCATTGGCAATTTGGTCAAAATTGAGGCGGAAGCGATCGCTCAAGGTATCTAGCTCCAGACTCTCTAAGGATATACCGGCTGCGGTTAGTTGATTTTGCCAGCAACAGCGACGAACAGCAAACTCAGGAACGGGAAAAGGAACGGTGACCATTCCTACTACCATGGTTTGTTCTGGTCTCCAGGGTTTTTCACCAGCGAGGATTGTAATTCCTTGATTTTCTGCTATGATTTTTAGGACAGATAGATATATGCTGGGTTTTTCATTACTTTGTATCGATTCTAGTCCTTGCAAATAAAGTAAAGCCTTTTGAAACCAAGCTTCACGGTAGGCTAATTTCAGAGTTGGCTCTAACTCAGCTTTAGCCTCTACAATCCGAGTTAAATCTACTGTTAGCAATGGTGCTTGCACTGCTCTAGCAAGGGCTTGGGCAGTACGGTGTTTACGACTGGTATCTGCACCTTCAAAATACAGTCGTAGTGGTTGGTTTGCCCGCCAGTCCTCAACAACCAGTTTTAATAAAGCCTGTTTTACTTCCTGATTCAAGGTCAATTCTTCAAGGGAAATAGTCGGCTCAAGTAAATTCGAGAAGGCTTGTAGTCGCTGATCTAATCCTTTTTCTCCTAAGAGGAGCCGGAGGACTAGCCCATCGAGTTTAAGGTTGTGAGCAAGAAGAGTTGGCTGGAGCTGATTAGGATCGCAGACTAAGTGTAGCAGACTATGACGCAGTAGTGGAGCTTCGGGGGTAAAGTGACAACGCCGCGCCAGTTTCGCTTCCCCGGAAGGACACAGCAGATTAAGAACGAGATCGACAGTAGGTCGCCTGCAGCGGACATCGTCTTGGAGATAGGTGTAGATTCGTTCATACCGCCTGTCGAGTTCAGGAGCAAGGGCGATCGCGATAATATCGATATCAAAGGCAGAGAGTGCAAAAGTTTGCCGGAGCCATGCTAAAGATGAGCCTTCGAGGATAGCATCAGAGGGCAACTCTGGTGAGGTTTCTGTTTCTACCTGCAAGACTGGTGTTCCTGGTGGACGAGTCAGTAACTGTTCCACTTCTTCCTTGTCAACTTGCATCCCCCGATAGGGATTAGTTGCAGCTTCTGGACCATAGGCGACTTGAGCGGCGGCTAGAGCTCGTTCTAAGAGTTGGTCTAAGCGCTGTAACAGTAGAAAGAGTTGGTGGAAGTTGGGGTTGGGAGGGAACACCTCGGCTGGGTTAATCATGGATTCTACTGGCTCAGCTATTACTTTAGTCTGCCTCAACCAGTATAAATATGGAAGATAAGATTAAAGTCTAGCGTGCCTAAATGATTCATAAAAATGCACTATACATAAACAGTTTTGTGAAAAAAATAGAGGATATACTACCCCTCATTTTTTTTACAAATGATTTAGGACTACTATAATTAATCATGTTTATTTCAACTCCTTTTCTATGCTGCTTTCCAGTTTTTTATACTCGTCTTTTGTAATAACATTCCTTCGGCGCGCATCTGTGTATGTCCTTTCTATAGTTTTACCCTTTGCTTTATTTTCACCCTTCAAGGTTATCTTTTTAGCAATCCAATTATCTTCTTCTGTTACTTCTGCTGTCGCTTCTATTACAACTGGGTTAGCAGGTGTTGGAGCGTCTTCTGATTTAGTCCACAAAGCTATGCGGTGTTCTAACGGTATCATTTCTGTATTGGCATCATAGGAGCCTGCCACTAAATTACCCAAAAGATTAGGACCACCTAAGCTACTTCCTATCAAATGTAGCCATTCAAACTTTCCTGGTGGTCGTTTACCTTCTTGTTGTTCTATGTAGTTCTTAGCATTTTGATGTCCCATCACATCGATTTGACTCGGTTTGCGTTCTCCTTTTTCCCAAGGTCCTTTATGAACAATTTTATTCTTAATATTTTTGCCGTTTTTTGTGTGTTTAAATTCTGAATTGCCACGGTTAAGTATCTTATTGTCATGGTAATTATCCTTATTAATATTTCGCTTGGCTGCTTGATAGGCTGCGCCTTCGTCTCCCCTTAAACCTGTTGTATCTTCTGCTCTGGATATACCTGATCTTCCCTGAGGTTCTTGGATTAATCCCCATTCTCTTCCTTCAAGTTGTGAGATTATTTCGCTTTTAGTCAGAGTTTGATTATCTTTTTTATAACAATGCCATTTGGTTTTTAGTCCTTCTGCATCTGCCAGTAAAATTTCTATACTATTATCAGTTTTGTTTACGTCACCTTCCTCTATTGCTTGGAAAATATTCTCTATCTCCTTAAGAGACAAAACATTAATTGGCTTGGCAGTTGCTCTTGAACTTTTTAAATCTGAATCAGCACTAATTCCTTGGAATTTTTTTTCTTTTGTTAATTCATTTTCTTTTTCTTTATATTTTTCGACTATTATTACGGTTCCAATACCACTTTGTTGCTCGGCATAGGCTCTCCTTTTAGAGCCAGAGGATCCATCTTCCTCAGATGTAGTTTTTCTTTTTCGACCATTGCATTGTAAAGTCTGGGTTTTGCTGATTGGGCTGATAGCTAAATCTGGCTTGTCTACTTGCCGATGCACTACAGAGCGATTCTGTTGAATAACATGGGTAAGTTCATGAGCAATCAATTCTTGCCCTCCTCGACTTTGAGGATTATATTCCCCTTGCTGAAAGAAGATATCTTTACCTGTGGTAAAAGCACGAGCTTGAATTGATTGATTCAACTGATCAGATTGGCTATCTGTGTGAACCCTCACCCCACTAAAATCAGCCCCAAATGATTGTTCCATTGGTTTCCGGATACTCTGTGTTAGAGGTACTCCCGAACCCCTTGCCTGTTGAATTGAGCTTTCTAACTCTGGGGTAGCAGCCATCCCACCTTCAACAGACTGAAGCTGTAACATTGGCTTCCTCATCAGCTCATCTTGCTGGTGTTGAAGTTGAATTGATTCTGGTTGAGTTGATAGATTAGGAGCTGGTGCATTAATCTGCCTCACTACCTCAGATGCTACTTGATCTGCTTCTTGTTCATACTTATCCCCAGCTTTACCAATAGTGAGCTTCGCCTGTACTAAATTATTCTCGGAGCAACAACCCCTTAATTCATGGGAAAGTCCCCGGAATCTTGGCTGACGCTGAATTGAGAAGCCACTAACAGGGGAGACACTATTGAGCAGAGGATCTACGGAACGATGAACTTGTTGTTTGTAACCGGCTTCTGAGAGAGAGTTTTGGCGCTGATATTTAATTAGATTACCTAGTGCCTGGTTGCCAATTATCCCTTGAAGTTCTTCGATAGGGTGGATATTTGGCTTGGGAGTGGCTGAGGCTTGAGACTGAGCAGGAGCTAGTATCTTTTTGGTTTGGCTTAGTCGTAGATTACCCATGAGCTGACTTAAATCTTTAATAGTCTACATAAGTAACTGCACAAATTAAAGACGCGGGGACACGGTGACACGGGGACGCGGGGACAAATTGGATGGGGATTTGACCCCAACCAATTTTATGCACCGTATAGACGGTGGGGTATTTAACCCAAATTAATTTCGATAAATTACTCATTTTGAAAACTGAAATTCTTATGTAGTAATAGTTTAGAGAGGATAAGAGTATGTAATTATTTTTTTAGGTATTTATGAAATTATTTTGCCTCTAAAATTTTCTCGTTTACCAACTAAGTCTTGAGTACTTATTATATTCTCTATTTCCAATAAATCATAGAAAGCCTTTAGTCTTTCCAGCTTCTCAAGCCAAGTTTTCATTTCTTTTCCTAGTACTGTAGTCTCACCTATATCATCGATTGAATCTAAACTGATGCGATTCCAATCGAGCTTTCCTTTTCCGTGTTTTTCAGCTTTAGCACCTCCGGCACTAGATAGAGGATTTGCAGTTGCTTCTGTTGACTGCCAGTTATGAACATATCCCTCATTACTCGCACCACCTGGAGCAGTTGTTTCTACTCCAACCTCTAGGGCTCCAAATTTTTCTGTAGTTGGAGGTCGAAAAACAATCAGCAAATGTCCGTGGGCTCCATCTGGCAAAATTATGTCACCGTTGAAATCTTTTTCCCCTATGCCACCAACAGCTAAATTTATGCCATAAAGTTTTGTTCCATAAAGTTTATTTTTAATGGCTGCTAACTTTCCTCCTTGCTCTCGAACTTTTTCTTCATACCTCGACCTTTTCATGAAATGTGTCCCGAAAGGACGTTCAAAGGCTCCTATACTTTCATCCATTGTTCCATTTTTAGTTACACCAAGCCAATTCAGTAAAGCATAGGGGTCTTTAACACCTGCTTCCCTTTTTTTTGCTAGCTTAGGAATTACAATATTGACTCTGCCACCATGAGATAGGGCAGTAGCAACATTTTCTGACCACTTCTCATAGCTGGGCAAGTTTCCCTCAGTTCCAATATCAGTACATTCCTTTAATCCAACTTGCATGAGTAAAAATATTTTTTTAAGCACCCCGATTGCTTTTGTATGTTTTTCAATCGCCTCGCCTATATCAAGCTTGCTACCCTTAGCCTTACCGTGCTGATTTATTTCTTGTTGACGCTTCTTGGCTTCCTCAATAATCCTAGCTTTTTCCTCACTCCCTTTTACTCCAAAATCAAGGGTCTTTTGCCAAGTTTCAGCAGTGTTACGCCGAATTTCATCCAGATACTCATTACCTCCTGGAGCATTAGCTTTAAAATGTAAAGCCATTTGATAAGGGCGAGTTTTAAATAACTCATCTTTGCTGATATTAAGCTCTTGTAATAATTGAGTATCTGATCTGCACAACCAAGCTACGCTAGCAACAATCAGTCTTTGATTAGGATGGAGTTTTAGCCAGTCTTTTTCACTCTTTTTTCTTAAGTATTCTTTCGCTTCTTCAAAAGAAAACATTTGTAAACTTTCTAGATATTTCTTGCTATCGCGATCGTTAGCAATATCTTGAATCACATTTAACTCATTAATACTTAAGAGTTTATTGACACCTCTTTTTTTTAGGTATGTATCTTCAAAGTATTTTTTGAACTGCTTGTGAACATCTTTATTGCCGAACCCAAGTTGATTGAGAACCTCAGGTTTAATTCTCGGCGTTGCTTCCTCGAAGTCTATTTCATGTATTGAAAGCCAATTTGAAGAATCTGTCCATGTTTTCGGGTGTTTTTCTTGCGGGTATTTTTTTTTGGTTGGTGCCCGCTGTAGAGTTTCATTGTGATCTAAGTGTACTTGGAGCGTTGGAGAACTCGGGACACTATCACTCGGAGACTTACACTGGATTTGCCCCCCAGTTTGCTGCACCACATGAGTTAACTCATGAGCAATCAATTCCTGCCCTCCTCGACTTCCAGGATTATATTCCCCTTGCCGGAAGAATATATCTTTACCTGTGGTAAAAGCACGAGCCTGAATGGATTGATTCAATTGGTCAGATTGGCTATCTGTGTGAACCCTCACCCTACTAAAATCTGTCCCAAATGATTGTTCCATTGGTTTCCGGATACTCTGTGTTAGAGGTACTCCCGAACCCCTTGCCTGTTGAATTGAGCTTTCCAACTCTGGGGTAGCAGCCATTCCACCTTCAATAGATTGAAGCTGTAACATCGGCTTCCTCATCAGTTCATCTTTCTCCTGTTGAGGTTGAATTGATTCTGGTTGAGTTGAGAGATTAGGAACTGGTGCGTTAATCTGCCTCACTACTTCTGATGCTACTTGATCTGCTTCTTGTA
>JAAHGS010000088.1 GCA_010692645.1 Symploca sp. SIO2E9
TTGAACACTGGTGGCACAAAGTCAAAACAGCGATTAGAAAAGAGTTGCCTAAGTATAATTTTGATGTCCACAAAGCGGCGGATGCAGCCTTTCAGTATTTGTAAACACACCAGCGCGCAGCGCTATAGTTTAGGTGAACTGAGTTTTGAGAAAACTCCCGATGGCTGGCAAATAAAAATTATGACAAGACCAATTACAACCATCATTAAATTCATCACATTTGTGGGATTAGTGAGCGTCTCAATTGGGACTGTCCACAGTGAATTAGAGCAAACTGACCAAGCCATACGGGAAACATATAAAATCATCAAACAGTATGAAAATCTCAATCCTGTAGACTTTTTACCTCCACAAGCAGGAACTTATATTTTGAGTTCTATTGCTATTGTTGGGACTTTGTTTTTTCTTAAAGGATTACGAAATAGAACCCCTTTTGATTGAGAATGAGGGAACTCTTAATTTTAATCTTCTGTTAAGAGTTCCCTTCTTCCTTGAGATTGTATGCCACTACCAGACCTAAATCAAAGAGAAGCAGAGATTAAAAAACATCTCTTGCGAAATACATTGGCAGCTGGTTTATTTGTTACTGCTGGTTTTAGCTTACTAATTCCTGCCTTTTCCCTGCGTGGGACTAAGTTTGATTATCAGCAATTTTGCTTTCGCCCACCAGAAGAGAAACCCTGCCAGGGTGAGCAAATCAAACGAGGGATATCCTGGCTGGTGGCACTAGAAGTAAATAATAGTCAGAAGTTCCAGGAAAAAGTAACTTTACTCGATATAATACCAGCACAGAACCCAAATGCTGGCATCTATGGATTGGTTAGCGGTGGATTCTTTTTGGGTGCTTTGCTGCTGAGTAAGCGAGGCACGAATAGATTAGAAGATGACTTGGATGTGATTGTATCCAACAAGGAAATATTATTATTTGAGCGCCATTTACAACAGCAGCAACATCTTAATTTAAAAACTCATCAGACTTTCTTACAAGAAGATTATTTAAAGAGCTAGCTTGAGCGAGGTTATGGAGAACAAAAGTACTATGAAATGAGTGAACCAGAGCGCTCACTAGCTGCCCAAGAACAGTTAAGAGTTGAGCAATTAAAGCAGGCTGATTTTAATCTTCAACTAGCAACGATTAGTAATCAAACAACCAAGGAGGAATTAGAAACTACTGAACATCAAGTTAAGATAGATAAAATCCAGAGAATCAACTCCAAAAACTCCCCATCCTTACCGAATTCTAACTCCTCAAAACTCTCAGAGATTACCAAGTTATTACAAGAGCATGAAGGGGGTTGGCTATATACCTTATGCACTACTCGTAAAGTACTAATTATTGAAGGAGAACAAGATAGTTTTAAGTCCTATACAGCAGCACTAATTTCTTTTTTGAGGTTTCATCTGAAAGAACATAAACTAGGTTGGATAGTTGATAGCGATTACCATCAAAACAAGCAGAAAGCCTGGAGTATTTTACAAAAACTGGGAGTTGAAGCCTATGGAGCTAATAAAAATGGTGAAGGTATTAAAGCAGGTATTGAAAGGTTTTTAGAAGGAATTAAAATTCGAGATGAAGATAGTAGTGATGTGGAGACAATTATCTTTGATGAACTGACTACCTACGGAGACTATTCTGAGTGCGAAGACGTGGCTAAAAGCTTTATGAAGTTTGCTCTCTCAGCACCGAGGAAAGCAGCTTATGGACTAATTGCTATTACTCACGCTATGACTAATGAAGGAACTGGCAAAGGTGCTGGCATGGCGGCAACTAGGAAACGTGGTACATTGCACTTGTTACTACATGCTGATAACGATTACAATCTCACGTTCCAAGGTATTTTAAATGGTTTTAAAGATGATTCAGGACAACTGCTGGAAGACTTACCCGTTACTCTACCTGATTGGTTTCGACCTAGTAAGGTGGCAGCTATGGTCAACAGTTAGAATGTCCCCAGGCTCCGGCATCGGCACGCTTTTCAGCTCCAGAAATACCTCCAGTGGTTAGGGGAGGAGCAGTTATAGCGCTACGCGCAAGGCAGAAGGCAGAAGGCAGAAGTTGACTGTGACAAGGTTTTAGCGATTTAGCTTGTCCTAACCTTAATACGTACTGCTATAACAGATTTTACGAGAAGTCCTGGGAGAAAACTCGATAGCCAATGAGTGATGAAAAGTTGGACTACTTTGTGCGGGTCTTAAGCTCCGCACGTGGCTCAAGGAGATTTTGATGAGGTGATGAAAACTTTGACAACTCTCTGCGGGCAAGAGCGCCCCGCAGAAGCTTGGAAAGTATTTTTCTAAAAAAAACTTTGACTCACAGAGTCATCAATCAATTTAATTTTATGAGTAGTTTTCCAGACGGCTCAACTGACCAGACCTTAATACCAACATGAAATTAGCTAATTTAGCAACTCACTCAGGTACTGATTTTAGAGGCTTTTGCAACTTTCTACATTGTGCGGACCAAAAGGAGCGCACAACCAGAGGCTATAACGCGCTGCCTTGCGCGCGGCAAACAGGTCGCGCGCAGTGATGACAGCGCTAATCTTCCAGAGCATCCTCAATGAGTTTGAAGTCCCAACCCATCAATTTAGTTTGAACTCCCCTCGTCCATTCCTATTCGGAAAACCTATGGAGAGAGATGACTTCAATTCTCTACCCAAGCAAAAATCCGTATTTTCACGGAGTACAACCATACACGCACTATGTCATCCTGGCGGAGGGAATGACTTAAACTCCGATAGGGCACCCTACACAAAACTTCACAATGGAAAAATCTCCAAAAAGATTATTTTTAGCGCCCAAATGGTTTTATTATTGATAAAGAAATTAAAACCCGATTAAACGGGTCTTGATCACGCCGCCGAGGGGGTGAATGACTATGATTTAACGAAAGCCGGATTGCTTAGATAAAATAAACCACAATCGTTTGGGGCAAGTGTGTAAGTCAATCCCAAGTGTGAGAAAGCTTGACGACAAAGTCACCTTGGTAGATAGCTTACAAATGACAAATTCATGCCTTATCAGTCTTTATGATAGGGCATGAAGGTTACCTAAAGCAAATTTTTTTTAGGGACATTTGTCACACTTCGAGAATTTTTGTGTAAAGAATTGCGATCGCCCGAAGGGCGCTGAGTGGGAGCTCAATCGCGCTCCGCGCTAGCCATGAGTGCTAATCACCTCTTGGTTAAATAAGACCTCCGGGCAGAAGGCAGAAGACAGAAGGCTTTTATGAAAACCTTTTCACTTGTGCTAGTAGGATACAAGACACGTCCGAGACAAACATGACGGGGTTTGGGAGGAGTCAAAGCTTCAACATTTCCCCTGAACATAAAGCTAGGCGAGCCTTCTATCTTCTGCCTTTTGTTGACACAAAACTTCTCTGCCCCTTTTCACTCACGATTGTGGCTCTATCAACACACACTCTGGAGCCATCATGAAAACTTTAGCAGCCTCATGGCAAGAAGCTTCCAAATCCAATCCCTGCCCTCTGTGCGGAAAAACTGACTGGTGCAATGTCGCTGACAATGGAAACGCCACAGTTTGCGCACGCACTGATAAGGCACCACCAGGCTGGAGGTTTGTAAAAACTGCCAAGGACGGTCGCCCCATCTACGCCGTAGAGAACAAAGAATTTTATCAATCAAAGCACTACAACCCCAAGAGCATGCCTCACCTTAAATCTAAGCCCAAGAACAAGCCAGCACCCTTACCAGAAGGTGTACTCAGCCTAGCTCTATTACTTTCGTCAGCTTTGCCCTTGGAGAGAAAGAAGCGCGGCAAGAAAACGGAAATCAAATATCCTTACGGGGGAGATAAGTGGGCTATTCGGATCGAAATTCCAAATCCTGAGAAGCCCAAAGGATACTCAAAGATTGTAATCCCCTATCACACCAACTCCAAAGGTGAACTGGTCAAAGGAAAAGGCGGGGAACAATGGGATGCTTACCGCTTGGAAGAAGCGAGTGAGCACTGCGCCGGAAAATGGGTGCTTGCTTCTGAGGGCGAAGAATGTGTCGAAGCCGCCCGCTGCCTGGGCTTGTCCTGCATTACCTGGCAAGGGGCAAGCTGGAACCTGGAGGAGTTAAAACGCTCAATGCTTGCTCTTAAAAAAGCAGGCAGCCTTGGCTTGGCTTTTACCAGGGATAATGACAAAAAGGGTTTGAAAAAAGCTCAGCTCATCGAAGAGGCAGCAAACCTTGTCCAGTTCCCCTGCATCTGGGTAAATCCGCCCCAGTTTTGGGAGGCTTGCCCGGAGTCTGGGGATATTGCCGACTGGATTACTGCCATGGAGGGACACCAAAGAGAAGAGCTAATTAAAAAACTCGAGGAGATCTTCACCCAAGAGTTGGAAGTAAAACGCGATTGCATTGAAAACCCTTCCGAATTATTAAGCTTTGGTGGCGGCAACAATAATGGCGATGATGGCGATGGGGGAGATGATGACGATGGGGGAGATGATGGAGATGCCTTGAATTTTTGGAGGACTCCTGTGAGTTGGAATGGGGAAATCGGGTGGTTCGTTGAAAATGAGAGTAAAAATCCCACGACTGGAGCCACGGTCATAACCTCACAATTTATCCCTAAGTGCAATTTTGATTTTGCTATCGAGCGCGAACTCGAAAGTGCCGATGGCGGCGGATTGGTTTTAACCTTCAAGCGCAGCTTCGATGACTATCCCAAGCAAATCATCATTCCTTCAAAGGACTACGCTAGCGTTAGAGAATTTGAGGATACCCTTAAAAAAGCTTATGGCACTGGCGTTGTCTGTAACCTCAAGCTTGAACATTTGAAGTCTTTGCTCCATGTCAGGCTCAGAAATTACCGAAGGCGAGGAGGGAAAATTTACAAGCTCATTGACCGTTACGGACAGCAGTCAGACGGGACTTGGGTATTTAGCGATCGCCAGTTTAAATCTAATGGCACTTCAACTATTGAGGAAAAATCGAACTTGGTCTTTAACCCATCTTTAGGGAAAGAGGACTTCATCCCCTGCCCTGAATTAGCTCAAAAAGATCCTCTTGCCTTAAAACGCTTAATTGATGCCTGCCGCGAGTTTTTTGGCTCCCAAAATATCAATCAAGTGTTACTGACTATGGGCTGGACTGTCGCTGGGTTACACTCTCAAGCAATATTTAAACATGACAGCTGTTTCCCCTTGCTCAACCTTTATGGAGAGCCTGGTTCCTGCAAAACACTGGCAGGGGAAGCAGCTTTAAGCCTGGTGGGGAAAAACTGGGGACAGATGGGGATGCTAGCCCGTGTTTCCCTCTCTGCGCTCTATGAGCATGGGTCACGCACTGGCAGCTTACCTTTTTTCCTTGATGACCCAGAGCGGAATACCGAACTCGATGAAATCTTCAAAAGCTGGTACAACCGCAAACCTAGGCGTGTTCGCGGAAATGACCAACAGCCCCAAAGTCCTTTGGGGGTGATCACAAATCACGTCGTCGGGGAAGAACAGGCAGCGACCTTTAGCCGATTTGTTCGCCTGCCTTTTGAACGGGTCAAGAAGGGAAAGGGAAATAAGCAATCTTTTCAAAAGTTGAGGGCGGCACAGCAAAAAGCTTCCGGGGCATTCTCTCAGCTGCTTAAAATCGGTTATGACCCGGAGGCGATTGCAGCCATTGAGAGAAAGTTATTACCCTACCTCCCATTAGCTCACGCTCGAATCGCTCAAAGCTTAGCGATACCCCTTTACTACGCCCAGAAATTAGTTGAGCTAACTGGCGGCAGTGACAACCTGTATCAATGGGTCGTCGATAACTGCTGCCAAACTGAAAACGACGCTGATAATGCGGGGGACTCTCTCCAGGATTTCATCGACAAGATTCTGGCGCTTGAGGCAGAGTCAAAGACTGGGGAATGGAATCTCAAGCGCAACCACCAGCGTAACAACGGCAAAACCTACACTGCTATCTACGCCAGCGATGTTTGGGCGCTAGTCAACGGTCGTTTTAAGCCGGCAACCTATAATTTTAAATCACTTAAGCCAATGGTTGTAAAAGCTGGAGGAATAATTAATACGACTGTTCGTTTTGACCGCTCTCAAGACCAGCGATTGGCATACGAGAGGGCTTTGATTAATCCCCGCACCGATGCCGACGGCAATGAAATTGCTCCCAAACCTCCTGATACTATACCGCGCAAGGCCTGGTTATTACCTTCTTTTTTGTTTGAGGGAGAAGGTGTAGCTGGTGTAACTGATTGTAACCCAAATTCAGTTACACCGGAAAACGACTCCCAATCAAGGCTTTCAACCTCTGCTGATGATGATTGTAACTATGTAACTAAGAATATAGAGATAGAGATAGAGATAGAGACACAGAGCAGGGAGAATTCAAATTCTGCTGTAACTGGTGGTAACCAGACACCGGAAAATCCCGGTTCCCACGGTGACACGGTTACAGAGGAGGAGGAGAAGCCCACGCAGCAAGGCTTTTTCCCTGTAACTGAAAATTCGTCCACTCCGGTTACGTCACCAGAGATTTCGGTTACATCCCCAGTTACGGCATCTTTTAAAGAGCCCGCTGGGGAAAATAAGGAGCAAAGAAAATTTTCTAATATAACAGACGAAGCCAGCGAAAAACCAGATTTTGATGAATTTCCCCATAGCACCCCCCATGCAGTCTGGGGCGTAAGAAAGGACAAGGCGCTGAGAATTAAGCGAGAGATACTTGCCATCGATTGCGCCGAAGATTATATTGCCTTGAGTGAAAATCCCGACTATTCTAAGGCGGAACTCAACTGGGTAAGACTTAAGCTCCTCTCGAAGGCCCAGAGGGAGGCTCTGACAGTTGTGGTGCAAGCGAGTTCACAAAATTGATCGCGTTCTTTGAACCAAGTAACAACTAGGCGTTAAACTAAGCCAGGTAGAGAGTTAACCAGAGATAATCTTCTCCAGTCATATGCTCCGATACTATACTCGCAGGTGGCAGTAAGATGTTTCATCACCCACTCAAAACCTCCTTGAGGCGTATGCGAACCTTTAAGGTTCGCGCATGGTAGCCCATTTCTTTATTACTCATTGGCGATAAAGCTTGTCCTATTCGTTGCTCCTAAAAACTGAAGCTGATTATTGATTTCTGTAGACAAGGAAACCCTATAGGGTTTGTATTTTCTGTAGTCTGATTTAGACAGTTGCTAGCAAGCTTTGCAGAGACTACACATATGCTGATGCTGAATGGGGAAGAATTAAGCTCTGAAGAAATCGACCTGCTGTTAAAGACAATACCTAAAGGACCTAAATATGTTTAACTAAGCCGGACAGTCGCCCATCCGAGGAGTCATTACGCCTACCCAAGGTGAGAGAATTAGTTGCTAGAACTACTATTCTTTCTAACGACAAGACTGTTATCGCAGAACTCTACCGGATATTTGATGACCTCACCAAAGTGAGTTTGTCGCAGATTGCCATAGAACCTGAGCCTAAGTCTATTCCCGAACCCTCGACTATCTTAGGCACTGTCGCAACTGGGGTAATGGGACTTACGTTGACATCCTCCCATCGCGCTCAAGCGAGGGATTCCTAGCCTCACGATTAGGTTTTTCTGCTTCAACCGTACATATCTAGACACAATCTTCAAACTATGCCCCCGACATCGATACGTCCACAGACATTCGACTCCACTTTGAGTCCCGATTCCGCAAGCCCTGCGGTACGGTTATGTATCGAAAAATCTATTCACTTTGCGTCTTTCAGGGGTGGTCAATGCAATTGCCCTGTCAGCTTATCCCAGTCTGCCAACTTTTCTGCGCCGTCGCCAAAAATTACGAACTTCGATCTGTTAGGCTGTCTGTCCCCGTTGTCTGGGTGGGTCAACGACCAAAAGTACCTTACCACAAAGTTAATTGGAGGCGGCATTCCTGAGTGCGCGTCGCCTGGGGTTTCCCCTGGCGTTTATGTCGCACGTCTCGTCGCGCTCAAGCGAGAGTCTTCTGCCGCGAAGACAGATGAAGAAAAAGGAGTTGAAATCCAGTAGTGCCTCATAGAAGTGGGGAGCATCCACTTTGGGAAGATTTACAGTTTCTGGAAAAATGTAAGAGGACATTTCATATAGGACAAAGAAATTAAGCTGGAGTGCGATTGGCGCAGGAGCGCCAGCGCCTTCTTGCGATCGCTATTACAAAATTTTCACGAACACTATCTTAAACATCAGTACGCCAAATTTTAGATAAACCATTCAAGTTTTCTAAAAGTTTCTCACGAGTAGGCGTAAAATGAGTACAGATTTTCTGCATGAATCCACAGATTTAGTTGCTAAGGTTCTCCACGCAAGACCATTGAGTACTTATGAGTCGATGGCAGAAAGTGGCGCTGTTGGAATCAATGCTGATTGGGAAAACGAACAAGCAGAAAGCTGGTATATCGAAGCACAGCGACAGGGTGAAGAAGCCATAATTAGCGGCTTAATTAACGAAGATCAGGCTGCTATTGAAGCAGGATTAAAGATGTTCGATTGGGGGTTTGCTCAGCAATCTGCCGATGGAGGTTTCCAGGGCACAGGCGACCCCTTTCACAGTACTTCCCTATTCGTGCATGCAGTAGCTCGTAGCCTCCTGCTGATTGAAGCCTCTTCCTACTCTCAACAGTATGCAGATGTTGTTGAAGGTTACAAGGAGAAATTAGCAAATGCAGCAGCTTGGATGATTCAACCGGAAGTTTGGGAGACAGGCATCAGTAACAATCAACCCTACACCCATCGCCGTTATGTTGTTGCCACTGCCTTGGGGCTAACAAGTCAGCTAACAGGTGATTCGGAACTAATGGATTATGCCCCCCAGTATCTAGCTGATGGTCTAGCACTTCAACAACCAGACGGAGTTAATCCGGAATTTGGAGGTCACGATAGCAGCTACCAAATGGTGGGTGTAGTCTATGCAGCGCAATGGGTGAGCTACTTTCCGGAAGAACCCCTGACTGCTGAAGTCATAGAAATGATTGGCAAGGCAATAGCCTGGGAACAAACTAGGATCCTGGCAGATGGGGAAATCAGTAGTGAGGGAAATACCCGCACCTCCGGACAAGAAATTCTGAGAAATGGTGAAGTTAAAGGTATAAACAACAGGGAAATAATTCGAGGATTTGCCTATTGGGCATCGGTAACTCAAGACCAGGTTTTGGAAGAGAATGCCTATGAAGTGGCGCGGTTCTACTACGATGATGACCCTTCTCTAATGCCAGCACTTTATCCAGGGGATGACTTCCTGTCTGGTACCAATGGTGAGGATCTCATCTTCAGTGGTGATGGTGATGACTTCGTCAGGGGTCGTCAAAGTGATGATGTTCTCAATGGAAATGCTGGAAATGACACCTTGAAAGGTGGCAAAGGTAATGATGATGTTAATGGTAGCATCGGGAACGATGCCCTGTATGGTGGCAATGATAATGATACCCTAAGTGGTGGCGAAGGAGATGACTTCCTCCACGGAGGGGCAGGGAATGACCTTCTCAATGGAGATGCAGGAGATGACACACTCAAAGGTGGCAAAGGTGATGATCTTCTCCAAGCTGGTGTAGGTAATGACGCCTTATATGGTGGCGAAGAGGATGATATCCTCAACGGTGGCGAAGGAGATGACTTCCTCCACGGGGGGGCAGGAGATGACCTTCTCAATGGAGATGAAGGAGATGACACACTCAAAGGTGGCAAAGGTGATGATCTGCTCCAAGCTGGTGTAGGTAATGACGCTTTATATGGTGGTGACGGTAATGATACCCTCAATGGAGGTGAAGGAGATGACTTTCTCCACGGGGGTGCAGGTAATGACCTTCTCAATGGAGATGCAGGCAATGATACCCTCTATGGTGGCAAGGGTCAAGATATCCTCAATGCCGGTACCGATGGTGACATCTTATATGGAGGCGAAGATGATGATACCCTCAATGGAGGTGAAGGAGATGACTTCCTCCACGGAGGGGCAGGGAATGACCTTCTCAATGGGGATGCTGGGAGTGACTTCCTTGATGGAGGCAAAGGAGATGATCAACTCCAGTCTGGTATAGATAATGACACCTTATTTGGTAGTAACGGAAATGACACATTAGGTAGTGGCGAAGGAGATGACTTCCTCAATGGGGGGGCAGGTAATGACCTTCTCAATGGAGACGCAGGGGATGATACCCTCTATGGTGACAAGGGTAAAGATACCCTCAATGGAGGTGTAGGGAGTGACATCCTAGATGGTGGCAAAAATGATGATACCCTCAACGGAGGCGATGGCGATGACTTCTTCAATGGGGGTGCGGGCAATGACCTTCTCAATGGAGATGCAGGCAATGATACCCTCTATGGTGGCAGAGGAAATGATCTGTTCTTGGCTGGTGTAGGTGATGACATCCTGTATGGTGGTGAGGGAATAGATACTCTTACTGGTGGTGCAGGGGCAGATAACTTCGTTCTTGGTGACATTAGCATCTACTATCAAACTGCTGGTGCGGCTGATTATGCCCTGATCTCGGATTTCAATATTGCAGAAGGTGATCAGATCCAGCTCAAGGGTTTGGCTAGTGACTATCTGCTGCAAGAATCTGTCACTATTGGTTCAAGCCAAGGTACAGGTATTTATCTAGACACCAATAACAATGGTATTTACGAGAGTACAGATGAATTAATCGCTCTGGTAAGCGGATCGGCAGCCTTGAATTTCAACTACAGTACTACGTTTATATTTAACTAGTTCCGGCAAGAAGTCGAGAGATTCGGAGCGAGTTCTCGCTGCTGTATATCCCTATTCCTAGGGCTCCCCGGCTCATCCCCCGCTTGAAAGACGGGGGCTTTGCTCAAAATCTTGTAAATTGAGTTATGTCTAAACTACCATTCCTATTCTGCCTGGGCTGGGGTTATGTGGTGTTCATTTCTTTGTGGCTTATGCTGCAACTGCTATGGCATGACCCCCCTTGGTGGCTTGGTTTTGTTACCTATCTGGCTGTATATTTGTTTGCGCCATTGCCTTTAATACTGGTAGTAAGCTTGTGGAAACGTTACAGACGATTACTCTTGGGACTGAGTATACCAACCATCGCCTTTAGCATATTCTATGGAGTGCTGTTTCTGCCATCATTGTCGAGTCAAGCGCAAGTAGGTGAACGTTCTATTAAGGTGATGAGTTTTAATGTATTTAGTGGGAATAAAGACCACAAAGCGATCATTGGTGCAATTCGTGCCTCTAGACCAGACATTGTAGGACTACAGGAAATTAACGCCAAGCTCACCACTACCTTGGTGCAGGCATTGGCAAAAGACTACCCTTACCGTGCCATAACGCAGCCAACTCCGGGGCAGTCGGCTGGAGTGGGGATTTTAAGCCGCTTTCCCATCGAGACAGCAACTGCTTTTCCCTTGCCAGGGCATCGTCTGGGCCTGCGGGCAGTACTCCGGGTAAATCACCAACGTCTCAATGTAGTAGTTGTAGATTTACTGCACGATCCTACCCTAACTACCCCTGCTTCCCAAGTCGCGTCGGTAGCTACGGAGTATTCCGAAAATAAAGTGATAGAAATCAAGCAACTAAAGGAAGAACTGCTTCATGAAGGCTTACCTTTTCTGCTCTTGTGTGATTGCAATTTAGCTGACACCTCCCAAGCGTATAAACAAATTGCTAAATTTGCTAGGGACAGTTTCCGCAAAGTAGGGTGGGGGTTTGGACACACCCTTTATCTCAAGCCAATTCCTTTCCCCGTGCAGCGCTTTGACTACATTTGGTATTCGGATGGTATGGTGGCGACTGAGGCAAGGGTTGGACAAGATAGTGGTGGTTCAGACCATTTGCCTGTTTTGGGTCAATTTCGGCTCTATTGACCCAAAAGTTTGGTTTCAAGCCTTCCCACACACTCCACACTTCCCCCTCTCGTCTCAATGAAAAAGATGCCGTCAAAAGTGAGATTTTAGGCTGGCATTGTACTACGCAAGTCCCTCAGGAGCAGGATCCTAGGTTTACGTCTAGATGTTAGTTTCAATATTTTTGGGGGAATTCTATTTATATAACCTCTCTGATGAGTAAAAACCCATCAAAAACTAACTATGGTTAATGATGTAGCAACCAGAAAGCTTCAAGGAAAACACATCTTAGTTTTGTCTTCCGTCTATCCCCTAACACCGGATGGAAACCACGGAGCCTTTGTCCGTGAGACTATTCTCCGTTTACACCCAACGGGAGCTAAGTTTACAGTCTTTGCTCCTGCCTACGAAGCTTGTAAAAGTTACATCCTAGATGGTGTAGAGGTTTATCGCTTTCGCTACTGTCCGAAGCGCTTTGAAAATCTAGTACGGGATGGTGCTCCTACTAAGCTGCAAAGACAACCTTTGAATCTCATTCCGGCAGCTCTATACATTATTCTCGGTAGTGTGCAGCTGTTTTGGCTATGTTTACGGAAGCGACCAGACTTACTTCATGTTCACTGGCCTTTTCCCCATGGCTTGATGGCGATGCCTGCTGCGAAATTACTGGGCATCCCTATGGTATTGAGCTGTCATGGTGGTGAACTCTTATTGGCAAAGAAGTTTGGTTTTGTTGCAAACTTTCTCCGCTGGTTCTTACCTATGGCTAAAGGAATTACAGCTAATTCCTCCTTTACTCAAGGTCTAATCCATAAACTTTATAAGGGTTCAGTAGAAATTATCCCTTATGGTCTCACTATAGAGGCAAAACCAGCTAAACCACGTCAGCAGGGGGAAATACCTAAACTACTATTTGTGGGAAGATTAGATGAGCGCAAAGGTGTGCGATATCTTCTAGAAGCTTTGCCTCTAATTTTTGCTCAACAACCTGTACGCCTGAGAATTGTCGGCAAAGGAATTTTGGAGGAAGAACTCAAAGCTCAGTGCCAGAAGTTGGGTTTAGAGTCAGTAATAGACTTCTTGGGTTTTGTCACTAAGGAAGAACTGGCCCAAGAATATGCCTCCTGTGATGTTTTTGTCTTGCCCTCAATCGTTGACTCCAAAGGAGATACTGAAGGGTTAGGCATTGTCATGATTGAAGCTCTTGCCCATGCTAAACCCGTTGTGGCTACGGCTGTTGGGGGAATTCCCGACGTGATTATTCCAGATCAAACCGGTTTGCTCGTACCAGAAAAAAAACCTCACGCCTTGGCAAAAGCAGTCCTGGAATTGTTGGCAAATCCTGAAAGAGCAGCAGAACTAGGACGTTATGGTCTGTGTGATATTCAATCACGATTTAGTTGGGAGCGAATTATCTTCTTGTGGCAACAGGTTTTTGCTACAGCTGTGGATTAATTGGTCGTTGGTGTTGTTAACAAATCGCAAACGGTATAATGTTGCGAACTGTGATTCGCCTGAAAACTTGGCTTTCCCCCCTAGTTTTATCTTTTCTGGTAATAGCTCCCATCGGCATCATTGTCTTTCTCACTGTTACCGTTATCGCCTCCAGTCTCAATGATCCAGAGACCAAAATTTACTCTTCCTCTCTAGGTTCACCAGCTCGACAACGAAAAGCCGGTGAACCGATAGAGGTTGAGGCTGTAGCAGTGACCTTAAAAACCTTAGAGGATAGTCTGGCTGCCCCTGGTGAATCTGTGGCTCTCCAGGAGGTGGAAATTCGTCCCTTGGTAACTGGGAAAGTTAAAGAGGTTTATGTGATGGAAGGGGATTGGATACGCCAAGGTCAGCCTTTGCTAAAGTTACACCAGTCTCCGTTTCAAGATAAAGTCTATCAAGCGCAAAATAATTTAGCGATCGCTATTGCCGATCTCAAAGGTTTAGAACTGGCGGCAAAAGAAAACTTAAGTCGCTTAGAACACGATATTGAATCAGCAAAAGTAAGACTTGATAACGCTCAACAGAGAGTTCATGAAATTGAAGCCCTGTTAGAGCAGGAAGTAAAAAATAACGTTGAAGCAGCACAGTTTAGGCTAGAGACTGCGAGGGAAAAACTAGAGAGAATCAAACCATTAATAGAGATCGGTGCAGTTCCCCAATTTAATCTACATGAGGCAGAAGATGTGTATGCTACTCGCAAAAAAGAACTGCTGAATGCTCAACAGGGTCGTTTTGGTTCCCAAGACCGACTCTTTAGTAATCAGGATGTTTATATTGTCAATTTATTGCAACTAAAAAGAGCTCAGCAGGCTCTAGAACGTACCAGAGTCATAGAAGAAAAAAACATCGCAAGGGCTCACCTGAATCTGGAAAATCGCAAAATACAGCTACGGGTAGCAAACAGAAATTTAGAAAACACAGTAATTAATGCTAATACTGATGCTTTGGTCAGCCGATTGCATATTCATGCTGGAGACTTAGTCAGTTCTAGTAGCCGTGCCGATTTAATGATCTTAACCAGTGATATCGTCTTTAAAGCTTATGTTGACCAAGCACGACTTGAGCATATTGAAGTGGGGGATCAAGCCACAGTGCGCTTAACTGCCTACCCTGGACGTACCTTTTCAGGACAGGTAATTAAGGTCAATCCCACTATTCAAACTGAGGCAATTAGACGCACGAAAGTAAGTGTTGACAGGCAATATACTTATTCAGTTTGGGTCAAGGTTTCTAATCTAGAAATGCCACCAGGATTACAGGGTTATGTCCAGTTTGATAAAGGAAAAACTAGCTTATTTATTCCAGAAAGTGCGGTTACCCATTTGTCTGGTGGTGAGGGTATGGTGATGGTAGTAGAAGCAGGAAAAGCAGTTGTCAAAAAAGTTAAGCTGGGGAGAACCTTTGATAACCAGCGTGAACTTCTAGAAGGTTTGCAACCAGGAGAGCAAGTTGTACTTCATCCGAGAGTTTTAAATCCTGGTGATGCTTTAAAAATTGTCAGCCAGGAGTAAATTAGGAGTATTTGATGTTGAATAATATACTTATTCGTCTTGGTCAAGTTATCAACTCCTACCCCTACTTAGGCTTAATTGCTAGTAAACTTCAAAACTTACTCCTCTTAAGCCAATGGTTTACGTTGGCAAGGATGGGCTTATTAGTTGCTATTCTCGCCTTGTTATCAGGAGTAAAATCTCCCTGGTACCACCTCCCACAAGAATCTTTAGATGCTTTTGATACCAATCTTTCTGTTGTTAACTCAGTAAGATTTTTAGTTATTTTATTTCCCTTAATAATTCTAGTTGCCTTATTCATTGCCGCCTTCAATCCTGTTGCTCGTCTAACTTTTGGGGTGGGATTGTTTGCTGTCTTGCTATTTCCCTATTTCGTCACCACTTACTCGCCCACTGTCACTTTCTTATCGACATCTTACTCCCAACAGGGAACCCGAGCCTCATCTCATGTCGAAAAAAAGTTTTTTCATGTTAATGCTCAGTGGAAACAAAATATAGTTCTGGATGCATCTAAACCCCTCCCATCAATCTTTAGCTTCAAAATTCCAGATAGCCGCTTTTTCCAAATGTCTTCCTGGGATACAGTTTGGCTCGAAGGTTTTGGCTATAAAAATGGTTTTTTTAGTAGTATCGGTAAGGGCTGGGGTTCGACAATAACTGGGCTAGTGATTGGCTTAATTGGTCTTTATATGGGATTAGGGACTAAAGGCATTGATAGTTTTATTAAGGATATGACCCGTTTGCTACCGCTTGTAGGATTAGTTCTGGGGTTAATCGTTATCTCCTTAATTGGAGTCAATATTATCAATTATCAAATGGATGCCCTTTTTGCCAAGGGAGAGTACCACAAAGTTGTAGCAAAAAGTGAACTAATATCATCTTGGTATCCACCCTTAAAAGGAGATTTATCTTTCCTCATACGCTGGGGAAAAGCCAGTTTTTATGGCAAGGAACCAAATCCAGCTTTAATCAATTTTGTCAAAGGGTTAGAACGTTATCAACTTGGAGACTTTGCCAAAGCCGAAAGATATCTGCAAGCATCTTTGCAGATACAACCCAATCTCTTTTTAGCTAAGGAATATCTAGCTTCTGGTTTGATTAATCAAGGAGTTGAATATGCTAAACATACTGATGGTCCTAAAAAACCAGTCAAATCTGTACCTATTCCTTACCGAAGTAATTTTAGAGATAGCTCCCAAGCTAACGCAAAACCTAGTTATCAAAGACCTACGGGAGCTGCTGAATATTTTAAACGGGCAATAGAGGTTTTTCCTCATCATATCGAAGCCCTCTATGACCTGATGTTAGTCAGAACTATTAGTGGTGAATTTGAAAAGTCGGCTCAGGCTGCATTGGAAATTATCGATGTGGAGCAATACTTGCAACTGCCGAATGTGGCTTTACTGGGGCAAGCCTATATGCATTTAACTTGGGCTGACTATCGCCGTGACGATATAGAAACTGGTTGGAAACGCTATCGCCAAACTATGGATTCTGGGACTTGGGAAGAATTGATTGAGGAGCAACCGTGAACAGGTTAAATCGTTGGCTATGTTTGGCGGTGATTGTAATCTGTGGTTGTTTAGTCGGGATATTGGGCTTTTCGATCTGGGATAAAGTCCCCAGCACAGTTGAGCCAGTAGCTTGGTTCCCTCAAGTCCAGTGGATTGCCCCGTCAGAACCTAATTATCGTTTCTATCTCCGCCGTAGCTTTGATTTACCAAATAAGGCACAAACTGCTTGGTTGCGTATTAGTGCAGATAACGACTTTATTCTTCATGTTAATAGTAAAGTGGTAGCTCGTGAAGTAACCTACTACAGTCGCATTCCCCGTAATACTCTTGGTTTAGTTGCTAGGCGCTCTGACCCTTACCAAGGTTTTAATGATACTTATCCTTACTACTTTATACCTGGTGACTGTATTCAGGTCGCCTTTGCCAAAGACTGGAGGTTAACTACTTATGTAGACCTTATCCCTTACCTGAAACCTGGTAGAAACTTAATCGCTTTGGAAGTGCAAAAAAGTACTGAAAAGCCTCGTGTCGCAGTTGAGGGTGTGGTTTATGCTGTGAACTCCTTATCTCCTATCAACTTAAGTACAGGAGTAAGCCCTTGGCGAGTTTCTATTCATGCAGAAAACCGCCGACAACTCAAATGGTCTGATCCACAATTTCCAGACCAAAACTGGCGAGAAGCCGAGACTCAAGGTCCAGTAAAAGAAGCCACCTACTCTTTAGTGAGTAAGCATTTATTTGACCGTCCTTTAGAAGGTAATTGGATTACGGGAATTGACACTCACCAGGGAGAGGTTTGGCTCAGAGGTTCTTGGCAAATTCCCAAAAAACGTCAGCGTAGCTTCATTCGCTATGCCGGGGAGGGAGATTATGGGCTGATGATCAACGGTACGCTGGTTCAACAGGATCATGGCATACAGCTCCATATGCAAGAAGTGACGAACCTTGTACACACTGGTCTCAACACGATAGCAGTACGCTTGGCTCGTCCACTGGACAGGGATTGGTCTACATATGCCAGGGGCAATTTAACTCCTAATGGTGCCATTGGTTTTTTCTTAGATGGTTGGGTAGAAACTGCTCAAGGAGATATTACCGGTACTATTGCTACTGGCAGTGATTGGGTAACTTTGCCCAAGCCTGTGCCTGGTTGGAGCAAGGGTAATGGTCAAGGACAACCAGCCATCTTCTTAAGGTCAATAAGACCAGAACAATTGCAACGTAAGTTTGAAGGCAATGCTTACCTACTCAACTATCCTGATTACCTGTTACACCAAGGTATTTGGTGTTTGGGAGGAATTGCCTGTACCTGGGTTTATGCCTTGATTCTCGGTTGGTATGGATCCAATGATCGCAACAGTTGGTGGAATAGGTTTGGTACTGCTGCAGCTCTCCTCTTACCGGGTACTTTATTTTTAATTGATGTTGGTTTACTCAAACACCGTTTTGCTGAGGCAGAAAAAGCATTACTGTTTTCTTGGTCTCAAAGCAATAGTCTAATTTTGCTGGACTTTGTAAGCATTATTTTGCTGACTTTACTTTCTTATCAGCTGTGCCTTGGAAAAGCTAAAGGTTTTACCTGGATTTTCTGGTCTTTATTAGGCTTATTTAGTATCCTTGGTAGTGCTTTACTAGCAGGGGGTAGAATGCTAGTGCCTGTTCTCGTTGGTAGTGGAGTCATTGCCAGAAAAACTCTATGGAATTGCACCAAATTTCAGCAAAGACAATGGCGAGATAATTCCCAATTCTTAGCAGAAATATATTCAACTTGGGGAAAGTGGTTGCTACTGGGATTGCTTGTCCTGATTGGTTTTGCTCTAAGGAATTATAAATTAGGTTTTCTGGATTTAGAACCCGATGAAAATGTCTCTTTTGATGCCATTAGAGGTATACTCCGTACCGGAGCCCCGATTGCTGTTTCTGATATTTGGTATACTCGTGGTCCTTTCTTTCACTACCTACTAGCCGCATGGATGAAGATCGTGGGAGAGTCGTACATCAATGGTCGCTTCATGTCTGTAATTTGGGGTACGGCTACTCTAGTTGTTGTGTTTATAATTGCCCGTAATCTTACCGGCAAAATCTGGATTTCTCTGATAGTAACGGCACTTATTGCTATAGACCCCTGGGAACTGTGGTATTCACGAAACTTACGGTTTTATCAAGTTACTCAGTGTCTCTATCTACTCTGTTTTTTTGGTTTTTTCAAGGGATTTATAGAGAAATCTGGCAGATGGTATCAGTATATCTATTTGATTACTTTGACTCTGGCTTTGATATCCCAAGAAGTAACTATGACCTTAATCCCGGCGCTGGTAATTGGTTTTGTCTTCTTTTATAGACCATTTCATTTACTAGCTAACTGGTCAGTAATGATTGGGGGAGGAGTAATGGGGATGGTATTTGTATATAATGCTTTTTTCTTCAAAGTTAAATGTCTAACTCCTCTAATTGGTTTGTCCTCAGCAACAGTTGGTCACTTACACCTTCATCTCTCTAATGTTTCTTTCTTTACCAATAAAGTTTTTGTTGGTTTTAATCGCATGAATACAATACATGCCTTGTTTTTGTTTCTAGGTCTAATCTTCTTCATCTTACAAAGAAAAGGTAAAAGCGTTTTTGTTGGGGCTAGCATTATTATTAATGTAATTTTTGTGAGTATCTTAGTTACCTTAACAGGTTCAAGATATGCCTACTCCTTCTATCCATTATTTATCTTGTTTTCTGTCTATAGTATCTTTAGTATTGCTTTATTTTTAGGTGATAGATTTAATCAAATATTAAATAACCAATTACCATTCAAAAGCATAGTCTTGTTATTTGCGATTCTACTATTAACCTTTAATATAGAATCAGACAGAGTTTTAAGTAGCTACAACGAGTCACTAACCCCACGTCATATCCTCATTTCTCAATATATTGTTGACCATTTGAAACCAGGAGATGTAGTTATTTGTAATGTTCCTTCTGTCCATGCCAATGTTTTAGAGGGAGCCGATTATTATGTGCCACACCGGATGTCATTTTTTGACGCAGTTTACTGGAATGACGGACGTTTAATTGGTCGCTGGGAAGGTCGTTCTGCATTGGTTAATGTAGATCAATTTAGTCATATTTTTGAAAAAAATAATCGGATTTGGATTCATCTACTTCACCAACCTCAATTGCCTAAAGATTCTGACTTAGCTCAACTTTACGACCTTTTGCAGACCACCGGAAAACCAATTTTAGATACATTCGGTGCCAATCTTCGTCTGTGGGAACGAGATGATGGATTGCTTCAACGTGTCCCTAATCGAGGTAGAGACCTGGGAGCTTACTAAAAAAAGGTTGTTAAGTAAAAATTAGTCCTATTGCCTCAATTGGTGGGCTAATTAGTGTGTTTAATGGCAACAAAGTTTTCGTCAACTTATTAGGTAATTGCTGACAATGAAAAAAAAGCTAGTTTTCCTGATTAAAAGCACCATTAGCGTCGCGCTAATTATCCTGGTATTTACACATATAGATCTTGCTCAAGCCTGGACACAATTTAGAGAACTTTCTTTACCTTTTGTTATTGCCTCTCTGCTTTTCTACACGGTACTACAATGGTTGAGTTGTATTCGCTGGCAAGTGGTTCTAAAAGCCACTAAATATTCAGTTCCCATTACTAGCCTTTTCAGCAGCTATTTTGTTGGCATGTTTCTCAATATTTTTCTGCCAGGTGCCTTGGGTGGAGATGTTTACCGGGTCTATAAAGTATCGCAAGAAACTAAAGACTCTGAGGTGGCATTAGTATCGGTATTTTTAGAGAGATTTACTGGTTTAGCAGCCTTATCTGCACTAGCAGTGATGGGCTTACCTCCGGCTTTTAAACTTATCGGAAGTTGGGATATTATCCTGCTGTTTTTTACTTGTGTTGCCGCTTTAGTAGGAGGAGTTTTACTAATTATCAGTCCCCAGCTACTAATTTGGACAGAACCAATATTAATAAAGTTACACCTCAATAGTGTGGCATCTCGCTTTGCAAAAATCCAACTGCTATTAAGACAGTTTGCTCAGCACCGTCAAGCTTTAGCTGTTTCGATGGGACTTTCATTTTTGCTACAGTTAGGGATTGTTTACTATCACTACTTAATTGCTCAACAACTAAATATCTCTGTTTCCTACTTAGAGCTTTTAGTTTTTGTGCCAATTATTGTCGTGGTTACTTTACTCCCCATTTCTCTAGGAGGATTAGGTTTAAAAGAGGGATTATGGGTTTATCTATTTAGTCGAATTGGTCTCACCGCCGAGCAAGCATTGTTGCTTTCTTTGACCATAACTTTACAAAGTTGGTTATTAAGTTTACCAGGCAGTATAATTTTATTATTTGATTCTGCTGGCTATAGGCAAATTAAGAGTCAGTTAAGGAATTAATATTTTCACCTGTTAGAACCCTCTCAGAGGGAGATTCTAACAGGGAAAGATCTGGAGTCTCACCAAAACTTTCGTGACATCTCCCACACCGAATCATAGATTACGGTGTGGGCTTCTGGCTCCGCAAGGATTCGGTGAACTTCCTTCGTGGTACTCCCTTTTTCCCACTACGGCGTTTTATAGTGGGGAACATGCCCAGCCCCACTTGAATAGTATTAGTACTACTCGCCTACGTTCGGAGAAGATTTTACTTACAGGAGGCAAATTCCCTGTAAAACCCCATATCTTCAGTTGTCTAGGTACTAGGTGTAGCCAGCATTTTAGGCTTTGCTACTTGAGATAAGTATACCAGAACAGAGGACGATTGATGTGGCTGCGCCACTCACACAGGCAATTCATGAGGGGCTGTCGCACCGAATTCATTTCCAGCGTTTAAACGCCCCGTCCCACGCTGACCCTCCAGGTACTTTCCGTGGGGCTTCTTGCAGGACTTGCTAATTCTCTCCAGGGGAGAGGTCACACTTGACACTCCCATCGCTAAAAGCGAGGGTCTTCTTGCCGGAGTAGATAAACATAGTAACTGTCGTTGAGATTTAAGGCTGCCGATCCCCTTACCAGAGCGATTAATTCATCTGTACCCTCGTAAGTACCATTGTTATTAGTGTCTAGATAGATACCTGTGCCTTGGCTGGAGCCAATAGTGACAGATTCTCGCAGCACATAGTCACTAGCCTCACCTTGGAGCTGGATCTGATCACCTTCTGCAATGTTGAAGTCCGAGATTAGGGCATAATCACTGGCTCCATTGCTGCTATAGTAAACACTGCCCTCACCAAGAACAAAGTTATCTGCCCCTGCACCGCCAGTAAGAGTATCAATTCCCTCACCACCGTCGAGCAGGTCATCTCCGTCTCCACCGTGAAGAAAATCTTTACTAGCTTCACCTCTGAGAGTATCATTATCCTCACCACCAAAGATACGGTCGTTACCAGCGCCGCCATGGAGAGAGTCTTCACCTTGATTACCAGTGAGTCGGTCATTACCAGCATCGCCGTGGAGGCTATCGTTACCAAAACCACCGTATAATCTGTCGTTGTCATCTCCACCGTAGAGACTGTCATTACCTAAATCGCCGTGGAGACTGTCATTACCAACACCTCCATAGGCTATGTCATTGCCAAAGGAAGTGTATATTTGGTCATACCCATCACCAGCATCGAGTAAGTCATCTCCGTCTCCACCGTGGAGTAAATCGTTACCAGCTTCTCCAGAGAGGGTATCATTATCCTCGCCACCATAAATCCGGTCACTACCTGCGCCGCCAGAGAGGCTATCATCACCTTGGTACCCCCAGAGAGTATCGTCACCAGCCTCACCTTTGAGAGTATCGTTACCTAAAAGACCATATAATCGGTCATAGCCTTCCCCACCATAGAGACTCTCATCACCTTCATCACCGTAGAGACTATCATCACCACCGCCTCCATAGACAGTATCATTACCTACCAAAGCATATAACTTGTCATTGCCCTCGCCACCGTCAATCAGGTCATCTCCGTCTCCACCGTTAACTATATCGTCACCTTGATCACCATAGAGGGTATCATTATCTTCGCCACCATAAATCCGGTCACTACCTGCGCCGCCGAAGAGCAATTCCTCACCTTGGTTGCCACGGAGCCGATCATTACCATCACTGCCTCTGAGGGTATCGTTACCAACACCACCGCGCAAGTCGTCATTGCCATAGCCACCTTCGAGGCTGTCATGACCTAAATCACCGTGCAGGCTATCATTACCTCCACCACCATAAGCGATATCATTTAATGTCCCTGTATATAATCGGTCTCGTCCTTCACCACCGTAGAGTATGTCATTTCCGTCTCCACCGTAAAGGAAATCGTTATCAGCTTCACCAACTAAGGTATCATTACCACTGTGACCTTTTAAAGTATCATGACCAGCTGCACCTACAATGCTATCGTCAGCGTGATTACCTTCGTATCGATTATTAGCTGGAGTACCGAAAAAAGTAGTCATTGATTTTCTTTCCTTTTCCTGCAAACTTAATCAAGTTAAAAATGCAATTGATGACAAAAGTAACTAAGCTGCTATGAAGTGTCCAATAGTTGCTTTTACCTTCATTACCTGATTAGGGAACCAATGTTGTAAGTGTCTGTGTACAGATGTATAAATTCTGTTAGTTTTTCAATTAACAGAAGGAAGAAATTGTTGTTCAAATTCCTCTCGATTAGCGAAAATCTTCAAAAACCTATCGATTTTAGTGAGTTCAAGAATCATCTTGACTTGTTCATTAAGAGAGCAGATAAAGAGCTTGACGCCAGCAACTTTTACAATTTGTAGCGTTGATACCAAAGCCCCTATTCCAGAACTATTCATCAAGATAATTCCTTGAAAGTCAACTAAGATAATCTCCACACCATCTTCAACAATATTGTGAATATCTCGATACAGTTGATTGGTGGTTACATTATCTAAAATGCCGCAAGGTTGAAGGATTTTAACAGTTGGATTCATTTCAAAAGCCCTGAAAATTGCCAATTTCTCCACAGTGAAAGACTATGGAGATTTAGCTTTACAAAACAAGAAGCTAGGATTAATGCTCGTTGCTATTTTTGGGAACTACTGCCTCTGCTGTAGTGATGTAGTGCTCAAGTACAGTGTTCCCTTTCTCATTAGTCTCCGAAAGAGTTGGTGGAGGGCTCCTGGAAAAAGTAGTTCCAGCCATCGCCCTGCTCAAAACCTTCAATGTCTTTCTGATTTAAGTCCACCAACTAATTTAAGTATTTGACTCGGTCTGGGAAACTACCTGGGTACCACGCATACCAAACTTGCTTGCTTTTGCCAATACTGATGTATACTGGTGTAACCTTACAACAGGGGTTTCAACATAGAACCACCAGAAAACTCTTGAAAAGTCGATTGCTGACTTGAGCAGGCGCTTACGACCAAACTTACTGACTCCGGAAAAGCGTTCATGCCACGGCGTAGCCACTTCCGTAATTTTGTAACCCTGACCCGCTAGCACTGCTAGTAGAAAACGATGGGTAATTTTTTCAATTGGCAAAGGAGTGAGCAAATCCCGACGCACCAGTTTAATCCAGTTCATGTCGTGAATTTTCATCCCAAAAGCTAGGCGACAGCTACCATTAGCAAATTTGGAAGTGGCTAGTTTCTTGTCACCACGCTTCTGCCGCCAACCAGCAACACCATCGACATCAGGGTTACAGGCTTCTAAGAGAGCGGGAAGGTCGGTTTTAAAATCTGATTCGAGATCGGCTTGACCCCAGAAAATCCAATCGGTGCTGGTGTTAGTGACGGCGGTACGCCACACAGCTGCAACACCTCGTCTTTGGGGATGGCGAATCACCCTTAAGAAGGAGTACTTCTTCTGTAGAGATATTAAAATTTGGGGAGTCTGGTCTACACTGCCATCATCGACCAGAAGTACTGGCAGAGTAAAGCCAAGATTATCAAAAGTTAACTGTAAATCCAAGAAGAGTTTCTCTAAGTTTCCTTCCTCGTTCAAGCAAGGAATGACAACAGTAATCGAGCGGCTAGCAAGAGGAGGTAAAGGACGTACAGTTTGAGCTTTCATCACCAATCTCCAGAACAATTCTCAGTTGACTTAGTTGTGGTAGAAGCTGCCGTCGCGAACTTCTTTACTTAATCAGTCTGGAGTCGTGATATTGGCTTACCTGTACATGTAAGTGTTTACGATGTTGATGTTGATGTATAACTTTTTCAACTTCTTTACTCAAGCTTCATATAATTACAAGTGTTAAAAATTAATCGCTCATGCTAGTGAAATTATTGAGAGCGGTGACCTTTTTTGAGTTTATTGCTCAGGAGTTTTGCGGAGGGTGTTATTGGGCTTTGTGCCTATGATAGTTAGAGAGATGCACCACCCTTACTCTTTTTCTTGAGCAGACTCTGAAGCCTATTATGGGTGGTTTTTTTGACATTTTTACCTGCCATTGTCAATGGGTATCAACACAAATTTTATAAGTTTCGCCAGCGATATTGATCAGTTTATTGAAGGCTTAGATACTGTTATTGCTTCTGCTAAGGCACAAGACTCTCGAAGCGGTTTTTTCGCAGCGATCTATCGCCAGATCACATTGAAGATCAAACAATCGCTCTTGGAAGGTAGTTTTGATAATGGTTTCAGGATGAACGCCTTCGCCGCCCAATTGGGTAATCGCTATTTTGCCGCACTGAATGCTTATCGCCAAGGGGGCGTGCCTTCAAAATCATGGCAGGTGACGTTTGAAGCCACTACCGTTCCGGAGATGATTATCGTGCAGCATCTATTGCTCGGAATCAATGCACACATAAACCTGGATCTGGGCATTTCGGCGGCTGTAATTGCACCTGGTAATCAACTGCCTAGCCTTGAGAGGGACTTCAATAAAGCACTGCAAAGTAAATTTGGTTTTGCTTTAGGCGACTTAGACGCAGCATTATCAGGCAACCAGACCAAACTCAAACAAATTGGCGAAGCTGCTCGACAAGGAAAACTAACAGTTGAATTAATGCCTCTTTTAGAACAAGCTTACTCCCATATTATTGAAGGCACAACCGCCTACAATACCAGCGTGGGGAGAATCCTCAAACAGGGCGCTTCTTCAGCTATTTCGATTGATAAAGCCATTTCACAAGCTATCTTAGCTAACCAGAAATATATCAATCAAAGGAAAGAACTAAAAGGGGACTTTATTCAACAGCGCGATGCTGAAACCGCACGTCATGAATACGCAATTGATTACGCTCAACTGAAAGCTTATATTGACACTTACCTAGTGGGTGTAGACCGTGAAGCCCAAATCTTGCAACAAGCCAATAGACCAGAACTCAAGCAGCTAGAAGAGGATCAGCGTCACGAACTAGCAGCTATTAAACATCTGTTGGAAAAAGGAGAAAAGGCAAGGTTAGACCTTATACCAAAACGTAATTATGTGAGAGAAAAAGCACCAAGAAAACCGGGAATCGTGAGACGAATCAATCAAGTTAAAGAAGCTCTAGGGTTTTAGTTAAGAGGGAATAGTGAGTAGAAGATTTTAGCTACTCCCTAAAAACCGAAGGTAGACAACCATGTTACCAGACTTAGATAAAGATTTTAACTCAGAAACTGCACAACCAGACAGTTTCTCTCAAGAATTTATAGCTGAATATATTCACAATCAAAGAATCAAGGTTCAAACTAGGAAAAACCTCGAAGAATTCCTCTTTTTTTTCGCTTGTCAGGTGATTAGCGCTAGCTTAGCATTAGTGCTATTTCAGTATGCACTTTCCTTTTGGATGACAGTATGGCTTTGCCAGTTAATAGCCTGGTTGCCTTCCTTAACTATAGCGCTGCGCGCTGGGGTACTTACAAGTTAGGATATATCTAGAGTCACCTAAAACTAGATTTATTTATGGCTCACCCTTACTCTCAGGATTTGCCCCTACGTGCCCTCTATTTAATCACTAGCGGTATGTCGATAAGTAAAGTTAGTCGAACGCTAGATATTAGCAGAACTACCCTCTATAAATGGCGACATCAGCTAGAATCGATAGGTTCAACCCTTCCG
>JAAHGS010000089.1 GCA_010692645.1 Symploca sp. SIO2E9
AGACATACTATCATTATTAAAAGGGTTGGGAGTTCAACCCTAGGCGTAGGAGATGTTAGACGGGCTGTGCCTGCAATCTCTGCCTGATGCCTGAATCCCACGAATTCAATTCGTGGGAGTGGCTCAAAAGGGCTAGCTGGATTTCGTTGCTTAATCGGGCCTACAAGATTAAGGGCTTAACAACGGGGTATGGGGTGAAAATAGAAAAAGAAAGCTCCTGATTCTTTCCCCACACCTCACCTCCTACACCATCGTTAATTGAGCGTCATTAATACTCAACTCTCGTGGGGGGGGAGAAGCTGAAATATAGGAGCAGCTTCGACATTTTCAGGTAGTGGGAATTCCATCACTAATGATGCAATTGTAGATACCCTGGCAAAATTATCTACCACACTGGGAAGGTATTCTGAAGCAATTGGCAAATCTAGCACCTTAGCCATTTGCTCTACGTATTCACTAAAATTAATGTTTTCTTCCATAGTTCAATCTTGGTTAAACTAAATCTGTTTACCTTGATTTTGTTTCATAGATGAAGGCTTCAGTAAATTTTTTACAGGTCTTAGAATCTGTTTGGCAACAAAGACTAAATCATTGATCAATATTTTCTGGTTCTGTTGCAACCAAACCCCCATATGAAGATAACAGCGCAATTTCTGATTCCAACTTATAGGGGCACTGGCAATAGCTAGGCAATACTCGCGCAACAGCCTCCATTGGGGAAAGACAATCTGCCCCTCTCTAGTTGGAGCATACCAGAAGGTGTAAGCTTGAGGATTCCAAGATAATGTCCACACAGATTGTTGGGGATGGAGTCTGTAATAAAACAAGAATTCAGGGATTTCCTGAAACCTGCCAAATAGGGCAAGTTGGACTAATAAAACAATATCTGATGCTGAATAACCACCGATTAGCGGTGTTTTCTTGAGAAGATTTGCACGTATCAGTCCGAAAATCTGCAAGCATGATGCACGTGCGCACACTAGGTCATAAAAACGCTCTTGTGGTTGAGGCAAATGAGTGTTGGTTGCCCCACCATACTCCTTTTCTTTCTGAAAATTGCCCTGTTTATCATGGACAATATACATGGTTCGAGAGTGGCACACAACCACAGAATTATCTCGATCAAGCACCTCAACGCACTTTGCTATTAATTCAGGGGCGCACTTATCATCACAAGCAGCCCACTTAAAGTACTCACCTCTAGACAATTCAAAGACGCGATTGAAATTGAGAGCAGCACCAATATTTTTTTCATGGCGATGGTAGTGGATACGCCCATCCTTGGCAGCGTATTCTTCACAAATCTCTTGAGTGCTATCAGTGGAAGCATTATCCGAGATAATTAGCTCAAAATCCTCAAATGTCTGAGCTAAAATAGAATCTATAGCCTCTCTAATGTGCTGTTCACCGTTGTAAACGGGTAGACCAATGCTTACACGGGGATTATCATTACTCATCTTGATTTATTTCTCCTGGGACAGATTTCCATTTGATTAGCAGGCTAAATGTTTGTGTACTTTAGGTATTTGTTTGATATTAATATCTGCTGTTTACACAGACAATAAAAACTATATATTTTCAATTTTAGTTTGCTTCTTGAGGGATATTTTTTCCTTGCATTCCATTTAAAAAACTTAACAAAACCTGGGAAGTTTTTTCCCAAGTAAATTCTTGCTCAACCCTTTTCTTTCCTTCTCTACCCATGTTATGTCTTTGCACTTCGCTCTTGAATTGATTGATTTAACTTATCTGGTTCAATTCCCCTTCTTAACCCTGAGGCTGGTTTCCGGAAAAATTAATATAATTATGAATTCTACTATCCCGTATATGAATGATAAGTAGTCGGACATAAATTTTGGTCTCTGTATTAAAAAATGTTACTTATACTGAAACCCTTACTATTCCCTATTCCCTGTTCCCTGCTCCCTCTCCTTACCACCAGACTTATTCAGCAAACTCTACTTAGGGACATCGGCACCTTCCCCTTACCAACCCCTTTTTCGGTGAGCATCTCCAATTTTGTCGCCTTAACTCAATGAAAAATTTATTCGATGCCTTCATTTCCTATGGGCGAGCAGACAGCAAAGCCTTTGCCACCAAACTTCACCAGAGATTAACAGAACTGGGATTAAAAGTCTGGTTTGATCAGAATGATATCCCCCTAGCGGTGGATTTTCAGGATCAAATTGATGACGGTATCCAGAAAACTGATAACTTTCTCTTCATCATTGCTCCCCATTCTATAAATTCTTCCTATTGCCATAAAGAAATTGAGCTAGCACTCAAACATAACAAACGCATTATTCCCCTACTACATGTGGAGGAGATTAGCAGAGAAACCTGGCAACAGCGTAATCCCGATCACACTGAGGCAGATTGGCAAGCCTACCAAGCCCAAGGAAGGCATTCGAGCTTTCCCAATATGCATCCAGAGATTAGCAAAATCAACTGGGTATATTTCCGTGAGGGCATTGATGACTTTCCACAGTCCTTGGCTGGTTTGCTTGAAACTTTCAAGCGCCATCAGGACTACGTCCATCAGCATACCTCCTTTTTAAACCAGGCGCTGGAGTGGGAGCGGCATCAACAACAAAGGCGATATCTGTTAATTGGGGAAGAAAGAATAGAAGCACAAGCCTGGTTAAAGAGAAAGTTCAAGGATGAGCAACCCCCCTGCCAGCCGACGGATTTACACTGTGAGTTTATTTGCGAAAGTATTAAGAATGCCAATAATCTGATGAGTGAGGTATTCCTATCCTACGCAGAGAAAGACAAAGTTCTGATGGAGAAGATTCGTCACCTGCTGATGCGAGAAAGCTTAACAGTCTGGACAAACAATACTGATATTGAAACTGGAGAAGCATTTGAGGAAAGCATCAAACGAGGTATTGAGGAAACCGATAATCTCATTTACCTGATTTCATCTGATGCCTTGCAATCGGTATACTGCCAACTGGAAATTGATTATGCCTTTAGCCTCAACAAGCGCATCATTCCCCTGTTAGTGAGAGAAACTCCTCTCGAGGAGATTCCTTGGGAATTACGCTCCTTGCAGTTTATCAACTTCACTGACAATCAGACACAAGCCGACTATAGCGACGATACTGATAAGCTGATTAAGGTCTTGCGGCAGGATGCGGCTTATTATCAGGAACATAAGATTCTGCTGTCGAAGGCACTCAAATGGGAGCGGCAGCACCACAACCCCAGTATTTTGTTGCGAGGCTATAACCTGCGCTATGCTCAAGCCTGGTTAAAAGTAGCAAAAAAACGAACACAACACCTGCCTATACCTTTGCAGGAAGAGTTTATTACTCAAAGCCTGTTGCAACCGCCAGGGGTATCGCTAGATGTATTTGTTTCCTATTCCCGTGCCGATTCTGATTTTGCTCGCCAACTCAATGATGCTCTACAAATTCAGGGCAAAAGAACTTGGTTTGACCAAGAGAGCATTGCCTCAGGAACTGATTTTCAACAGGAGATTTATCGGGGTATTGAAAGTTCAGATAACTTCCTGTTCGTTATTTCCCCCAGCTCCATTAGCTCCCCCTACTGTAGCGGTGAGGTGGAGTATGCTCAGAAGTTGAACAAGCGGATTATCACTATACTGCATCGACCAGTCCAGATTAAAGAGTTACATCCTGGTTTAGCAAGTGTACAGTGGATTGACTTTAATCAGTATGAAGGAGACTTTTATGCTAACTTCAAAGAACTAATCAGAACCCTCGACACAGATTTAGACCATCTGCGAAGCCACACACGCCTATTGTTAAGAGCAATTGAGTGGGAACAACAAGAACACGATAATAGCTTTTTGCTGCGAGAGCGTGACTTAGAAGCTTCAGAGCGATGGTTGCAGCAAGGAGTTAATAAGGACCCTCGCCCCACAGAGCTTCAGAGTCAATACATTAGTGCTAGTCAAAAATTACGCCAAAAAGTTCAAGCCTTAGAGGAGTCTTACCAGCAAGCCGAAGAAGACCTCAAACGAGCAGTTATTTATCATCAGCCTAAACTGCTTAATGTATTCGTGATCAGTATGGTGGTAACAATTTTGGTTGGGATAATTCGTTTTCTGGGAATTTTACAGCCACTGGAATTGGAAGCTTATGATCAACTGATGCGGCGACGGCCTAGTGAAAAGCCGGATGATCGTTTTCTGATTGTTGAGGTTACTGAAGATGATATTCAGGCTCAAGCTAACAGGCAGGGAAAAAGCCTATCAGATTCTTCACTCAATCGCCTTTTAGAAAAGTTGGAGCAGTATCAGCCACGCCTAATTGGTCTAGATTTATATCGCGATTTTGAGGTTGAAAAGAATCAGCCCAATTTAGCTGCTCGTCTGCGTCAAAATGACCGTCTGTTTGCGCTGTGCAAAAGAGATGAACTCAATGAGCAAGGCAAGGTAATTGGAAGGGGTGTCCCTCCCCCGCCTGAGGTGTCACTAAAGCGTATTGGTTTTAGTGATGTTGTTAAAGATGAAGATGGTGTTGTTCGCCGCCAGCTCTTAGTGCAAGCTAAAGATGATGGTTCTGAATGTACCTCACCATATGCCTTCAGTCTTTTGTTAGCGAAACGCTACTTGGAAATAGAACTAGGGGAGAACTTTCAGTACCAAGAGCCTAATAAGTTTACAGATGACAACTTCCTAATTGGCAACACTGCCTTTAAGGGACTGGAAATGCTCCAGGACAACCTTCTTCTCAAGGGCGGCTATCAATTTATGTATGCTAATGGAGGATACCAAGTTCTGCTTAACTACCGTTCCTATCAAGAAGATGACGCCAGGGATATTTTTAAACGAGTTTCCCTCGAAGAAATTTTAAATAATCCAAATCAGGCAGAATTAGTTAAGAACCGCATCGTACTAATTGGCGTAACTGCTCCCTCTGCTAATGATTATTGGTCTATACCTTATGGCACTGGAGATCTAGAAATGTCAGGAGTAGTTCTGCAAGCTCAGATGGTGAGTCATATTCTGAGTGCAGTTTTAGATGGCAGGCAGTTGTTGTGGACTTGGTCTCAAACAGGTGAGTTATTCTGGATTTGGAGTTGGGCTTTGTTAGGAGGTTTAATTGCTTGGAAGTTCCAGCGACGCCTAGATTTAGGATTAGTTACTGTAATTGCGATCGCAGGCGTACCCATTATCTGCTTTGTGTTTCTAACTCAAACAGCAGGTTGGGTGCCACTAATCCCTTCAGTATTAGCTTTGGTAGTAACTAGAGGAAGCTTGTTTTATTTTGCTTTCAGATCTAAGAATCAACCCCCTGTCGTGATTTGAGAAGGAAAGGAGGGGAGAGAGGGTTTGAATAATTCTAATTTAACCAGAAAATATACAATTAGAATGCACACTAGCTTATAAGTATGCTCATTCAATCAGTTAACAGTAAGTAGTGAGCAGTGATTTGTTTACTGATTACTGGTTACTGAACAGTATAGACTTCGAGGTTATTAATAGATGAGCAAAGATTTATCAGGGCAAGGGTTGCTGAAGATGCTGGTGGTTGATGACCACGAAATTATTTTGAGTGGAACCACTGAACCCCTACGGCAACAATATCCAGAAGCAAAAATACTCACGGCTCAAACCGCCCATAGTGTTCTTAATCAAGTGGAAGAATTTCAGCCGGATCTCGTTGTTCTAGATTTGGCTATTCCAGAGACTATAGGGGAAACTCCTCAAATCGATATGGGCATTAACGCTCTACGAATTTTGATTAAAAGTCATCCCAATCTCAATGTTGTTGTCTTAAGCAGTCATGCCAAGGCATTGGTGCGGCTCAAACATGAAATCGATGAGCATCAAGGGGGATTCACAGTAGCAGATAAAACCTCGATTGAGGATTTATTGAAGAAAGTTGACTGGGCACTGGCAGGATTGACCAATACTAAAAATGTGAAAGAACTAAGAACAGGAGAACTTAAACCAGAGTGGTACGAAGTACTTAATTTAGGAGTTCAGGGTTTGACAGACAAAGAAATAGCCAAACATTTGAATATAGTTGAACGAACTGTCTGGAACTACTGGGGTAAAATTAGAGATGTTTTTGGAATTTATCCTGAAGATGGTAAGAATCTTCGTGTTCAAACTTTGATGAAGGCTAGAGAACTTGGATTTATTGATTAATAATTTAACAATCTTCAGTTGGAGGGGGAGAGTGAGGAATGCTTACTTCTTTAAACCTCTTGCATAAATCCCGAGCAACCCCTCCCCTGCCTCGAGTAGGGGTGAACCTTCAACGACGGTGCGAATCAATTTCACTGCCCTCTGTAAAACGTAAAGATCTAGAACCAAGATAAATGCCATGGGATTTTTCACCAGCAGGGAAAGCTGTGACGCCAAAAACATAGGCACCGCTGGTTATGGGATTACGAATCGGACGAAGCCCAACTGTAACTGTTTTCCCTGGATCTACGGCTTGACCAAATTTTACCGCAATTGCTCCTGTCTGTTCATCCTGGGTAGTCTCCTCAATAGTTAAACTCTCACCTCTTTCCCCGTTTGTTCCTACAAATGCCCTAGTATCCTCTAACTTAAATCGGATGTCTTCAAATCCTTGACGCTGGTTAATTACAACTTTTCCAAGTTGTTCACCTACATCTTGAGGCAGTTCCAGGGTAAAGTAGTAGGTTGAACCTCTCAGATAGATTTGACTGTAAGTACTACTGATTTTAATTAGGCGGGGAGATTTTTCAAACCATACCGTGCCGTCCGATAGTTCAATTGCCATCACCCCTGGTGCAGCAATTCCCCAAATGCTTGCCGATAAAATCAGAATTGCCCTTTTTATGTGGAAAAATGATTGGTTCATAAATTTATGTGCCATCAGCACACCAATCGACTCAATACCAAAACCTTTGACACTCCCCACCCTAGAAGGGGGAGGCACCAGACCCATTTTTTTTGGTCAATGTGCAAGTCTAATAACTAAATCATAAACTAAAGCCGTGGCTGATTAATAATGATCGATAAGATTGGACATAAGGTTTGGCTAAGGCTAAGCCGCAAAAGTAGGCGTTTTTGGAAAGTCGCCCTAGTTTTACTTCTGTCTATCCTAACTGTGCGATCGCTACCTTATCTAGCTCCCATTGACGCTACTGATCTAATTCAAGACCAACAGGCAATCGAATTTAGCGACCGCTTTGGACTACCTTTGGGAACATTACTCACTCGTGATCAAGACCATACTGCAGTTGTTCCCCTCAAGCAAATCTCTCCCCACTTTATTGATGCCATTCTCGCTGCTGAGGATAGTCAATTTTACCATCACGGCCCCTTAGAAATGCGTGCGGTCGCGCGATCGCTTCTACAAGCAATACAAGCTAGAAGAATTGTCAGTGGGGCTTCCACAATTACTATGCAGTTGGCGCGGATGCTAGAACCTGCTCCCCGCACTCTACCAGCTAAGATACGGGAGATTTGGTTATCGTGGCGTTTAGCTGCCGGCATGAGCAAAGATGAAATTCTACAAGCTTATATTAATAGACTGCCCATGGGCGGGAATATTTACGGGGTTGAAGCAGCTGCCCGCATCTATTTTGGTATGCCTGCTGCCGAGCTTAATGTTGCCCAAGCCAGTTTGCTGGCTGGTTTACCTAACAATCCCAACTATCTTAACCCCTACGACTACTGGGAACCTTTAAAGCGGCGTCAGCAATATGTCCTCAAGCGTATGGTTGAAGATGAATATATAACCTCTACTCAAGCAGCTCGAGCTTATGGCGAAGAAATTTTACTCAAGTCCCGCAGGCAGGGTATTATTGCGGCACCGCATTTCTTATTCTGGTTAGCTAATCAACTGCCAGTAGGTCATCCTCCCCAGATTAAAACCACTATAGACCGTTCTCTACAGCAGTTTGTGGAAGCGCAGGCTAAGCAAGTGGTTCGCAGCCTTGCACCACGCAATGCACACCACGCTGCTGCCCTAGTTATTGACAACCACTCTGGTGAAGTTTTAGCCTATGTAGGCTCTCCCGATTACTTTTTAGAAGCTCAACTTGGACGTAACGATGGAGTCCAAGCCCTACGACAACCTGGTTCAACTCTTAAGCCCTTTCTCTATGAATTAGCTCTAGAGAAGAGTCTTATTGATCCCCATACAATTCTAGCAGATGTACCCACCCATTACCCAATTCCTGGGGCGCGGCTGTACTCTCCTGTAGATTATACTGAAACCTTTACTGGACCAGTGCCCATTCGTGTGGCCCTGGCTAATTCTCTCAATGTTCCAGCCGTGCGAGTACTGGAGAAGGTAGGGGTGCCAACTTTTCTCGAGCGCTTGCATCAACTAGGCTTCCAACACTTGCACGAGTCTGCCGAATATTACGGCTTGGGGTTAGTTTTGGGTAGTGGCGAAGTCAGTCTTTGGGAGTTAGCTCGTGCTTACTTTATCCTGGCAAATCAAGGAAAAGTCAAACCTGTGATCACTACCTTGTCCAATTCCCAGCTCTCAATTGACAATTCCCTATTCTCAAATTCCACAACTTGGGCATTAATTACTGATATGTTAAGCGATCGCCATGCCCGCGCTCAAGGGTTTGGTGTGGATTCGGTATTAAATTTGCCGTTTCCGACAGCTGTCAAAACTGGCACTTCCTCCAATTTCCGCGATACTTGGACAGTTGGATTCACTACGGATTATACCGTTGCTACCTGGGTAGGCAATTTCGATGGTGAACCAATGCGACAGGTTCCTGGGGTTATGGGTGCAGCTCCACTCTGGCATCGTATTATGTTACATCTGCATCAAGAGCAAGAACCAGCTAAATTTGCGCCTCCGGTGGGTATGGTGCAGCGCCCGGTGTGTACTCTTTCGGGATTACGACCAACTCCTGAGTGTCCTTCGATTATACTTGAATATTTCTACCCAGAAGAACTTAGTGAATATAATCGCCATGGGAACAGTTTAGATCAGCTCCAATCTCCAGCAAGGCATTCTGAGCAATTGCTAACAAGCAAGGATAAAAATGATGCGACTGCTGCCCATTTTCCAGCCGCAGATAGACAATCGGCACACTATAGCCTCAATTTGTCTAAGGAGTACGATGAGTGGTTGGCAATGCAATCGCAACCCTATTTAACCCCCTCTAAACTTAAGATTTTGTCTCCTGGTAATGGTGATTTGTTTATGATTGAGCCTAGCTTTGAGAATCAAGGTAATATTCAAAGGCTAGAATTTAAAGTTGCTGGGGCAGGTAACAAACCTGTGGAGTGGTGGCTAAATGGTCACAAGTTAGAGACGGATAAAGCTTATTCTGTTTTTTGGCAACTTCGTCCTGGAGAATGGAGTTTGCTGGTAAAAACTGGTGACATGAGTGATCAGGTAAATTTTCAGGTGCAATTAACTGAAAATTTACCTACTCGTAGGGGTTTTTCTATTGCTGAACCTTAGCTTTGAGTTGATTGCTAGTTAGGTTTTAGTAGTTTTGTGTAGGTTTTTCGTAGTAGTAAAAAATCAGTCTAATATAGTATTGGGTTCTCCCTGAGGAGGGGAAAATCATGCTATTCACAAAAATCTTAGTTGCTCTTGATAGGTCACCTCAAGCAGCAGTTGTGTTTGCAGAAGCTCTAGAGGTAGCCCATATAGAGGGAAGCAGCCTGATGTTGTTTAACTGTCTGCACTCGCAGAACGAGGAATCCATGGCTTCTTTCATTGGTATTGGGACATTAGCAGATGTAAACATGTATCATGCTGCCAAGCAAATCCAACGGGAAAATCTGCAAAAGGAAATTGAGCAAGTCCAAGACTGGTTGCAAAATTACTGCCAGCAAGCAACGGCAAAGGATATCCCTACGGAATTTGATTACGGATTAGGAGAGCCAGGTGCGTTGATTTGCGATCGAGCTAAAAAATGGGGAGCAGATTTAATCATTGTAGGTCGCAGAGGTCATCAAGGTCTGGCAGAAGTTTTTTTGGGCAGTGTTAGTAACTACGTGGTTCACCATGCCCATTGTTCAGTCTTGGTAGTTCAAGGAGCTGCAGTTCCTGATAATCTAGAAACCGCCACCAGTAAAGCATGACCTCAATGAAGCTACTATTTCCAATCAGCCAAAAACTTACTATATAAGCTTTTTGAGATATTTGCTACGCCTGTGTGAGGCTTGTCAGCGATTGGCAGTAGTTGTTTCCAGTTGAGAATTTGCACCTTGATCGCCAGTTGCCAAAATAATAGTTGCTAAGCCATTAACATTGAGTCTGTTTTCGTTGTACAAGGTAGTGCGCAGGACTAAATCCAAATATACTTTTGGGCGCAATTGACCTTTCCAGGTAATTGAGTCACCTGTCTGGCGGTAAGGAAGATCTCCTTCGGGAAGTCCACTTAACTCTGCTCCTTTTTCAGTTTTACCACTGTAGGTAAAGGTGGTGCCAGGAATTGCCTCTCCCACTTTAACCCAGTAAAGGACTGGTACTTTATAGACTACTAGATTAAGTGAGGGTTTATCGGGGACTTGCGGCACCAAGCCTGGTTGAGGAACCACATCCTCTACTTCCATGCGGAGAGTACCACCAAGTTGTAGCTTTTCTTTGCTTAAAGACACTAGGCGCTGGTTAAGTTCTACTGTGACACCCTCAAGGGGATTCCCTTGCCAGTCTAGGGAGTCGCCTCGACGTTTGAGGGCGCGTTGCCCATCTATATTCACTTCCGCGTTATTATCTTCAGCTAGCCCTAGGTACTTGATGTTGGTGCCAGACAGCAAAGAAGCTACTAAAACTTCCTGTTTCACCAGTCCTTTATAGACTAATTTACTTTCTTGAGAAACCTGTTCTTCTGTTGGGGAAGAAGGGTTTTCCTGACTGTTGCAGCTGGTGACGGTGAACACCACAGCAAATAGCATGGCTGTGAAGATCAGTGGAGGTTTGAGCATGATGTACTTCCTTGGGCAGATGCTGTTAAATAAGACATGAACAATGTCTGACATTACCAGAAATTGCTGCTTATTTTTTGCTTCAACCAGCTGATAAACACGAGACGACAATTTGTTAGTCCACTCTAGTGCTGACTAGTAGTTGACGCCACGTATTATACCACTAATTAGACTAGTTCTGGGATTGTCAGGTCATGTTTAACGATTTGGAGTTAATCTCTTACTAGAGAAATACTATTTTAACGATCAAAGTCAATGATCTAGCTCACAAATAACTACGAAATGTATCACCAGAAAACTTCGCAAAACTATAGGGCATCAACCGAGAAGTAAGTAGAACCAATAATCACAGGACTTAGGCAGTTGAGTCGATTTCGCCCAACTTTGGGGGGAACATATCCTCAAAGTCCCCCAGGATTGGGGGATTTAGGGGGCAAATGCGTAAGTCCTAAATCATACGGAATCTATTGATGTTGGAGCCTCAGAGTTAATTGTGATGCTTTCACTTTCATTAATCACTTTCATTATTGCCTCAGTTGCTGTGGTAATTAGCGTCAATGTCACTGAAGAATTGGTACATTTAGTGGCTGTTATCACTGCTGTTTGGTGCCTGCTTCTAAGCCTCATTCTTGCCCCAGTACTCGTCAAAGTGTTGATTGTTATAGCACTGTTGGGGTTGAGCAAGAATTTAAGTTCAACTGGAAATTGATTTTAGATGGAGAGGGGGAGATGGGGAGATGGGGAGAGGGGGAGATGGGGAGAGAGGGAGATGAACCATTTGCCCAGGGTAATGGAGTCTCGTAGTTTTCTTTGTTGATACCCTCAATTTTTGACTTTAATTATCCTCTGAACTGAATGTTAATTTCATGGACTGGAATACCTACATCCATTACTTTCAGGGTATTGCCATGATGGCTATCTTTACGGCTTTAACCTTTACTTCCAATGACGAGAGTGTCAAGAAACTCAAAAAGAATTGGAGAAAACTACATCAGCTTCAACATTCTCAGTAACCAGCGATTCTAATGTGACATACTCCCCCTATGAACAATCAACAATTAACTAAGTCGCTATCTTATTCCTCAAACAAACGATCACCTTTGTGGAGTCGATAAGCCATCTGATAGGTTTGTCCCTGAGAGCGCATTGTTGGTGCATGAGCCGCTAAATACCTAGTAGCAGCAACTAGCACGTTAACCCCAGCGCTGGTATCCTGTAGCAGTGTGTATTGACGAAAAGCAGCTTCCATTGCCTGAATAGTATGAAAGTCTCGGTCTTCACGCAACAATAACTTGCCGAGAACTGCCAATAGTTTTTGTGGATTTCCTCCACTGTACAAATAGCGTGCAACCAGTGTACCAGCTTGAGAAACCTGTTGCTGCTGATTGAGCAGTGCTGGCAGTTGTAAGAGCAACTGTTCTGAATTTTCAACCGCTGGCTCTGGCGCAGGTAATCGAGCTGGTGGTACATTTAAAAAGCGGTCGAGGTAGACGCTCATCGCTGCATCGAATACGCCTCGCAATAGAGTTTTTGAACTTACTCGCCGCAGCCCTTGATGAACTGCATTGGCAAAGGTAAAGGTATGGTGCGCCGTATCCCAGTCTCTAAAGTCATTATTGGTGTGGAATTGAGCAATACGCAACGCCCCGGCATAGGCGACAGTAGCAGCTAACTCTTCTGGAGTGCAACCCTGACCTAGGGCATTGAGGAGAGCATTAGCGATCGCTTGAGGATCTTCTCCTAATAATACTGGTACTAGTTGTTCTCGTCCTGTCCAAATGCAGCTGTTATTTTTCCCTTCCTCTAGTGCTGCCTCTAATTTACTGAAGGCATCTTCAACAATCGCTACCAAGTCGATGGGGTAACGCCAAGCATTGGATTCCTCCATCCGAGAAGCGCTAGCGTAGCCTCTGACTAGGCTTGAGAGCACAGTTTCGGCATTCTGCCAGCCTGTAGCATCAAGAGCCTCCAGGGCTTTATTTGTAAAGTCGAGGGGATGACCAATATCAATATAACGATGGTCAGTAACAGCAGCAAAGAGTATCTCGGCGATTTGCTCTGGTTTAGCACCAGCACGTACTGCCGAAATTAGACATCGTTGAGCTCCTTGGGAATCCCGTACTTCGATAAACTGACGAAACCAGCCTTGTAGTACTCCAATTTTATCCCTGTCTGTTTGCTCACTAGTCACCGGTAAAGGCTCAATGGCAAACCGTGGGGGCGCACCTGCACAGTCGCGAGCAATAGCTGATAAACCATGGTAGAGTGCAAGTGGTTGATCAGAACTGTCCAGGTAAGGCAACAGATTGATCATGCAGGTAGCGATTGTCAAACCTGCGCCCCAGCCCTGTTGTCGGTAATGTACTCCAAAGTCAACTCCAATGCGAAAGGCCTCTGTTGCTTGCTCTGCTTGAGAGAGCATAGCTATAACGGACTTGGCAATAACCAAGGAAATGTTTTGTTCAACTCCCACAATCAAACGCTGGTGGTGGTAAGAGAGTTGATCAAGACGAGGAGTTAAATCAACCCATACCTCATCATTACGTAGCTCCACAGGGAAACTCCTAACATCATCTGCCCAAAGATCAAACGTGCCGCCACTGGTGATGTCAAAGCGGGCATGGTGCCAATGGCAGGTCAAAATACAGTTTTGGACTGAACCTTGGTGTAAAGGAAAGCCCATGTGTGGGCAGCGGTTATCAAGGGCGTAAATCTTATCTTTGAAACTCACAAGAATGATCGTTTGTCCTTGAGCATGGACAACTAGGCGACTAGCGGCGTGGACATCAGCCGCTTGGGCAACGCGTACATAATGCTCATTTGCTATTAACATTTCCTTGCTAACCACCTCTCAAATCTTGTGATAACTGGGAAACATTGAGATTTTTTTATTCCCCTTAAATCAAATCATACTCATAACGAGTATGATTTAGTGACGATCACTGCCTCTGGTTAACAAATTGAAATAAATTGAAATAAAATACTATATCGACCATTGATTGCTAAAATTCAACTCATGGCTCTGTGTGTTAAAAAATATTCTTTCCAGAGAGTAATCTTTATCTCAACTTGATTTTGTCGAGTATTTGTTAAGTTTCAATGAAATCAACTAGTAAACGTTGAACAAGGCATCATTTTTGGTAAAAGAAAGTTGTTGATTAATAACCAGTTGTGCAAGAATAAGCGACATATAGATGAGGTGTTACTTAGGACAGATGTTAATACTTGTCATCTGCAATTTGATTGATATTTCAGCAAGATTTATTATGCCTATTTCTAAGTTGAGAGACCACCTGACTTCAAGAGGAGGTATTTGATATATAGCGTTTCCCGAATAACTGAGATACACCTAGTTCTGTTCCCTGCTCCCTACTTCCTACTCCCTACTTCCTGCTCCCTGCTCCCTAAAACCAAGAAGTTTGTATCTCACTAAGAAAGAGAATTACTAGAGGAGGTTCTAAAGATTGTTGAATGATTGCAGCATAAGAGTATGACCTTAATTTCTTTTTAAGACTGTTAAATATAAATCTACGCTAAGGGGCAAGATTACCAATGTACGATATCGCAATTATAGGAGGAGGAATTGTTGGTTTATCTACAGCAATGCTTGTGGGCAAATGTTACCCGGATGCCAGCATTTTGGTGCTGGAAAAGGAAGGTAGTTGGGCTCATCACCAAACTGGTAATAACAGCGGTGTGATTCATTCTGGTATCTACTATAAGCCAGGGAGTTTTAAGGCTAAATTTTGTCGCGAAGGGCAACGTTCAATGGTGGCTTTTTGCCAAGAACATGGCATTAATTATGAAGTCTGTGGCAAAGTGATTGTGGCAACTGAGCCAGAAGAATTACCAATGTTGGAAAATATCTACCAGCGAGGTTTAGAAAATTGTATAGAAGTTACCAAGCTCAGTGGAGAAGAAGTTAAGGAAATTGAACCCCATGTGAGTTGCTTAGCTGGAATTCGGGTATATTCAACTGGGATTGTGGACTACAAGCAGGTTTGTCAGAAATATGTTGAACTCGTCCGTGCTCAGGGAGGGGTTCTACATCTTAATACCAAGGTTGAAAAAATCTTGGAAACTAGTGCAGGTCAAGTATTAGAAACTAGCAAGGGTACCTTTGCTACTCGTTTTACAATTAATTGTGCTGGACTGCATAGCGATCGCGTTGCTAAGTTAGGTAATGTTAATCCCCAGGCTAAAATTGTTCCTTTCCGAGGAGAGTACTATGAACTCAAGCCAGAAAAGCGCTATTTAGTTAAACACCTAATTTATCCGGTTCCTAATCCTAATTTCCCCTTTCTAGGAGTTCATTTCACGCGGATGATTGATGGGGGGATTCATGCTGGGCCTAATGCAGTACTTTCTCTAAAGCGGGAAGGCTATACCAAGACTGATTTTGACCTAGGGGATTTTCTTGAAGTTATGACCTATCCTGGTTTCTGGAAACTAGCTGCTAAACATGCAGGTGCAGGAATTGAGGAAATAATCCGCTCTTTTAGTAAAGCTGCCTTTGTCCGCAGTTTACAGAGGCTGATTCCTGAAGTTGAGGCAGATGATTTAATTCCTACCCATGCGGGGGTTAGAGCTCAAGCTCTGAGAAATAATGGTAAGCTGGTGGATGATTTTTTAATTGTCGAAAGTAGCAATGCTATGCATGTTTGTAATGCCCCTTCGCCAGCGGCTACTTCCTCTCTGGAAATTGGCAAGGAAATTGCTACTCGGCTTCAGGTAAGACAGAATTGGCGAGGGAGTATTAATGTGTAAGAAGGATGCTAGAAATAGTCTGGCCTTGAGTAATAAGTAATAGGTAATAAGTAATAAGTGTTATTTAGGACATTTATTACTTATTGGACTCTACCGTACATGTGGTGATAATGAAATTTTATATATTGTAGGGTGGGTTAGGCGCAGGTCATAATTTGTGAATTCTAGTATTGTTTTCCTATGAGCGCCGTAACCCACCAAAGTTAAAGACGCGGGGACACGGTGACACGGGGACGCGGGGACAAATTGGATGGGGATTTGACCCCAACCAATTTTATGCACCGTATAGACGGTGGGGTATTTAACCCAAATTAATTTCGATAATTTGTAGTGTGATCTAGAGTTTCCACCAACATCTCTGGAGAGCAGGCTTTTATAAGTTTATTGTCAGTAAGTTTCTATTCTCACCCAGAGTTCAAACTCACCGGCTAATAGCTCAAGTCCATTGAAATGGACTGAAATTCAGGCACAGTAATGCACGGGAAATTTTCGACAGAGCAATTATAGGGTGATTTGGCTAAACTCAGACTATATATATAATCAACTTAAGTTGAACTTAACCAGGTGCACTGCCCTTCTTCAGTAATCGGCAATCTAAAATCCAAAATCCAAAATAAAAATGTTGCATCGGGTTGTTCCTATACTACTAACTGCCTCACTCCTAGCTACTCCTCAAGTAGTGGTTGCCCAGAGTATAAATCAACTTTTTCAGCAAGGTATTGCTGCTCAATCTGCGGGTAACTTCTCTGAGGCAGAACGAATTTTTCTCAGAGTCATCAGATTAGAAGCTAACAATCCTTATGCTTACTATTATCTGGGTCTTGCGCTTTATGAGCAGGGTAAATTAGACGAAGCGCTCACTAATTACCAACAAGCGGAAGCAATCGCTAATTACCAACAAACGATACGACTCAAACCTAAATTTGCTTATGCTTACCACAATCTGGGTTTTGCGCTGTATGCTCAGGGTGAATTAAAAGAAGCGATCGCTAATTACCAACAAGCAATCAGATTCAACCCCAATTATGCCAGAGCTTACAATGGTCTGGGCGCTACGCTATATGCTCAGGGTAAATTAGATAAAGCGATCGCTAATTACCAACAAGCAATCAGACTCAAGCCGAATTATGGTAGAGCCTACAACAATCTGGGTCTTGCACTGTATATTCAGGGTAAATTAGACGAAGCGATCGCTAATTACCAACAAGCGATCAGGCTCAAGCCGGATTATGCTAAAGCTTACAACAATCTCGGCATTGCGCTTTATAAGCAGGGTAAATTAGATGAAGCGATCGCTAATTACCAACAAGCGATCAGACTCAAATCGAAATTTGCTTATGCTTACAACAATCTTGGTCTTGCGCTTTATGAGCAGGGTAAATTAGATGAAGCGATCGCTAACTACCAACGAGCTTTAAACTTACCAGATCAGAAAGGTACAGTATATAGCGCTCATACTTTAGCCCACAGCAATCTGGGCAATGCGCTCAGAGACCAGGGTAAATTAGACGAAGCAATTGCTGAGTATAAGGGTTCCATTGACCTTAACCGTAACTATGTTATAGCTAAAAATAATCTCCGAGAAGCCAAACGACTTTTGGCACTGCGGCGTGATCCTCAAACTTTAGCTATTAATGAGCAGAAAAATATACCCACTGAAGAAGAAGAACCATTAGTAAAAGTCTTGCGTTCTACAGCACGAATCATCGCTGAGGTTTCCGGAGACAAAAAAATTGGCACAGGTTGGGTTGTTAAGCGTCAAGGCAATATTCTTTGGATTGTCACTAATCGCCATGTGATTAGCGACAAACAAAGCAAACGCCGCAGCGACAACATTGAGGTGGAATTTTTCAGTGAACTACCTGATGAGAAGCGCCCTCGCTATAAAGCAAAGATTGAGAAAATGACTGATTTCAATGATGAATTAGACCTAACGGTGCTAAAGGTAAAAGGCATTCCTGACGATATCCAGCCCCTCAAATTCCGCCGTGGCAGAGTTAGCCGTAATACTCCTGTGCGCGTGATTGGGCATCCCTTCACAGTTGATGATCCCTGGAACTCTGCTTCTGGAGAAGTCACTAACTACAACCCAGGTAACCCAAGACTTCCTATTAAGGCTAATGTCGCTGAGGGTAACTCGGGTGGACCTGTAATCAACGAGAAGATGGAAGTGATTGCAGTTATAGTGAGTTATAGAAACAAGAGTGATCTTGCCTTAGACCCTAATCAACCAAGCCCTGATATTAGCCAGATTTCTGAGGCAACAGAGGGTATTAGTTTAGCCTACCGTATTGATATAGTCCTGGAAAAGCTTCGCCAGTGGCGTATTTTGAATTGAATGTTCATGCTTCATTGCTGATTCTGGGTATGATTATGCCCCCAGCTCCCCAATTTTGGTGGTAATAAAACTCTCAATGTCCCAGCTCCCCTTACCCCCCAACTTTGGGGGGAATTAGCGGATGCTTCGCCTTTTTACAGAAGGGGATTTAGGGGGCTTTTCCAAAACCAAAGGATCTAAATTCATACTTCAATTCAGCAACGTAATTTTATCGGTTTCATCTGTTTCAGCTATTGCCTGATTAAATTAAATCTAATACTAAAGCTATGAAACTCAGAATACCTCTTATCAGTCTGCTTCTCCTTAGCCTCAATCCTTTAGTAGCCCAAGCTTGTTCCGAAGGACATCACCGCTCCTTAGCCTATATCCGTCGGGATAACAATCGCTGTGAAGGTCTTCTTGATTCTCACGATGCCACCAGCACCATTAGTCTAATTTCTTTCTCCACTAGTAATCTCAACAGCTACCCTAACACTCTCAAGATTGAAGTTCCTGGTACAGGCAATCGTCAGCCGAACATTGAAGTTCAATCTTTCTACAGAAATTATCGCCTTGATCAATTAAATAGCAAATCTGGTTCCTCTGGCTTTTCCTTTCCCCTCAACACTGACGTTCTGAAAAAGTCAGGTGTTGGCATCTCGAATCTCAGGGCTACTGCCTATATTACTCGCGATTCAGCTTTTCTTTATTTCCCTGTTATCCTCGGACAACCCTCCGACAGATATGAATTTGTACTCTATAGTCCTCGGCGTACCACTTTCAGTACTCTTGAAATTCGCAGTCAAGGTCAAGTTTTATTTAGCAATCCCCGCCAAACCCCCCAAAGGGGACAAATTCGCTTTGCTTGGGAATATGGTAACGCTCCCGCCGGAACCTACGAACTGTATATTGTTGATGGGGAAGGAAAAGAGCGCACTTTCCGCTTTCAGCATGACCCAAACTGGCTCTAGGGAGGATGGGGAGAGGCGGAGACACGGAGAGGCGGAGACAGGTCGACACGGAGACACGGAGAGGCGGAGATGGGGAGAGGCGGAGACAGGTCGACAGGTCGACAGGTCGACAGGTCGACAGGTCGACAGGTCGGCGCGGAGATGGAGAGAAATTATTCTTTTGTGCTGCCATAATCTCATTCTATGAGCTATGAACTATGAGCTATGAACCCCAGTTTAGAACTCCTTTGACTCCTGGGCGTACGGCAGTACGCCCCTACTGATGACTCCTGGGCGTACGGCAGTACGCCCCTACTGATTTCTATATTCTTAACATTCTCAACTTTATTCTCAATGCATCTCAACCCTAAGCCATCCCCTAAAAAGACTGCCCAACGCAGAAAAAAATTATGGCTGAGGGCTCAAAAAATATTAAACTCGGTTTTTGCCCTACTAAAGTTACTGGTGCGACAACTAAAACGGGTGTTTTTGGGTTTAATCTCACTATTGCGCAAGGCAAAAATACGTGACCCAATCTTAGCAGTTATCTTAGTGCTAGTTTGGATTGCCATTCTTCTAAGTAACTTTGTCTTTCAAGGAAGTTATGTCTTTGAAGGTAATCTGGTTGTGCAAGAAATGAGCTTTACCTACACTGGTTTAACAAACAAACTCTTTCTCAATAACATCAGCGGTATCCAAAATCTAGACATCGAGGGTAGTCAACCAGAACCCCTAATTTTAACTGGAAAATTTTATAGTGATTCTAATCCAGAACTTAACCAAAAACTCAGTCAAATAAAGAAACTTACTATTGAGTTACCATACTCTACAAGCCGCTTAATTTTTACTCCTGATAATCCCACTAAAACTAGTGAAATTTCTATTTTAAATCTCCGTATTAATCCAGATAGCAAAATTAATCAACTCGCCTATAATGCCCAAAAACCAGAGCTTTCCTTCTGTCTCCAGTCTGCACAAGAACCACTAGAATACTGCCTCTTTCCCGATAGTTTACTAGACAACACCACTCTCTCTAAGCCAGCAACTGTAGGCAATTTAGAACTGCAATTAGGTAAGCAGCGCCTGCGGGTGAGTTTAGCGATGTTTAATCTACCGGAACTAGGTATCAAAACCGATATTTATGCTCCTGAAGACCTAACCTTTAATTTTACCCCAGAAATCGACGATCCAAGGTTAGAAATTCTTTCTCCTACTCACTTACTAATCGATGTACCCAAACTCACTGAAACAGCAAATTCAACAAAAGAGAAACAGCCTCAATGGTTGTGGGGAGACATTGATGTTGAACATGTCAGTTTCTCTCGTTTTGAGATTCCAGAAAATGTGACTGACGAATTAAAAATCTCGACGATTCTTGAAGGCAAAGTCCGGATGGAAGATAAAAAAATAGAGCTTCAACAAAATCAGTTTTTGCTGACTATATCAGACAAGCCAGGAATTACGAAACTGCACCAAATCCAGATAAATACTCAACCACCAGAAGGCTTGCGAACCAGATTTTCTGGTAAAAGCAAAGGCCTTGCCGTGGGCTTAGATCCAAAGTTCCCTGTGGAAAGTATCAAACCTAGCTGGTTATCTAAATATCTTTCCCAAGAAGCAGTCAATGCCCTACTAGCTTTCATCGCAGCTCTTACAGCTGTTTTGTTACCTCGATTATTTCCAGAACCACCCAAACAACCCTGATTGGGCAAAAGTAGAAAAAAGAATGCGACAAATAGTCTGGCTTTAAGGAATAAGTAATAAGTAATAAGTAATAAGTAATAAGTGATAAGCCGAACACTTACTACTTATTCTTTTTTTTGTTAGAATCGATTACTTAAGTACTTGTAGTAAAAACTTAGGTAATCGATATCGCTCGCGCTCAACAATGAGCCGTGAACTATAACCCCTACTTACTGCTCAACATCACCTAGGTTAAATAGGAATGGCACACTGCTATTAGAGTCACCACCGATAACTAGGACTTTTGGCATCTGAGCACCGCCCTCTCTCCAAGCTTGGATGGCTTCTTTTTGAAGCACTAACTCGCCACCTTGTGCCTTCAGAGTTTCGGCTAGTAACCTTTGGGCTTCAGCTCTACCTTTAGCACGGTTAATGTCAGCTTGGGCTTCTTGTTCAGCTTGTCGGGCTATGTAAACAGCTCTTTGTGCCTGTTGTTCTGCTACCTGTTTTTCCTCAACTGCCCTGGCAAATTCTGTAGAGAAATTGAGGTCAATTACACTGGTATCGAGAACAATTACATCGTATTTTGCTAACCTGTTACTCAAGGCATCATCAAAATCGTTCTTCAATTCACTCCTTTGAGTAATTGCTTGTTCCGCTGTTCGCAGAGAAGCAGCAATTTTAAAAGATTCTTGAGTCTGAGGGGCAATGATTTTTGCCACCAGATTCTGCAAAGTTCCTTGTTTTCTCCTAATATTAACTACTTTAGTGGGGTCAAGACGGAAGTTAATTGCAAATCTACCGGTTAGATCCTGAAGATCCTTGGTTGAACCCTGGGCTGGAACTTCAAATTTTTGCACTGTCACATCATATATGTCTACATTAGAGACCAGTGGCAGTTTAAAGTGAATGCCCTCTAGCAAGGCTCCATCTTGGGCTTTACCCAAGACACTGATTACCCCTGCCTGCCCAGGATTGATAATCACAAAGGAATTGAAGCCAATGAGAATAAGCGCTGCTGTTAAAATCCCTGCAAGTACAGCTGTAAAACTTTGTGTAGACTGAGTTCTCAAGTTAATCTCCTTATATAAAGCCACTGACTAACTATTCTTAGCCTACCAAGCTTGGGAGCAGACTTACTAGATTTGATGATTTAGGGAACTCCAAGAAATAAATTATCCAATTTACTTGGAAATATGACGTAAAGAATCATCTCCCCGAGCCATCCCCAGCTTAATCTGTGATATTGTGATTGTAGTCATAGTAGTGTATTTGTCCAACTGACATGCTCCCTATCGGTAGCGCTGACTTCTAGCCAGTAAATTGTCATCATTTCTTCAAATAAACTAATGAGTTAATAAACTTTAATTTTTGAATTTTTTTCTCAAAAAATATCTATTTGTAACTGATTATTTGAATAGAAATCATAGTTAAATTCGCTACAAATATTAAAAATATAACTGCTATATTTCCTTGATAAGTATATTGAGGCGCATTCTCGAAATGAACTTTTTTGATTTTAGTAAACTTCGCTTCGCAGCAATAGTAACTACAGCCACCGCCGCTTTTAGTGTAGGCAGCATATCTCCTACTATTGCTGCACCACCTTACAGAGAAGTTTCCGAAGCAGCTGCAGAATGTGTAAACAAGACTAACTCTTTCTTCGGTGTTACAGATATAGTTCGTTCACCCAGTAGCTCTACCACAGGTACCGTTACCTTGAAAATTTTTGGTGGAGGAGAAGCAGTATTAACTTATGCCTATAATCTAGGTACTAAAACTCTGAATTTTGACCTAGTGCGCAACACTTCTATTTTTGCCTCTGAGGCAGCTATTTGGTCTGGCTTTGATTCGACAGTAAACACCTGTAAAGCTATTAATCCTCTATAGATATAGCAGTTTTATACCTGGTGAAGTTCTTTTTAAGTAATAAGTTTTAAACAAAAAGTAATAAGCAACAGATATTATAGTTTTCAATTATTACTTATTACTTATTACTTATTACTTAAGTTCAGACTATTTAGTTACTGCTGGAAACTTCAGAATTAACACAATTAAGCATCCGCAAGGTGGCGGCAGCGGCGTAATTACGCCGGGCTTGATTGTTAGGTAAAAAGGCACTACCAGTTTCATTAAATGGGGAAGCCACTTGGCAATAAGAAGACATTTCTGTGATTACAGAAGCAGCCCAGTGAGATTGAATGTCAGAGAAATTTCTGGCTGGTTGATCACTAACTAATACTGCTTGTTTGCCCTCAATAGTTTGAGCAAATTCAGCTGCCCTTCGTTGTACTGCCATTAATTCGGCACGAGTTACTGGTTTAGTTGGTTTAAAAGTACCATCTTCATAGCCACTAACAATATTATTTTCCCGCGCCCATTGAATCTTGGCTGCACTCCAGCGAGAAGCATCAACATCAGGATAGGGTTTTCCAGAAGCTTGAGTAGGCAAGGTGAAATTGGCAGTAGGTAATTGGCTTAAGCCTTCTAATACCATCGATACTAATTGTTCTCTGGTTAAAGTTGCTTCTGGCCTAAAAGTATTGTCTTCTTTAAAACCAGCAATGAAACCAAGCTTCACTGCTTGCTGAATTTCGTCAGCGTAAATATCGGAAGCAATATCTACGAAGGTAAAGGCACTATCTCCAAAGGTCAAATAAATATGACCGAGAGTTCTACCATCAAGGGTTCTTTTGGTAAACCGCCATTCTGGTTCCAGTTCAATCTTGAGAAACCCATCCGCTAAACCATTAGTTCTGCCAAGGATAATTTCCGGCTCTTGGCGATTTTTTATATTACTGCCAATCAGGAGCAATTCATTATTACGCTTAACAACTCTGAGCAGGTACTGTATACCTAAGTCGATACCTTCCCTGCGTATGGAATAGCCGTTACTATCTGTACTGCGCCCGCAAATACCACTAAAATCAAAGTCTAGTAAAAGTGGCTCGACAATAACTGGTTCGCTACCGCTTTCACTCCAGCAGGGGCGTTGTGATGATTTTTGTTCAATAATCAGTAGTTGATGAGACCTTTCACCAAAAGGCGCAGCTACAGCAATGAATTTGTTTTGTGTAACTTCTTGTTGACCAAAAGTAGCAGCAGTGCTAGGGTTCCAAGCGCCAATTGTAGATATTGCTACAGTGGCAAGAGTTGCTATTTTCTGTCGCCATGAATTTTTCATCTTTTCTCCCCGACTAAAAGTTGCTTAAGGAAATATCTCTTGCAACTATCTTGATAGACACTATAAATAAAATGTTTCCATACTTGGTCGATGCTTTCTTCTCTGAACTGTTTTTTTAACAACTTGTTAAGAATCTGCACCACTGTGAAGCTTTCCCAACTGTCACAAGTATTTAGTCTGTGGCTTGGGAGATAAGTAGTCGGACATATCAGTTAGGACATTCTATTTTAATTCAAAGGGAGCAGGGAGTAGGGAGTAGGGAACAAGGAAGAGTCCTAATCATAGTGGCGACGGCTATATCTTTTAAATATTTTCCCTAAGCATTACAACTAATAGAAACTGCTGTGAAGCTTGTCAAAGTATCACATATTTAGGGGCTACTGCCTTAAGGCTTAGATGATGATGGGAAAAAGTTTTGACATCTAGAGGCAATTTTAGTTTTGTTTAGCATTATTAGCTTGAGTGCCGGATTAGGAATCTTGACTTTGCTCACCTTTGGATTGTTGCAATGGTTTCACATCAGTGCAGGTCATTTCCTAGATTGGGTGATTGGCGTTGCTAGTTTTTGGTGGTTATTGGTAATTGTTGTTGTACCCTGGAATGTTCACTTTGAAGCTAGGGAAGTTTTAGCAGAAGCCTCAGTCTCAGCTGAGAAGGAAATTACTATTGATCCTGATAAAATTAACTATGTCAAAAGTTTATCAAAGTGGTCGCTAGTTGTTGCGATCGCACTTCATTTACTATCTACCGTTGGACTATATACCCTTGCGGCTACTGGCATTAGTGCTGTTGGTTATCTCAGTTCTGGTGCAGCTTTGCTCTTAACTTGCCTTCGCCCTGCTATACGATTGTACGAGTATTTAGCAACGCGCTTAGCAATGATTCGGCAAGAATTTAAATATCCTCGCGCCGATATCCAGCAGCTGCACCATCGTGTTGAGGCACTAGAAACCACTCTCAAAGGCATTGAAGAGCAATTAGATCCTGAAGAACCCTACTCTTGGGTAGCCACCTATAAGCGCTACTGGCAAGAAACTAGCAAAGAAGTAGCTCGCCTTGAGGCTTCCTTGAGAGAACTACAAGCAGATAATGATAGTGAGCATAACAGATTATCACAGGAAACCAAACAAGCGATCGCTCAGTTAACTACTGATAGTCAATTTCTGGAGCATGTGCGGGAAATTATTCGCTTTTTCAAGACAGCCTAATACTGATTTGATTTATGTTGGCTAGAGACGCGGAGACACGGAGACACGGAGACACGGAGACACGGAGACACGGAGATTGATGTATAGCAGGCATTTAGGAAATTGGTATAACAACTCCCAAATTCTGATACTAATTTACTCTCTCCCCCCATCCCCCCCTCCCCCCCCCCCCCCCTCCCCCCCCTCCCCCCCCCCCCCCCCCCCCCCCCCCCCTCCCCCCCTCTCCCCCCCCCCCCCCCCCCCTCCTCCCCCCCCCCCCCCCCCACCC
>JAAHGS010000009.1 GCA_010692645.1 Symploca sp. SIO2E9
CAAGAGGGCATAACCTTCTGCTTGCAGTTCTGGACTAACACCCATGCCATCACTTTGCTCTACGGTGCCTTCCCCTACAATTTGGGCGGCACAGGTGGTACAGACTCCGGCGTGGCAAGAACTGGGTAATTCTATACCAGCAGTATGGGCAGCCTCAAGAATTTTTTGATCTTCCGACACTTCTAAAGTGTGGGTGGTGCCTTGGTACTGAATTTCGACAGTATGAGTTTTGATTTCAACAGTTTGAGTTTTGGACATAACTAGCAATGGCGTAGGATAATCCACTGGCACGAATGTTTTAAAAATCCTGGCGGAGCAGATTGAATCATAGATTATTGTAGATCTCATTGAGACAGTCTAGAGGCATCTATAGCGAAAGGATTTAATTCGTGAAAAAGGATTATCGTATTCTCTAATACTTAAAATGAACTCCAAGGCTGTTCCCTTCTGACTCGGAGACTCCTGACTTGGAGAATCCTTGCCCTCACCCAAGTTTCAGATTTCATTTAGCCTTGCTATAGTTTTCTTAATTTCACACAATCATGACCGAATCACTACCAATTGCTCAATTAGGCAATTCAATTTTACGACAGCAAGCCCAGCCAGTTGATAATCTTGGTGATCAGCGCCTCCAAAAGCTAATTGATGATCTGATTGCAACAGCTGTAGAATCAAATGGCGTCGGCATCGCAGCTCCTCAAGTATCTCAATCCTATCGCTTGTTCATTGTCGCCTCTCGTCCTAATCTTAGGTATCCTCATGCCCCGACGATGGAACCAACGGCAATGATTAATCCTCGCATTATTGCCCATTCTTCTGAAATAGTTAAAGATTGGGAAGGCTGTCTCTGTGTTCCTGGGATTAGAGGATTAGTTCCTAGATTTCAGGCAATAGAGGTGGAGTATACCAGCAGAGATGGTCAACAGCATCGGCAAGAATTAACCGATTTTGTTGCTAGAATTTTCCAGCACGAATACGATCATCTAGATGGTCTGGTATTTTTAGACCGTCTGGAAAGTACCAGAGATATTATTACTGAACAGGAATATCTACAGCGGGTATTGCCAACAACTAGCTGTCATTAAGTAATAAGTAATAAGTAATAAGTAATAAGTATGATATATAGCACTTCTCAAATTGGTGAGATACAAATTTCTTGGTTTTAGGGAGCAGGGAGCAGGGAGTAGGGAGCAGAGAACAAAACTAGGTGTATCTCAGTTATTCGAGAAACGCTATATAACCGGAAACTTAAAACTTATTACTTATTACTTTCCTTGTTTTAATTAAGAAGTCACTGTTTTTTTAGACATGGGATGCTTCACAAAGCACCTGCAGCTGTTTTATCGAGGACACCGCCAGATAGGTGGGCAGTAATATTCATCGCTTCTAAAATTGGCCCTTTCTCCAAGCCTTGGGGGTAGTCAATCACACTGACGGCACCATTACCCTGTTTAATATTCCAAAATGACTCTGGAGCCAACCCCAGAATATGACAGAGAATTACCTTATTGATAGCATCGTGAGCGACGACAAGAACAGTGCAGAGGGTTGTCTCAGACACCGTAACTGATTTGATAATTTCCTCCCAAGTAGCGATTGCTCTGTCCCAAACCTGCTGTAGGTTTTCTCCTTCAGGCATTTGTACAGTTGCTGGTGCCTCTTGCCATTGACGCAGCAACTGCTCATACTCTTGTTTAATTTCTGACTCTAGTTTACCTTCCCAAAGACCGTGAGAGATCTCTCTAAAGTCATCTTGCAATTCTAGTTTGACATCAGGGTGAAACTTGAGTGTTAGCTCGGCCGTTTCCTTAGGGCGCAATAAGGGACTACTGACAGCAGAATCAATGGGGATATCCTTGAGAAATTCAGCTACCTTCTGCCCCTGTCTGCGACCATTATCATTAAGCGGTACATCAATTTGCCCCTGAAAACGGGAGGCTCGATTCCACTCAGTTTCCCCATGGCGCACTAGCAATAGGCGTAACCCTCGATTACCTTCTCGCGGCGTCGGCAAGGTTTGTCCCAAATGAGATATCTGATTAAGGGACTCTAATTGCACCGCATCTCCCCAACCTCCAGTGAAATTGAGCACATTGATGCAACAATTCGATTGCTGGATGGTATGGTAGCGAGCTGGGGAAACACCAATAGCAGTGCTAATTAAGCAGCGATTGATTCCATTATGAGCCACGATCAAAATAGTTTTTCCCTGGTGAAGGGGGAGAATTTCTTGCCAAAACTGCTGCGCTTGCTCGTGTAGAGCTAGTACTGGAAAATGTTCCCTAGAACCTTCTGCTGTGGTAATGTCCATATAGAACTGATCAGGGCGCTCTTTCCAACAGCGGTACTCATCGGGGAATTTTGTTTCCACATCTGACTTGCGCATCTTTTCCCAAAGCGGCAAATCAACTTCCATCAGCTTGTCTAGGAAATGTAACTTTGGGGGTGAGTGCAAAGAGGATAAAATTATCTCTGCTGTCTGCTGAGCACGTTTTAAGGGTGAGCAGTAAATGCTATCAAACTCAAGGCTACTCAGAGCAGTGCCAACTTGGCGGGCATCAGCACAGCCTTTTTCCGTCAAAACTGATTCATCACAGCGCCCTTGAATTATCTTCTGGTTGTTGTAAGTGCTCTGACCATGACGCACAATAATTACGCGAGTAGCCAATCTCCCAATCCTCCTTGATTAACTTCCTTGTTGTGTACGGTTCCCAGTTTTACACAAAGGATGCAAAAATCTGGGTAACTCTAACAACTAAGACTATATCTGCCTCAACTTCTGGTCAGCTCGCATCCACCAGCAATGCGATAATTGCAGTTATAGGACTTACGCATTTGCCCCCTAAATCCCCATTTCTAAAAAAGCGAAGCATCCGCTAATTCCCCCCAATATTGGGGGGTAAGGGGGCGGGGGACTTAAACTCTTTTTCCTCCTAGATTTGGGGGGTGAGGGGGGCGAAATCGACTCAAGTGCGTAAGTCCTGAGTTAAGTTTAACCAAGCAGGCGGTGAGTAATTTGATTAGGATTAAGCGATTGATTTTGGTGTTATTGACAATTTTTGCGGTCACCAAAGTTGGTCTTTCTTTAGCAGAAAGTTGGGGGCAGCCTCAGATTCAAAGTCGTCTGGAACTTTACCAAACTAATCTGCTACTCCATGCCTCGCAATGGCAGGGCAAAGGTACCGAGAGGACTACACCCCAACAGTCAGTACCGGAGTTAAATGCTGCCGTTGATGCCTTAATTGGTACTGAGCCTTTCCCAACTGCACAAAAGCAATATCAACAAGCGCGTCAATCAGCTCAAACAACTCACTCAAATATCACTGCCAGACTCCAAGAACTTTCCTCTGAGGCAGTGGCAAGCTCTACTGAAGCTGGAGAAATTCAACCGCAAGGTAACGCCATCACCGCTTCCCAGGACAACTTCCAGCAGCAAAGATGGCAACAATCATTATCTCAGGTAGAACAGCTAATTAATGAACTGGACTTGCGGCTCGGAATTCTCCAAGCTCAACAAGGAGAAACAGAGGCTGCCATTAAAACCTGGAGTAGCTTGAGTGATCAATCTGCTTTAGAAATAACAGATCTTAGACCTCTACCTGCATCTGTAACCGAGGAATCATTGACACAAACAGCAGAGGTACTAATTGGTCTCTGGAGTGCTCCTCCCCAAATACTAGCCGATGCTGAGATAAAAATTAACGATAATTTAGATAGCTGGTTCCGCTATCGGGCTTTGAGTCAGTTGTACCAATTGCAACAGCGCCAAGACCAACTCTCTGCTTTGCAAACAAAAGAACTCGAAGTTGCTCAACAAGCGGTTTGGAAGTTAGCACTGATTGGGGGAATACCAGGATTTGGGGGTTTATTAGGTGTTGGGATTTTAATATTTTTATTAGCTCAACTGCTGTTGCAGGGCAAGCGCTCACTCCTGGCTACTAACGCTGATCTAACTTGGGAGACACCCTGGAATTGGGAAATCATTTGGCAGGTGTTGATTTTAGGCTTCTTTTGCATCGGTCAACTGGTACTGCCATTATTGTTTAGTCTTTTAGGTCTCAACCCCATCAATTATACAGTGCGCATGAAGGCGTTCTATGTCTTATTTAGCTACCTACTAATGGCAGGGGGGGGCTTTTTAATTCTGTTTTTGTCGATTAAACCATTTTTGCCTCTGCCAGAAGAGTGGTTTCGCTTGAAACTTGGGAGCAATTGGATTTTCTGGGGAGTTGGGGGCTATCTCGTAGCACTTCCTTTGGTGATTGTGGTATCACTGATTAACCAGCAGCTGTGGCAAGGGCAAGGAGGCAGTAACCCAATTTTGCCTCTGGCTCTGGAGGGACGAGATAACGTGGCACTATTTGTATTTTTTCTCACAGCCTGTGCGGCAGCACCAATATTTGAAGAGATTATTTTCCGAGGATTTTTGTTACCTTCACTGACTCGTTATCTACCAGTTTGGAGTTCAATTGTAGCTAGTAGCCTGTTGTTTGCCATCGCTCACCTCAGCCTTTCGGAGGTTTTACCGCTAGCGACTTTAGGCATTGTCTTGGGGGTTGTCTATACGCGATCGCGTAATTTACTAGCCCCCATGCTACTCCATAGTCTTTGGAATAGTGGTACTCTCTTAAGTCTGTTTATTTTGGGCAGTGGCTCTAATTGATCAAGGTACTACGGCAATTGAGCATAAGGGACTTCCAAATAAAAAAATATCCCATTGAGGAGATGGGGAGATGGGGAGATGGAGGGATGGGGAGATGGGGAGATGGGGGGATGGGGGGATGGGGAGATGGGGAGAAGATTCTTTAGGTCATATTTCCCAGTATAGCAATCGCCAAGGCGGTTAAGACATCAAAAAAGTCCCAAACTCAGATAGAACTTGGCTTTTCCTCCTGCCTCCTGCCTCCTGCCCTCTGCCTCCTGCTATGAATTGGATAATTTATTTCTTGGAGTTCCCTAAAAATCAACTTACTGTCTCTGAGCCTTTCCTGTTGACCTCTGAAGCCAAAAAAAAACTAATAATATGGGGTCGATAGGGGAAGATGTAGCCTACCCTCTAAAGATGGAGGCGACAACACGCTAAGGCGTCGAGGCTCAGCCAAAATTATACTAAAACTTCTAAACTAGCTCTTATGCAAGCTTCTGTAGATACCCTACCCCCCAAACCAGCAACGCCTGTACAAACAATCTCTTTGGATGTCAGGGGCATGAAATGTGCTGGCTGTGTCAGTGCTGTAGAAAGGCACCTGAAAAGTAATCCTGGCGTTGTTTGCGCCCACGTTAATCTCGTCACTGAGGTTGCAGTTGTAGATTATCAAGTTGGAAAAGTTGATCCAGCAGCACTAGCTGAGCAATTAACATCTAAAGGGTTTCCCTCTCAACCCCGTTTTTCCCAAGCTGAGGAGAAATCCGATTCGGAAAACAATCTCAACTCAACCCAGAGACGTGAACAAGAAAACCGAAAGCAAGTCCAGAGATTGGTAGTTGCCTCTATCCTGGTTTTCCTCTCCACGATTGGGCATATTAGTCATTGGCTAGGTATACCAATGCTGCCACTATTGAGCAATATCTGGTTACATTGGGGGCTGGCAACTTTGGCATTATTTGGACCAGGGCGTCAGATTCTAGTGGATGGCTGGCGCAGTTGGTGGCATGGGGCACCCAATATGAATACTTTGGTGGGGCTAGGCACTCTCACTGCTTATCTCACTAGTTGTGTCGCCTTGTTTTTCCCCCAACTGGGATGGGATTGCTTCTTTGATGAACCAGTAATGATGTTGGGCTTTATCCTCTTGGGACGTACCTTAGAGCAACGGGCAAGATGTCGTGCCAAGGCATCTTTAGAGTTATTGTTGGCGCTACAGCCACAGGTGGCGCATTTGATTGGCAAATCAAACCCCATGGTCCCTGAACACACGGGGATAAAAATTCCTGTTGAGCAGGTGCGGGTTGGCGAATGGTTGCGAGTATTGCCAGGGGAAAAAGTGCCAGTAGATGGTGAAGTCGTTGTTGGTCACTCTACAGTAGATGAGTCAATGCTGACGGGAGAACCAACCCCAGTATTGAAACAACCAGGAGATAGGGTTTGGGCAGGAACCTTGAATCAGTCGGGAGTGATAGCCATGCAAGCAACCCGCACTGTCTCCGAAACAACACTAGCGCAGATTGTGAAACTAGTTGAGGAAGCTCAAGCTCACAAAGCCCCTGTACAGAGATTAGCTGATACAGTAGCAGGGTATTTTGCCTACGGTGTGATTGCTATCTCAGCGCTGACATTCCTGTTTTGGTACGACTTTGGTACTAAAATCTGGCCTGATGTCTCCATATCAATGACTGGAGTAACAGGTGAGGCAATGGAAGTACCCCATTACCCCTTACTCTTGAGCTTAAAGTTGGCAATCTCGGTTTTAGTAATTGCCTGTCCCTGTGCCCTTGGACTAGCAACACCGACAGCAATTTTAGTAGGTACTAGCCTTGGTGCAGAACGAGGGTTATTAATTAAGGGCGGTGACATTTTAGAACGAGTTCAGCAGCTTGATACTATAGTTTTCGACAAGACAGGCACTCTTACCACGGGTGAACCAATCATCACTGATTGTTTGCCAATTAGCGAATTAGAGTTGTTTGAAACTCAAAAGGATGAGACCAAAAGTGTGGTTGAGGACCTCCCTGCCTCCCCAGACTCCAAACTACTGCAACTAGCAGCAGCAGTAGAAAGTGGGACCTCTCATCCCTTAGCAGTGGCTATCTGCCATGCAGCTAGTCAGCAGGGGCTACCGATGCTGATGGCTCAAGATTTTTATACTGAACCAGGACTGGGGATATCAGCTTTGGTGGAAAATAGGCTAGTGTTACTAGGTAATGAAGCCTGGTTAAGGAAGCAGGGCGTAGCTATTAGTGAGAAGGCAAATGCTAAAGCTCAAACCCTGGCAGCAGAGGGTAAAACTGTAGTGTATCTGGTAGCTGATGGTTTACTTGTCGGCATGATTGCCGCTGGCGATATTCCTAGGTCAGATGCAAAAGAGACAGTGCAGCGCTTGCAGGAGTTGGGATTCCGGGTAATGGTGCTGAGTGGGGATCAGCCCATAGCTGCTGCTGCCACAGCTGGAAAACTCTCAATTGCTCCTCAAGATGTGATTGCTGGTGTTCTTCCTCAGGGCAAAGCAGAAGCAATCTCCCAGCTGCAAGCTCAGGGCAGGCGTGTGGCAATGGTAGGAGATGGAATCAATGATGGTCCAGCTTTAGCACAAGCAGACGTTGGCATTTCTTTGCACGCGGGAACCGATATTGCTCTCGAAACAGCCGGAATTATCCTAATGCGCGATTGCTTGTTAGATGTAGTCAAGTCAATTGAGCTTTCAAGATCTACCTTCAGCAAGATTCGCCAAAATCTCTTCTGGGCTTTTGGTTACAATACTTTAGGAATTCCAGCGGCAGCAGGTGCACTACTGCCAAGCTTTGGTATAGTGCTGAATCCATCGGCAGCTGGAGCCCTGATGGCTTTGAGTTCTGTTAGTGTAGTTACTAACTCCCTCTTGCTGCGTCGTACCTTCAAAGTTTAGAAGTACTCCAGAAGCTAAGAACAGCATAATTCCTGGTGCCATAGTTGCCCAGAGAAGCGACTTAGAAAAGTTACAATTGTCAGAAGAGCCTCTCGTTACTAATTTATCACCAAAATAATCTGCCCAAATATATGGTAAGTAATCCTCAAAACTAGGCACAAGTTAGCTAGAGCAGAGATTTTTGACCATTTCTCAGACTTAGTAAATTACTGCTTGGAAGTCTTTCCGATGAACTAAGCGAGTGTATATGATTGTTTTATAAAGGGGGAACCTGGTTGATAGTCAGCAGTCAGGGTAATTTTCCCTCCAAGTCAAGGAGAACTACTGGAAAGCTGTGCCAATGTAAAGTGAGTAAGAAAAAGTGCTTTTCTGAACTGACTCCAATATCTATAGCTATTTTCCCATGCCTGCACAATCACGTCACCAGCATTTGTTAATCATTGAGGACCCAAAGGGGCGTAAAGAATTTCCCTTGCAGGAATTAGTTTATTCCATCGGTAGAGACCCAAACTCTGATATACGCCTATGTTCTCAGTTTGTTTCTCGCAGACACGCAACTTTAGTGCAACGGCATCGTGCCGATGGCAGCCTCTACTATAGAATTGTCGATGGCAATCTTAAAGGTAAGACTAGTGCTAACGGACTATCAGTTAATGGTCGTAAGTGCCAAGCCCATGACCTTGAAGATGAAGATGAAGTCGTCTTTGGTCCCGGTGTTAGTGCCAAATATTACCTGCTGAAGCGGGAAACAGTGCCCACCGGACCGCCCGATGAGTTTGATATTACCCTGATTAATCCAGGGGCTTTCGACATCGAGGAGTAGAATTATTGGTACTTAAATGGGGCTGCGATCAGATTTCAACAGCCAATTGAAAATTACCCAGCAATGCTCTCCACCAATTGCCAATGGCGATTTGTAGCTACAGCCTCCTGCAAAGTATGGAACATTTGGTGGCAATGGTTGTCAATCTGGAGCGGCAATTCCTCATTCTTAATCACAAAATTCATCCGCACTTCCTGGGCAGTAGCCGTTGATTTGTCAATTAACACTTCTACTGTCACCAGCTTGGCAAAGGGAACACTGCCAGGAACTTCCCGTGCCATCAGATAGTCGCCAGTGTTGTAAATGATATCGAAGCTGCATGAATTTAAAACATCAATCAAAGAGTCCTGAAGCAGCTCAAGGGAGACAGCAACTGTAAAAGAACAGATGTAGCGAGCCATATATAAACCAGGGCGTCAGATAGCTAGTTCCTTTTATCATATCTAAACCTCTGTTGAGCTTGATCAGGGAAGGTTCAGATGCTAAATCAAGGCATAAAGCTAAGTACCTCGACAAAAATAAAGGTCGCTGGTTGAGGTAGGGGTTAGGGTAACTTCGGGCAATTTCATAATTGTTTACACTCTCACGTTTATTTATGTCCGACTAGTTATAGCAACCGAGATGTCGGTTGCTATAAAATTTAGATGCACAACAGCATAGAATAAACTGGTTTGGCTAGCAGCAATCTTAGAGGATGTCACATAAGTAATGCGCGGTAAGCTGATTGTATTCGAGGGAGTCGAAGGTGGCGGTAAAACCACACAACTGCAGCTATGCTCACAGTGGCTTCAAACCAGTAACTTGCTCCCTAAACTGAGTACTATCAAACCACAACCATCAGTGGTGAGTACCAGAGAACCGGGCGGAACCTCATTAGGTCTAGGCTTACGCCAGCTTTTGTTGGAGGAAGTAAGTCGCCACAAGCTCAACAATCCCAAGAGTTTACCAATTCAAGAACGAGCAGAACTTTTACTTTATGCTGCTGATCGAGCTCAGCATGTTGAAGAATTTATTAAACCTTTACTGGCAGAGGGGAAAATTATTTTATGCGACCGCTATACAGATTCTACCGTAGCCTACCAAGGTTACGGGCGGGGTCTTGACTTAAGCTTGATTGATCAACTTAACCAAATTGCTACTGGTGGTTTGGAGAGTGACCTCACTCTATGGCTAGATATAAATGTAGAAATAGGTCTGGAACGGGCGCAAAAACGAGGAAAGGTTGACCGCATGGAACAAGCTTCACTGGAATTTCATCAGCGAGTTGAGCAAGGTTTTAGGTCGTTGTATCAACAAAATCGCCATCGGATTGTACGAGTAGATGCCAGTGCTAGTCAAGTCCAAGTGCATTATGCAATTCAGGAGATTTTGCGTCAGCATTTTAAGCTATGGTTACATTCGCTTCACTCCTAGGGCAAGATCAAGCAATCGCCCTCTTGCAAGGGGCAGTTACTACTAAGCGCATTGCCCCTGCTTATTTGTTTGTAGGTTGCCCAGGAGTTGGACGTTCTCTGGCAGCAAGAGCTTTTATTGAACTGCTATTTTTTGCCGACATACCACAACAAGAGCAGCCATTAGTACAAAAACGTCTACAGCAGGGCAACCATCCAGATGTATTGTGGGTAGAGCCGACTTATCTCCACAGGGGTACTCGTTTATCTGCTGGCGAATTAGAGCAAAAAGGCATTCAGCGCCAAGGTAAGCCCCAAATTCGGCTCGAACAAATTCGAGAAATTACTCGGTTTCTGAGTTGTTCCCCTCTAGTAGCATCCCGCCAAGTAGTGGTACTTGAACAAGCCCAAACTATGGCAGAAGCAGCTGCCAATGGCTTACTCAAAACCCTTGAAGAACCAGGACAAGCAACTTTAATTTTGATTGCGCCTAGCACTGAGTCATTATTGCCAACACTGGTTTCTCGCTGTCAGCGGATTCCCTTTTATCGGCTAGCGCTTCGGGAGATGGAAACTGTGTTGCGCCAGACAGGGCATCAAGAAATTCTTGCCCAGTCAGAGATATTAGCACTTGCTCAAGGTAGTCCAGGGCAAGCGATCGCTTCTTTTGCTCAACTCCAAGCTATTCCTTGTGAGTTACTTAATCAGTTACTTGCAATACCACAGACACTTCGCAAAGCTTTGGAACTAGCAAAGGAAATTGACAAAATTCTAGATTTACAAGCTCAGTTATGGTTGCTAGATTATCTTCAGCAAAGTTACTGGCAAACTCAAACTGAACCGATTATCATTCAAAAGTTAGAGAAGGCTAAGCAATACCTCCTTAACTATGCTCAGCCGCGACTCGTTTGGGAAGTAACTCTGTTGGATTTAAATGAGGCACTTTTTTTATAGGGTTTAGGGATTATTTTAAGTTTTAGCAAAACTACCCCTATTCTTTTATTTGTATTTGTCTTCTTACCAATGCCTTTGAGTTTTAATAAAGCCTTCTATAGTTTATAGACCAAAGCAAACTCTTAGAGAACCAGCATTATCACTTTGAGTATTGTCATCATCATTTATTCTCATAGAAACTTGAGCAGTAGGTCGAGGCAGTTGCTGAGGCTGACTAATCCAAATATAGTGATATTGAGGAATATCTACAAGGAGCGCGCCAAAAGGAAACCTTTGGTCATATTTGTACTGGTTGTAAGGTTCCAACTTTTTTGCAGCTTCACCTGTATGACCTTCTGCACTAACAGGTCTGTAATTTTTATCATCCACAGACCAATAACCTTCTATGCTGACTATACGAGTTAATTTACTTGGTAATTCAAAAGACTGCCAACCCTGTTTAGAAGATACGTCGAAACATTTAGAGTTATTGAGCTTGCCTGTAGTAGAAGGACAATTATTTATTTTTAGTTTCAAAAAGCATTTTATCTCTTCCGGTGTGAATACCGCAACAAGTCCAGCAATAAATACACTACCCACAGCAGCTACAGCGCTTACTTTATTCCAGTCAGTCATTGTGTAGTGATCCTATTCTATTAATCTGGGTTAAAACCTTAAGTTTCCTATCGCTTGATCAATGATCGTACTTAAGTTTAAGCCATAAAATTATTGATGATAAAATTAGTGTCGCTAAGTTGGTAGCAATCACAGGTAAATCTTTGACTATAATTCCATAGACAATCCATAACAAAACCCCTAAACAGAAAGTTATAAACATTCCTAAGGAAATGTCCTTTGCTGATTTTGATGTCCACGTTTTAATAACTTGAGGCATAAAGGAAATTGTTGTCAACGACCCTGCTAATAATCCTAAAATCGTAATTATATTCATGAAAAATCAGAGAAATGACGAATAATTTCAGCGACTGACCAAGCTTGAGCAATTGCACCTTGGGGGCAATGGGGGTGATCACCATCAAAGATTTCGGAGATTGAACCAAGACAGGCTTCTTGCTGAAGGTGAGCCAGCAAAGGCTTGAAATTGAAGGGAAGGGGTTCTCTCTGGTAAAAGCGCTTCCAAGCACGGATAAATGGACCAACTAGCCAACTCCAGACAGTACCCTGATGGTAAGCAATGTCACGATGCCAGCGATCACCGCCATAGTAACCCATGTACTCTGGTTCAGTTGGATCTAGGCTGCGTAAGCCATAGGGGGTTAGGAGGCGCTCCCGTGCCACCTGTAAGACTTGCTTGGCGTTATCCTCTAAAAAGCCGCAGTGATAAAGTGAAAGTGCGATCACTGCATTAGGACGAATCCGAGGATCACGACGACCATCTGGCTCAATGGTGTCATAGAAGTAATGCCGCTCTGGATTCCAAAACTTTTGTAAGGAGGCTTCTACCTGTTGTGCTTGCTGTTGGTAGTGCTGAACCTGTTGAGCCAGACGCTCTTGTTCCACTTCATTGTCTTGTGCCTGTCTGGCAGTCCACTTGCTAATCCAACACAGAGCAGAGTACCACAGAGCATTAATTTCTACAGGTTTTCCCCGGCGAGGAGTTACTGGATGACCATTAATTACAGCGTCCATCCAGGTAAGGGCAACATTGGGTGCATCCCAAGTGAGTAGCCCATCATTAGCATCAACCCTAATCTGGTAGAGAAGACCAGCTGTTAGGGCTTTGTAGATTTTCCTCACTACAGGATATTGCTCATCGAGAAAACTCCAATCCTGTGTTGTTTCTAGGTAAAGTCCTAGGATTTCAATCCACCATAGGGAAGCGTCAATGCTGTTATATATCGGCTCAGCATTGCCATTGGGAAAGGTATTTGGAATTAAACCATCGCGACAATAGCTACCAAAGGTTTTTAGTAATCCCTTTGCAAGGGTATAACGCCCAGTTGCTAAAGTTAATCCTGGTAAAGCAATTAGCGTATCACGCCCCCAGTCGTTGAACCAGGGGTAACCAGCAATTACAGTCGGACCAGCAATCGAGCTACGGTAGGCAATAAATTGATCAGCCGCCCGCAACAGTTGACGCCAAATTGATTGCTTTTCACTGTTTACTAATGACGGTACCGAAGCCCATAATTGCTGGTGCCGTTCTTGCTCTGTTTGCACTGCCTGTTCAAATAACTCACAATTGAGTTCTGGTAACGGCAATTGCTCTAATCCTACCCTCGCTTCTAAAGTTATGGTTTCTCCTGGATGGAGGATAACACTAAGGTAGCCTGGACTGTAAAGGTCTTCACGATCAGGTAATCCCCGCAGGTGTTCCTCAGGATAGTAATAATTCCAGTACCAAACTCCTTCTACTTGATAATCACCCCTACTCCAGCGTAGCAGCCAGGGAACCCCTACTTTACCATTACGAATCCCTTGTAAGTAAATTTGCTTATTCCCTACCAATTGGGAAAAATTGCTATTATGTTCTTTTAATTGCTGGTGATGAAAGTTCCGGTCTCCAATCAAAGGGCGTAGTCTTAGTGTTGCCTCCTTGCTACCTTGATATTGATACTCAATCAAGACTCGACTGCACAATTGCGGCTGTTTTAGGGGATTACATTCTAGCCAGCCTTCACTCAAGCCGTAAGGCATTACCATCCGTTGAATCAACTGCCAGTCTTGGAAACCCCAAACCCATTTGGGAACTGGTTCGGTTTCAAAGGAGCGTAGTAACTGATAACCAAAGGGTTCAATCTTCTTGCCACCGTTCCAGAAATTGGTTGAAATTGCCCAGTTTTTCCCTCCTACTTCCAAACTGGCATCGAGATGGGAGAGTAATAGAGTACGGTGTACAGGTGGTTCGAGGGCAGCAATCAACCAGCCATGATAAGTGCGAGTGCGCGCCCCACAAACCGTACCACTGGCAAAACTTCCCAAGCCATTGGTTATTAACCATTCCCTGGTGTCTAAATCGTTCAAGGTGATTTCGTGATCAGCTCTCTATAGCTAAGTCTACGATTTAATAGCTGAATTTTATCCTTAAGAGAGTTTGTGAACTATCTAGATCAAATCAAAGATTATGATCTAGGCTAAGCGCTAAGGCGCACGCTTCGCGAACACGGCTCATTCACCGTTAAGCTTCGCCATAGCGGCAGACTTCTTGCCGGAACTAGTTAAGAGATTGTTATTGAGTAATTGCACAGATAGTTGCTACTCAAAATCGTTATGAGTATGATATAGTTGTAACAGTTCGTAAATAATCCTGCTTACTAGTGCGGATAAGTTAGGAATAGATTATCGGGTAATTCATAGCGAACGCATACGCAATTAAGGTTCAAGGAGAATAAGTTAATGACCAACTCAACAGAAGGATGCTTGCGGGTAGGCCAACAGGCTCCCGACTTCACCGCAACTGCTGTAGTCGATCAAGAATTCAAGACGATTAAGCTATCTGACTATCGCGGCAAATATGTCGTCATATTTTTCTATCCTCTTGACTTCACCTTTGTCTGCCCAACTGAAATCACCGCGTTTAGCGATCGCTTTGAGGAATTCAATAAACTAGGCACTGAAGTCTTAGGCGTCTCTGTTGACAGCGAATTTTCTCACCTTGCCTGGATTCAAACAGACCGTAAAAATGGTGGCATTGGCGATTTGAACTATCCTTTGGTTTCTGATATCAAAAAAGAAATCAGCAGCGCTTACAATGTCCTTGACCCTGATGCTGGTGTGGCTTTGCGCGGTTTATTCATCATTGACAAAGATGGTGTAATCCAGCATGCAACCATCAATAACCTTTCCTTTGGTCGTAGCGTTGATGAAACCCTGCGTACCCTGCAAGCAATTCAATACGTTCAGGCTCATCCTGACGAAGTTTGCCCAGCTGGTTGGCAACCTGGTGACAAGACAATGAACCCTGATCCTGTCAAATCCAAGGTTTTCTTTGCATCAGTATAAGTTGTAAGTGAAAAAGGGAGTAGGGAGTATCTCTGGCATTATAGTCACTACCACTACTCCCCACTCCCTCCCACCGAAGGTGGATAAATGTTCTTATTGTCACTTATTACTTATTACTTATTACTTAAAGTCAGACCATTTTTAGCATTATTTTTCCTATTTAATAGAAGGAGGATTCGACAACTAATGCTGACTTCTAATGATTTCAGAGGTTTACTTAATAAACGCTTCTTCCGTAATTTTTTACCACTACCAGCAACTAATACTCTTAAACTGGGAGCAGCAACTACTGACTTTGAGCTTCCTGATCTTACCAACGACTCTCAGGTCAAATTATCGAATTATCAGGACAAGCAACCAGTTCTCCTTTACTTTACCCGCATCTTCACTGAAAAGCAGTATTGTCCTCTTTGCTTCCCTCACATCAAAGCGTTAAATGAGAACTACGAGAGCTTTACCCAAAAAGGAGTTGAGGTATTAATGATTGTGAGTACAGATACTCAGCAAAGTCAACAGGTTGTCAAAGACCTAAAATTAAAAATGCCACTCTTATCTGACTCCAGTTGTAAATTTTTTAGAGCTTATGGAGTTGGCCAAGCCCTTGGTGCTCCTTTACCTGCACAATTCCTACTGGATCAACAGGGAAAAATTCGCTACAAACACTTGTTTTCTTTCCTTTCACCTAATGCTGATCTTGAAACTTTGCTAAGTATCGAGTTTTAATTATTGACTTATGAACATATCTGGTATCTTCCAGCTGCTTGAACCTTATATTAAGTAATAAGTATTTTTTTTAGGAATACTTATTACTTATTGCTTATTACTTATTACTTATTCATTACCTGAGTCCTGTAACGGAGGAGTTTATATAGCAATTCTCTTTCTTAGTGAAATAAACTTCATCTTTTCCCTACCCTGCTCGATGCACAAGCACACCGCTCCTCAAAGTCTAATCTGACCCAAATGAGAGCGGGGATTAAAGCTGCCGTTATCACGGAGTTTCTCGTAATACTCTCGCTCAATTTTAGTGATATCCTTCGGGATAGCAATCACAATCTTCACTAATTGGTCACTGCGCCCGCCCTTAGGTCGAGGCCAGCCTTTGCCACGCAACCGCAGAGATTGACCATAACGAATACCAGCAGGAATATTCACACTCACTGTACCATCTGGCGTCGGCACTTCAATCGAGGCTCCCAAAACCGCTTCATCTGGCGTCACACCCACTTCGCAAACCAAATTTTCTCCGTCAAACTCAAAGAAAGAATGGGAATTTAATGCTACATTTAAGTATAAATCCCCCCTTTGCTGGTTGTAGGGGCTTGTCTGACCCTTACCCCGAATGCGGATACGGCTGCCAGACTTTGCACCAGGGGGAATCCGAACATCTATAACTTCATTACCTAGATTCAGGCGTTTTTGAACACCATTAAAGGCTTCAGACCAACTCAGAGTAATAGTTGCCTCACGGTCAGTTGCTGTTTCTGAAGCTCTGCTACTATAGCCAGAGAAGCCACCAAAGTCACTAAACCCACTAGAGCCAGTTGTTTTGGTGCGGTAGGTGTAACCTCGGCGAGAATTACCAGTGGCACCGTTACCAAAGCGACCTAACAACTCATTAATAAACTCGTCAAAACTTCCATACTGACTAAAATCAAAACCGCCTACATCAACTCCGACACCACTACCATAGGGTGAACTTTGTGCCGCTTGCTTCCAATATTGACCAAATTGATCATATTTCTGGCGTTTTTCAGGGTCAGATAATACTTCGTAGGCTTCACTGACTTCTTTAAAACGAGTCTCTGCTTGTTTATTCCCTGGGTTCATATCCGGGTGATACTTCCGTGCTAAACGCCGAAAACTCTTTTTAATTTCGTCGCCACTCGAAGTTTTACTTACTCCTAGGATCGAGTAATAATCTTTAAAGTCAGTCGCAGCCATCCACTTGTCTCCTCTACTCTTATCGAGATTTAGTAAAACCTGGCAGAATCACCCTCTTGCATCAGCGAGAGACTCAGGCTAATCAACGAGGACATTTTTTATGCCCCTCTCGCATTCCTTCAGGGATGGAGTGCAGATCGTTGACTCTAAGTTTTCTTCTTTGCTACCCTAGCAAAACTATGATTATATCTGCACCCAAGGGTAATTCCTCAGGTATAGTTTTAGTCTTGAGCGACTGAGCTGAGGTAGGTGCAAATCCTTAATATATCCAATTTCAGAATGATTCCCCCACGCTCTGTATAGGGTAGCAAAACCCTCAAGTCTGTTGAGTTCGGTTCTTTCTCACAGAGTAGATCGCAATTTCCGTACTTCCTAAAAGGTTGATTCACTATTTCCAGTCTGAGTCTGCATCTTAGGGACTTTCAAATAAAAAAATATTCCATCGAGCAGCGGAAGAGGGGGAGATGGGGAGAGGGGGAGATGGGGAGAGGGGGAGATGGGGAGATCAATCTTTACGTCGTGTTTCTAAGTGAATTGGATAATTTATTTCTTGGAGTTCCCTTAAGCTAGGCAACTTCCGAAAATATCACCGAAGTTGCCAAGGCTTTAACCAAGAGTTAAATGATCATTTCATCTGAAATCACTGCATTTTTAAGTATCACGACAATACCATTACGAATATAAAACCCCTCACTTTCGCGGTTGGCTTCTTCCACATGGTCTTTGTTGATAATTTTGACTTTTTGACCAATACGAGCATTTTTATCGATAATTGCTCGACGAATAATGGAATCTGGTCCAATTCCTAAGGTGATTTTGCCTTTTTCTATGGTGCACAGACGTTCGGCAAACTGCTCGTAGAAGTCAGCACCCATAATCAAAGTGTCCTCGATTACACAGCCAGCTTCAATGCGGGAACGAACTCCTAGTACAGAGTGATGAATCTGGCAATTTTTCAGGATACAGCCTTCTCCAATAATTGATTCTGTCACTTGGCAATCTAAAAGCTTAGTAGGAGGCAAGTAGCGAGCGCGAGTGTAAATCGGGGCGTCTTTATCGTAGAAGCTGAATGGTGGCTGCGGTTGACGAGTTAGCGCTAGATTAGCTTCGTAGAAAGATTCAATGGTTCCAATATCTTCCCAGTAGCCATCAAATAAGTAGGCTTGAAGATTATATTCCTGAGCTGAAGAGGGAATAATTTCTTTGCCAAAGTCAGTTTTTTCTGGAGATTTATAAAGTAAGTCGGTCAGAACTTGTTTTTTAAAGACATAAATCCCCATTGAGGCAATGTAAGGTTGTTTCTTAGCCTGTTCTGATTCTAATCCTAGTGCAGTCGTATCGACTTGCATTTGTTTTAAGGCATCACCTTTAGGTTTTTCGCTAAAGTCAACTATTCGACCATTGGCATCGATTTTCATCAGACCAAAATCCGAAGCCCTCTTCTCCTCGATAGGTACAACTGAGAGGGTAATATCTGCATCAGTTTCGCGATGACGTTCCACAAACAGGCGATAGTCCATCCGGTAGAGATGATCTCCTGAGAGAATCAGGTATTCATCAACATCCCATGCCAGCAATAGATGGAGATATTGTCTGACTGCGTCTGCTGTCCCCTGAAACCAGGTAGCACTTTCGGGTGTCTGTTGAGCTGATAGAACCTCAACAAAACCTTCCATAAAGTTAGCAAAGTTGTAGGTACGGTTCAGGTGGCGATTTAAAGACGCTGAATTGAATTGAGTCAGAACATAGATTTTGATGATGTCTGAGTTGATGCAGTTACTGACGGGAATATCAATCAGGCGGTACTTACCTGCTAAGGGCACCGCTGGTTTAGCTCGCAGCTTGGTCAATGGGTACAGGCGGGTGCCTGCACCACCTCCGAGAATGATGCCTAAGACTCTTTTCACGAAAAACCTCTTGAGTGCCGCTGAAGTATAAAGTCCAGTGTCCGACTGTGCGGGTCAGTTTTCAAGGGGGGGATGTAAAATTCAATACGCTTTCAACTAGTTCATTGTTCATTGTTGATTGTTCATTGCCAAGGGGGGCTATGGGGTGAGCGAAATTTTGGTTGGAATTTTAATTCTCCGCGTCTGTGCTGAACCATGAGCCATGAACTATGAACCGATAGTAGGGATTATCATGGCTCTGAAGTCTCATCCCAAATTCTTAATATTATGGCAATGCAACTGCGCGTCTATGTCCCACCTCACCCCCTAATTAAGCACTGGCTGGGAGTAGCCCGCAACGCCACAACTCCTTCGCCGTTGTTCAAGAGTGCAATCATCGAGCTAGGACGCTGGCTCACCTACGAAGCGGCTCGCGACTGGTTGCCAACTGAAGATATGGTTGTACATACGCCCTTGGCTCCCTGCCAAGCAACTATGGTTAATCCGGAAGTGCCGCTAGTGGTGGTACCAATACTGCGAGCAGGACTAGGGTTATTAGAGGGTGCCCAGACTTTGCTACCCCTAGCCTCAATTTATCATCTTGGCTTGGTGCGCGATGAAGAAACTCTAGAAGCCAGTTTTTACCTCAACAAACTACCCCAGCAGTTTGAGCCTAAAACGCGAGTCCTAATTACTGACCCGATGTTGGCAACTGGAGGGACAATGATGATGGCAATGTCAGAATTGAGCAAGCGGGGTGTTGATCCTGCCTTGACAAGGATTATCAGTGTGGTGGCAGCGCCGCCGGCTTTGCAGAAACTGGGTACTCAATATCCTAGTTTGACAATCTACACAGCGATGATTGACGAGGAGCTTAACTCTCAGGGGTATATTTTGCCAGGGTTGGGAGATGCTGGAGATCGTCTCTTTGGAACCGAAAATTAGGTACAATGAAAACTTTTCGTGCTTTCTTTGGTTGTGAACCATAGCTGATGGTGCTTCAGTGGTAGGCAGCAAGGTCAGCTAACCGTTAATCTTTAGAAAAGTGGCTTTGTAAATATCAAAGGCAAAAGAGTGAACATGAGTGAGCGCGATGGTTTTACAGGTGGATTTCTGGCTGGAGCTGTAGTCGGCGGCTTAGTAGGTGGACTCATCGGAGCGCTAGTCTCTAGTGCGGGGCGCGATAGTGAGCAACAGGAGCAAGAAGGCTCCTGGTTTAATTCAAGTCTTGACAAAACTAAAGTAATTAGGGAGGGAAGAGGTCATCTGCAGGCACAAGAGAGCATTGAAGCAGCTCGCCATAGTTTGGAGGATAAAATTGCCCAGCTAAATACGGCAATTGATGATGTTCGCCAGCAACTAGGTAAGGTAAATGGAAACGGACTAGAAGTAGAAGTAGAAACTAACCGAGAGCGGACGCTCGAACCTTAGATTGAGAAACTCAAGAGCATATTTGCTAATATCTGATAATTTTTCACCTGGCTTGGGTGATCTGTAGATGATATCCGTTAAACTTGAGTTCAAGCCTTTACTGATCGTAAAAATCTAGCAAGGACGCTTTTCAACCAATGCAACTGCTGACAGCCAGTCTCGCCCAATTTCTAAATATCTACATGGTTCTGATCATTGTCAGAATTCTCTTGAGTTGGTTTCAAACGGTTGACGCCATGAACCAAGTAGCTTCTTTTTTAAGTCCGATCACTGATCCTTACCTCAATATTTTTCGTTCTTTCATTCCCCCACTTGGAGGTTTAGATCTGTCTCCAATGTTGGCAATTATTGTCTTGCAGTTAGTGGCAGGCTTGTTCACCAGTCTTGCCTATACACCAGGATTTTGAGGCTGAGGTAATTTGAGGCAGAGATCAAAAACCCTGAAATATCTTCTCTGGCTTCAGCGGCGAACTCTGCCAGTAAAACCAGAAGCTTTGAATTGCTTGAGCTGTAGTGGTGTCGGTTGACTCGCAGCAACCGTTATTCTGATTTCAAAATCACTAAGGCCAGGTGGCACTTCCTCAATTGAACCCAAGCGGTTACGGTTCTGGAAAATTGGATTATTATTAGCGTCGTAGATGCGACCGAAAATGTCGGCATTGACGACGGTTTTGCCAGACTTGTTTTCGGCTTTACCGCTAACAAGGAAACATTTGGCAGCGCTGCTTCTGCCGCCAGCAGAAACAATTCCTTGTGCTAACTCTGGAGGACACTCGCGGTAAGACAAATCTGAGAGTTTAATCTGGATTAGAGCTAAGGCAGCAGGGCTAAAAACCCACGTGGAGACCCAAAACAGAAAAGAAACCGCGATGACAGCAAACCAACTTCGCAATCGCATAAATTCCACCAACAATAAATTTTGAGTTATAACTCCAACCCTCAGCTTACCGCGAATTAGCAAGTCCTGCGAGAAGCCCCACCACCTACTTGAAAAGTTGGAGACTGGATGAATTCCTTGTATCAGTGATGTGGTCACAATAGTCTTGGCACCACAACGAAGTATAACTACAATATGGGCAGTAGGAAAAACCAAATTCAAAGCTAATTGCTGCCTGTGCTGATGCTAATGCTGAAGAAGAAAACGGTAGACTAGGAGAATAGATGTTATTGACCCTGGTCTTCTCCTGAGTGACACTTTATAAAGTGTCACTCTCTAGAGTTAGATTTGAAGGTAGTAAACAGTATGATTTAACTGTGTGAGGAGAGAGTTTGAAGGAAAGAGCGCTTGGGGTCGAAACACGGCCAGACTCCCAAGCGCTCTTTCTATTTGCCAAATTATTAGTATCGATTCAGAGGAAAATAGAGAATGTTGCCCTCAAATTGACTCGATGACAATCGCAATTGCTCTCAACTTTGAGATTATCAACAACTTGGATTTGTCCCCTGCCCAAAGGGTGATTGATAAACTGCTGCAAGAAGGTAAGATCACTTCCCACGAGCAGCAGCTACAATTTGAAATTGACTACCCCCGCGAACCGGAAGATCCACGGGAACTCTCAGAAATTCCAGAAGTTAGACTGTGGTTTATTCGCTTGGATGCCCAATACCCCTGGTTGCCTTTCCTACTTGATTGGAAAGCTGGGGATTTTGTACGCTATACAGCTATGCTGGTGCCGCACCAGTTCAGTCGTACAGAAGGCATCCAATACAATCCAGAAGCACTCGAAATCTTGATGATGCAGAAAGTCTTTGTACTCAGCAACTGGTTGCAGCAGCAGGGCATACCAAGTAAATCTCGCCTCCAATCAATGGCTCAACTGCTGGGGTATGAACTGGATGATGCCTTCTTTGAGCTAATCGGGTAATATACTCCCACACTCCCTACGGGTAGGATGTGTGGTTTCTTGCCAGAAAAGCTAAATGTTGGCTCTAGATACCCCAAATCCGCTTGAGAACTTCTTCTGGCTCAATGTCGGCAATCCAGCCGCTTGACGATTGTATACCAATGCAGTGCTCACTTACAGGTAATAGTTTTTTCGCCTCTGTAGGACCAAATAAAGCAATAGTGTAAGTGCCAACAGCTACTGATAGGTGCATTGGGGCGCTATCAGTACATAGCATTAAATTGGCACCAGCAATTATCGCTGCCAACTTACCGATATCTATTGGTGTCGTGAGTTTGAGGTCTGGGATGGACTGTATCATTGCGGCAATCCATTCTGGATCATCCTCTGGTGCTTGCACCAGAACAATTGGCAGATTGGGCTGCTTTTGCTGAATGTCTTCAATAATCTGCTGCCATTTCTTAACCGGATAAATTTGATCAATACCTTGCGACTGCGCTAGAAGATTAGAACTGCCATGAATGATAATGTATCCACTTTCTGTAGTTCCTAGCCGTTGCTGTTCCCCTTGAGCCCATTCAAGATCTGTTTTGGGAACTCTAAGTGCTAGTTCTGGGCAAACAGAATTAATGCCGAACCCCTTGAGTAAATCATGGTACATACTGGCAGTATACTGCTTAGTGTTCATAGACACAGTGTTGGTGAAAAACCAGTTTTGACCATTGGCTGCGTAGCCGATGCGGATAGGAATACCACTCATCCATAGTAATAGTCCTATCGACCATCGGCATCCTAGTGCGATCGCCAAATCATACTCATGATCGCGAATGATACCAAGCAAGTTACCAAAATCTGCTGGACCATTGCGGTCTTGGTAATCGAAGCTTATAACTTGATTTACAGACCCTGAAACCCGATAAGCTCCTTTGGATCTTGGTTCGACAATAACATCTATTTGGGCTTCAGGATAATACCTCTTCAGGTCATCGAGGGTGGGAAATAACAGGATTTGGTCGCCAATTCCACCGGGAACGAGGGCTAGTGTTCTCATCTAAGGTTGATTGAGCCTAATATTATAATGAACTGCAAGAGACTTGCTTAACTGAAGTCGGAGTTTCCAACAACAGCCACAATCTTCGCTTTGAACGCTTCGTCTAGTCAACTTGCTATCTAAGTCCGAAAGACTTATAAAGTGGAGGTTGGCTTAGTTGTCATGCATTTTTAATGCACAACAGCAAGGCAGAAGGCAGGAGGCTCCAAGGCAGAAGGAACAGGGAAAAAACTTGAATTTTATTGCTTAATTTCTGTAAATTGTAGAATTTTCCAACACAGAGAGACATCGTGTATTTATTAATTCCAGCTGCGGGAATGGGACGACGCATGGGGAGCGACCGCAACAAGCTACTATTGAAATTGCTTGATAAACCCTTACTTGCTTGGACTCTCCAGGCAGCCGAAGCAGCAAACCAACTTAGCTGGATTGGCATTATTGGGCAAAGGAGTGACTTTCCAGAATTTAAGGAAATTTTGGCTGAGCTTTCCTTAAGTACATCGGTTGAGCTGATTGTAGGTAGCAAGACGCGCCAGGAATCTGTTTATAACGGCTTGCAAGCTCTACCGAAAGGAGCATCAAGGGTATTGATTCATGATGGTGCAAGGTGTTTAGCAACTCCCCAGCTGCTAGAGAGGTGTGCTCTAGCCCTACTTGATTGTCCTGGTTTAATTGCCGCTGTCCCAGTCAAGGATACAATTAAAGTAGTTGACGATACTGGTTTGATCCAGGATACGCCAGACCGAAGGCAGCTATGGGCAGCACAGACTCCCCAAGGATTTGATGTGCAGCTGTTAAAGGAGTGTCATCAAAAAGGGCGCAATTGCGGCTGGGAAGTGACTGATGACGCGGCATTATTTGAAAAGTGCCAGTTGCCAGTGAGGATTGTAGAAGGAGAGGAGACGAATCTGAAGGTAACGACACCAGTAGATTTAGCGATCGCGCAATACATTTTGCATCAGCGCTTGCAGAGCTAGCATAGGTCTATCTAGCTACCCCTTGAAAATACCACCTTAGGTACTGGCGTTGAAATAAAGTATCAATTTTGCCCTTTCTCGGTCTCCTGCCAGCCATGAAACCTTACTTTTAAGCAACTCCCTGATCCCCAATTGTTGTAAGCGTCTATTAGGATAGAATAACCTTCCTTCCACCCTAAATTGGTTGAGGTTTGTCAGAATCTTGTCTATACAAAAGCCTTTAAATCCTTGGAACTATAAACCTTGGTGGTGTCAACCATGGTCAATCCTGCTGACAGGAACTGCACTGATCACTGGCAGCTGGTTAATGTTCAAAACTTTCTGGGTAACACTGATCATTTCTATTCCGATTCTGGTTTGGTGGGGTTACTTCTTGTTACTCTGGCCTTGGTTGCTTAAAAGTAGCGCCAGTCTATCCAATTATCAACAATCCACCCCACACAATTCCAGTCTCACAGAGCCTTAATCTCAGCGTAGTAGTTCGATGTCACCGTTAAACCTATAGAAATATATAGTCGGTTCCATTCATTCAGACGCTAAAATCAGTAATCAATAAACTTTTTTTGGCAACTCAAGAACGGGATCATTTCCCTGCTCTAAGCAGTGCGACTTGTAGCCAAATCATTATCGGCTGAACGTAGCGGAAGATCTTCATGGAAAATCCCGCAGCAAAGCTCAACTGCCCCAACCCTAGCTGTCAGGCTCCCAATCCCCAGAACAACAAGTTTTGTGATCAGTGTCGTACGCCACTGCTCAAACGTTACCTATGGGTACTCGGTCCTGAGATTGAAGCTTATAAATCTGGAGAATTGATCGCTGAGCGCTATTTACTTGTGGAGCAGCGGATTGTCTTAGACACCAAACCAGCAATCCCACCAGAAACACCACAGGAAATTCCTCCCAGCCTTGCTTCCTATCTTCGGCTTTCTCCCTATAGGCTTCATATTCCTCAAGTTTATGGGAGTATAACGCCATCACCGAGACAGCCAGCAGCAAATATTTGGCTACTGGAAGCATCACCAGTGGTGTGTGGTAATTCTCTTGCCAATCCACGAAAAAGAAACAGTGATCAACAAGTGCAGCTCTTGCCAGAACTAACCAGTGCTTGGTCAAAAGCATCAGCCTTGCGCCAGTTGAACTGGTGGTGGCAAATAGCTTGTTTATGGCAACCATTAAGTTCTGAAGGTGTTGCTTCCAGCTTGCTGAACTCAGAACTACTGAGAGTTGAAGACTCAATTATTCGCTTGTTGGAGTTGCAACCTGACAATAAAGTTGCGCCGACGCTAAAACAGCTCGGTCAACTGTGGTCTCAATTGTTAGCCGGAGCATCACCTGTAATCAGCGGGTTTTGCCAACAACTATGTACTCAACTCAAAAATGGTCAGATTAAGACCTCAGAACAATTAGTAGCATTACTAGATCAAGGATTATTTGAATGTGGGCACTCGCAATCGCGCGCCTACGAAATTTTCACCCTTACTGATACAGGTCCAAGTCGCAATCACAATGAAGATGCTTGTTACCCACCCCAGGGGCAACTCTGCAATGAATTAATCTACGATCATCCGTTAGCAATTGTTTGCGATGGCATTGGGGGACATGAAGGAGGTGAGGTTGCTTCTGGGTTGGCAATTGAAGCCCTCCAAGAGCAATTAGAAAAACTGCCAGCTCCTCGAGAGCAGCCTAACCCAATTGCCATAACCGTAGAGCTAGAGCGTGCTGTCTGTCGTGCCAATGACATCATTAGCCAGAAAAACGATAGTGAACATCGCTCTGAACGACAGCGCATGGGAACGACGCTGGTGATGGCGCGAGCCAATGGTCATCAAATGTACATCACCCATGTCGGAGATAGCAGAGTGTACTGGATAACTCGCAGCAATTGTCACCAAGTTACTCAGGATGATGATTTAGCCTCCCGCGAGGTGCGACTAGGTTACACTCTTTACCGAAACGCGATCCAACACCCCACCTCTGGCTCTCTAGTTCAAGCCCTTGGCATGGCAGCATCAGCTACACTGCATCCGACTGTACAGCGCTTTTGTTTAGATGAAGACAGCATTTTTCTGCTTTGTTCTGATGGTCTGAGTGATAATGACCTAGTTGAACATTATTGGCAAACTACTATTTTACCAATTCTTTCAGGTAAACTTGATCTGAAAACCGCAGGTGCCAGACTAATTGAAATTGCCAATAGTGAAAATGGTCACGACAATGTGACCATTGCTTTAGTTTACTGTCAAGTTACCCCCTTAAAAGAAACAGAGCAAAAAGTCTTATCAATGCCACAGCTAGGCTCATTGCCAGCGCCCTCAATATCATCAATGCCCACTACTGCTGTCGTTACCAATCCTTCAGGTATGAAAACGCGGCAGATACCATCTAAAGACTCAGCGGGGTTTCCCTGGGGATTACTACTGGGAATTTTATTTTTGTTAGGGCTGGGAAGTTTAGTTACTTATGTGTTACTCCCAGGGGTAAGTAGAAGGCTAGATCTCCTTGTTAAAGAGGTTTCAGGTTTTTGGTCGAGTTCAGAGTCAATTAATACTCCAGTTCCAGTAGAGAGTCCATCCCCACCTGCTCCCTATTTAACAGAACCTCCCTTGGAGAAACCATTAGCAGCGCCTGTACCGATTCAACTGCAGGTTTTGATCCAGGTAAAGGATAATAATGTACCGCTTTGGAAGCAAGAAAACGAGTCAGTAGTAGGCATTATTCCTGCTGGCAGCATTTTGCAAGTAACTGCTAGATCACCAGATAATCTTTGGCTACAATTAAAAGTCTGCTCTGGTGGCAGTAGCAACTCAGAAGTTACACCACAAGAGCCTTTAAATACTCCTGAAGAGCAAACCAATAGAAAAGTCGAACCTACTCCAGCAATTAGTGAACCTCAGCCACTGCCAGCTTCTCCCCCGTTGGTAAAACCCTTAGTCAAACCAGGGGATGTGGGTTGGCTTAAAGAAGCCGAAGTTCAGGAAATAATTAACCCCAACTTTACGAGAACACCTTCTCAAGCTAACAATTGTTCAACGACAACTGACCCTATCTCGCTAGACTGAAGTAATAACACAGGTATAGTTCAGTATAGTCACTGTCGTTTTGGGCTGTTAATGTCTTCCGGTATTAAAAATCCTTGCCTCAGTTTAGCACTCAATCGCCTTAATGTCCCTGGGGCGTCAAACCTAGCCATCTGGGTACTCAAAGCCCCCTATCCTGGGGGTATGGTTCATCATGACTCTGTCTGGCCCCAAACCCTGACTCGTCGATGGCTAGCGTGGCAGGAGATGTTTACTCTAGGCAGTTCACGCCATATACCCATCAAAGCTCATGACAACCAATCTAGTCCTAATTATCTCTCAGAGAATGACCTTCCCAGTAGCGAACAGGCTACCAGCTACAGTGGTCGTTTGATGCAGCATTTGGGAATTGATCTGTGGAATTGGCTGTTTCAAGGTCCGATTCAAAACGCTTTTGAGAGAAGTCGAGGAATTGCTAGTGGACAGAATAAACTGCTGCGGCTGCGTCTGGAAATTCGCGACCCTAATTTTATACCCTTGCCGTGGGAAATTATGCAGCCCATGGCAGGGAAACCAGCAATTTCTCTGGCACCACAATTGTTGTTTAGTCGCACAACTAGTGATGTTGAGCCCCTCGAGTCCTTTAAGCCCAAAAATCAGGCATTAAATATTTTGCTGGTATTGGGGCAAAACGAAACACAATCAAGTAACTCTGCTGCACGCTTACAGCTTGAACAGGAAGCCCAGGCCCTAGGAGAGGTTCTCAAAGCTGGAGGAATAAATGCTTCTAACGACATTTGGGTAGCTCCAGTTGCTTGCCATGTGGAAAAACTGCTACAGCCTACACCAGCTCAGCTCATTGACGCTCTCGAAACTGGTGCTTATAATATTTTATTTTATGCTGGTCATGGTGAGCCAGCAGCAGATGGAGGTTTGCTGTTTCTGCGTTCAGATGCAACTATCAATGGCACAGAACTAGCTCAAGTTCTGGTTCGTACTCAGGTTACCTTGGCAGTGTTTAATGCCTGCTGGGGAGCCCAACCTGAGCAACTAGAAGGGCAGACAATTGAACGCAGCAGTTTAGCAGAAGTACTGATCCATCACGGGGTTCCCTCTGTTTTGGGGATGCGTGACTCAATTGCTGACAATGAAGCACTAAGCTTTATTCAAGCTTTTGCTCAAGCACTGGCAGCAAGAATGCCAATTGATCAAGCCGTGGCGGTAGCAAGGCAACAGCTTTTGATGTTGTACAAGTTCAATCAGCCAGCATGGACTCTGCCTGTGCTTTACATGCATCCTGAATTTGAAGGTGAGTTACTCAAACCCATTGAAGAGGGGATCACAGAATTACCCAGTATGTCACCAAGCTGGTTAGAAGTGCCTGCCTCTAATGCCTATGTGCGTTCCTTAGGGCAAACTGATCAGATTTGGCAAATTCATGGCGGATTGATGCGAGTGGGACGCCTTTCAGAAAATGATTTAGTGATTCGAGAGCGTTGGGCTAGCCAGAAACATGCAGAAATCATCTGCCGTGAGACTTTCAACTCCCAGCACTCAACTCCTACTTATTTCCTGCGGGATTTCTCTCGCTGGGGTACCTATATTCTTCGTCCTGACGATGGTTGGCAAGTAGTTCACCATCAAGAGGTGCCATTACAATCGGGTATTCAGCTCAAGTTTGGCTCTCACCACGGTCAAATCCACGAATTCGTGATTGAATCTTCTGAGCCTTTAAGCTGAAAACTGCTACAACTGCTCTCAACTCATGCCCGCGTTGCTATTTCCCTATAGGGTTGTTATCGACAAGCTCCATAGAAAAAAGCTATAAAGGAAAATTCTTCAAGAGAAGAGCTAGTTGATCGTGTATTTTGTGAGTTATTACGGAACTCCCTAGCGTGCTGATGTATCTATCCATGTCGGGTTTCATCTACTACAGAAAACAGGAGGGGCACTATGGCAAACCAACACATTCAGTACGAAGATAGTGAGGATGCTTTGAGCAACGTACAGGTCGAATTACTAGATTTACTATTGCAACCAGAGGAAGATTTTTATCCCTGGAATCCAGCTGAACTAGAAACAGAAGCTTATTTTACTCAACTCGAGAGGGAGTTCCTACTTGAGTATCCACCAGAAGAAGAAGCAATTACAGGGGGAGCGCAAGCTTTTTTTAAGCAGCTCAATCATTGTTGGACTTCAACAGAATCATCGGTGAAAGATAGCTTAGAGGCGTCTTTACTCAACCAGTTTGGCTTGTCTTTGCCTCAGACATGGCTTGAGGAGATTGCTAAAAAAGCTCGGCTAGTCTTCTCCAGCAACTTGTCTTTGGCTGAACAATTGGTGCTTTGTGTCCAGCCCTTGCTGCCAAGTTGGACAGAAGAAGATTTATCGATTTTTGCTCGTCCTTTAGCTCTACCAATGCGGGGCAAATCAGAGTTAGGCCGTCAAGCCGATAATGGAGCTGTTGAGTCTGTCGAGTGGACGGAGTTATCTCAGATTGAGCAGGTGCGCTTGAGTTTGAAAGTTGCCCACTCTGCTATTATTCAACTCCAAAGTAAGCCTGGAAACTGTCTTGAACAACCCTTTAGTTGAGGAAAAATCAATTACAGCTTCCTCAACAGCAGCCTTTAAGTACCTAGACAAAATTAATTGTGCATTCATTTTCTTGCTAAGTCAGGCTTAGAGACTGAAATTTTATACAAATAATTCTGTCCAACTACTTAGAGGTTAATCAACAGTAAAGCATTTGCTCACTACTTTTCTTAAGTGGAAAGCTTGGGAGAACTCAAAACTGGTAATTGACTGCAACGAAGCCTATACCTCAAAAACGGTGTCATGGACGGGCGAGATTGTCAAAAACCTCGGTGGCTCAAGAACAATTAAGTCTTTGTCGACTGGGTTGAAGATGAACCGGGATCTAAATGGTGCTCGTGGGATTTTCCTTCGGGCATTGGTTGATACGCCTTGGTNGCTGCCGAAACGGTATGGACTCGATGGACTATCCAAATCTTATCGTAAGCGTGGTGAAGCGTGTCTTTTAGACCGCGTAACCACATCCGCTTAGAATCCACGTCTTTTTAAAGCGTGGAGACTTCAATGCCTAATTGTATGTCAATCTTAGAGAATCAAAGACTGACAAATAATAACTAGCAGAAATCAGCCAACATTTTATGCAAACTCTTTCGATACCTCAATCTGCGCCCCAACCAGCAGCAATTGATACCACCATCCATCGACGCAAAACTCGTCCCGTAAAAGTTGGTAGTGTCACTATCGGCGGCAGTAACCCCGTGGTGGTGCAGTCGATGATTAATGAAGACACCTTAGACATAGATGGTTCTGTTGCCGGAATTCGTCGTTTGCATGAGATTGGCTGTGAGATTGTCCGTGTCACCGTGCCTAGTATGGCTCATGCCAAAGCTCTAGCAAAAATTAAGGATAAATTGAGCGCAATTTATCAAAGCGTACCTCTAGTGGCTGATGTCCACCACAATGGCATGAAAATTGCCCTGGAAGTTGCCAAGCACGTTGATAAGGTGCGGATTAACCCTGGATTGTATGTGTTTGAAAAGCCCAAACCTAATCGCACTGAATACACCGAAGCCGAATTTGATGAAATTGGTATTAAAATCAGGGAAACTCTTGAACCTCTAGTAGTTTCCTTGCGTGACCAAGGTAAAGCTATGCGTATCGGCGTCAATCACGGTTCTCTGGCAGAACGGATGCTCTTTACCTATGGCGATACCCCAGAAGGAATGGTAGAGTCTGCTTTAGAATTTATCCGCATCTGCGAATCTCTCGACTTCGGCAATATTGTTATCTCCCTCAAAGCCTCGCGAGTGCCAGTGATGATAGCAGCTTATCGCCTGATGGTGAAGCGCATGGACGAACTGGGAATGGATTATCCTCTACATTTGGGCGTCACAGAAGCTGGTGACGGTGAGTATGGTCGAATTAAGTCTACCGCAGGGATTGGTACGCTTTTAGCTGAAGGAATTGGCGATACTATTCGCGTCTCGCTGACAGAAGCGCCAGAAAAAGAAATTCCCGTTTGCTATAGTATCCTGCAGGCTTTGGGACTGCGTAAGACTATGGTGGAGTATGTTGCTTGTCCTTCTTGCGGTCGTACCCTGTTTAACTTGGAGGAAGTGTTGCACCAAGTGCGGGAAGCCACTAAACACCTCACAGGTTTAGACATAGCAGTTATGGGCTGTATTGTCAATGGCCCAGGGGAAATGGCAGATGCTGACTATGGCTATGTTGGCAAGCAAGCTGGTTATATCTCGCTTTATCGTGGTCGAGAAGAGATTAAGAAAGTGCCGGAAACTCAAGGGGTTGAGGAACTGATTAATTTAATTAAAGCTGATGGTCGCTGGGTAGAGCCTTAATTAGCTCAATATTTTCTCTAGTTACTAGGTTTAGAGGCTTTACAGCAAAAACGTTTAATTTCATCTCTCAAAGGAGTGAAATTAAACGTTTTTATTACTTTTAGGTGTATTCAGATTATATAAATTTTTAATTAGCAACAAATAAATACTACATTCTTGAAAAAAAACAATCTAATGGAAAAGGAAAGGGGTAAGGTTTGACACTCCCCACCCTACTCCGTAGAGGGTGGGGATTCTTAGCTCATCCATAGAGCTTACCTCAAGGAGTTTCCCTACCCAGACGGAGGCTCCGATGTCCCTAAGTGTTACTTCCCGGATGCCCTGCGGTACGTTGACAACCTCACCGTTACTAAGGGAAATAGAGACTCTTATCCCCTCTCCTTTAAGAGGGAGATGAACTTAAATTTCTTTGCCGCTCGCCCTTAAACAAGCTTCCATTGCTCTAAAGTCATCAAACCCAGACAAAATAAGCGATGATAATTGGGGACATAACCCTTAAAATAGTCTGGTCTTCACTTTCACGCCAAGACTGAACAAACAAGTATGCCCCGCCGCGACGATCTCCACAAAATTTTACTCTTAGGTTCTGGTCCAATCGTTATTGGACAAGCCTGTGAGTTCGACTATTCCGGCACTCAGGCTTGCAAAGCACTCCGGGAAGAAGGGTATTACGTAGTGCTGGTGAACTCCAATCCAGCCAGCATTATGACCGATCCAGAGACAGCTGATCGTACCTACATTGAGCCGCTGACGCCGGAAATTGTCGAAAAGGTGATCGAGAAAGAGCGCCCTGACGCCCTACTGCCGACAATGGGGGGTCAAACAGCCCTGAATTTAGCTGTAGACTTATCGAAGAATGGTGTACTTGAAAAGTATGGCGTCGAATTAATTGGGGCAAAGCTAGAGGCGATCGAAAAGGCTGAAGACCGCCAATTGTTCAAGGTAGCCATGGAGAAAATTGGCTTAGCGGTTTGTCCTTCCGGAATTGCAAATAACCTCGATGAGGCTAAAGAGACCGCTAAAATAATTGGGCAATACCCCTTGATTATTCGCCCTGCCTTCACCCTCGGCGGCTCAGGGGGTGGTATTGCCTACAACAAAGAAGAATATGAAGAAATGGTACAGGCAGGTTTGGATGCCTCGCCAGTATCTCAAATTCTAGTTGAGAAATCGCTGCTGGGATGGAAAGAATTTGAGTTAGAAGTAATGCGGGATTTGGCAGATAACGTAGTGATTATCTGCTCGATTGAAAATATTGACCCCATGGGGATTCATACTGGAGATTCGATTACTGTCGCACCAGCTCAAACTCTAACTGATAAAGAGTATCAGCGTCTGCGGGATGGGGCAATTAAAATTATTCGCGAGATTGGCGTCGAAACAGGGGGCTCTAATATTCAGTTTGCCGTCAATCCTCTCAACGGCGATGTAATTGTAATTGAGATGAATCCCCGCGTTTCTCGCAGTTCTGCCCTAGCCTCAAAAGCAACAGGTTTCCCCATTGCTAAGTTTGCCGCTAAGCTGGCGGTGGGACTGACTCTTGATGAAATTCCCAACGATATCACAAAACAGACACCAGCATCCTTTGAACCGACAATTGACTACGTAGTCACGAAAGCGCCCCGATTTGCCTTTGAGAAGTTCCCAGGTTCTAAAGCAGTACTGACTACGCAGATGAAGTCAGTAGGGGAGGCGATGGCAATTGGGCGAACCTTTGTCGAGTCCTTCCAAAAAGCCCTCAGATCCTTAGAAATTGGTCGCTTCGGTTGGGGTTGTGATCGTCAAGAAAAACTGCCTTCCCTAGAGCAAGTGCGTTCAGGTTTGAGAACCCCTAATCCAGATCGTATCTTCACTGTGCGCCATGCCCTACAACTGGGGATGACGGTGGAAGAAATATACGAGCTGACAGGCATTGATCCCTGGTTTTTGGATAAATTTGAGGAGCTTCTACAAACTGAAAAGCTACTAAAACGCACTACTTTACAAAACCTGACTAGAGAGCAATTATGGGATATTAAGCGGCAAGGATTTAGCGATCGCCAAATTGCCTTTGCTACTAAAACTAGTGAAGAGGAAGTTCGCGCCTACCGCAAGCAGTTACAGGTGGTGCCAGCCTACAAGTTAGTAGATACCTGTGCTGCAGAATTTGAAGCCTTTACACCTTACTACTATTCCACCTACGAAGAAGAATCGGAGGTTACGCCTTCAGACAAGCGCAAGGTAATGATTTTAGGGGGAGGGCCCAACCGCATTGGGCAGGGGATTGAGTTTGACTATTGCTGCTGTCATGCCGCCTTTGCCCTGAGTAAAGATGGCTTCGAGACAATTATGGTCAACTCTAACCCCGAAACCGTCTCCACAGACTACGATACTAGCGATCGCCTTTACTTTGAACCACTCACCAAAGAAGATGTTCTCAACATCATGGAAACAGAACATCCGGAGGGAATTATAATTCAATTTGGTGGTCAGACTCCCCTAAAATTAGCAGTACCTTTGCAGGAATATCTTGATCAGTTAATCGAGGAACAACAGAATACAGAGGCAACTGATAACAATTCCACCACTCAAATTTGGGGAACTTCTCCCGATTCAATTGATATAGCAGAAGACCGAGAGCGATTCGGTACAATTTTACGCGAACTCGAAATCAAGCAACCAGCCAATGGTATTGCCCGCAGCTATGGAGAGGCTCTGGAAATAGCACAACGCATCAGCTATCCGGTGGTAGTTCGTCCTTCCTACGTACTTGGCGGCAGGGCAATGGAAATTGTTTATTCCGACGCTGAGTTGGAACGTTATATGACATTTGCTGTACAGGTAGAACCAGAGCATCCAATTCTAATTGATAAGTTTTTAGAGAATGCTGTCGAGGTAGATGTGGATGCAATTACCGACTGTACTGGCAGGGTGGTAATTGGCGGCATCATGGAACATATCGAACAAGCAGGAGTTCACTCTGGCGACTCAGCTTGTTCTATACCCCACACCTCCCTAGCACCAGCAGCACTAGACACTATTCGTCATTGGACATATCTACTGGCAAAAGCTCTCAAGGTTTCTGGGCTGATGAATATCCAGTTTGCAGTTCAAGGTGAAACTGTTTATATCCTAGAAGCCAACCCCAGAGCATCGCGTACAATTCCCTATGTTTCCAAGGCAACGGGTGTAGCTCTGGCAGGAATGGCATCTAGGGTTATGTCAGGTAAAACCCTTGAGGAATTAGGTTTTACCAGTGAACCGATACCTCAACAAGTTTCTGTCAAAGAAGCCGTATTGCCCTTTGAGAAATTTGCCGGTACAGATACGCTTCTTGGTCCAGAAATGCGCTCCACTGGTGAAGTCATGGGGATTGACACTGACTTTGGTAAAGCTTTTGCCAAGGCAGAATTAGCTGCCAGGCAGCATCTACCCCTCTGTGGTACTGTCTTTGTCTCGACTAGTAACCGTGATAAGCCTGGTGTTGTTCCAGTCGTACAAGATTTGATTACATTAGGCTTTAATGTGATTGCTACTGAAGGTACCCGTAAGATTCTGCAAGAGTACGGTCTCGATGTTAAGTTAGTACTCAAACTACATCAAGGTCGCCCCAATGTATTAGATGAAATTAAAAATCAGCACATTCAGTTGATTATTAACACTCCCTCAGGAGAAGATGCTCAAGCTGATGGGAGGTTGATTCGTCGCACGGCACTGAGTTACAAGATTCCCATCATTACAACAATTGCTGGTGCCAAGGCCACAGCGGCAGCAATTCGATCTTTACAATTGCAGCCATTGGATGTTAAAGCTCTGCAAGACTATATTAGAGATTAGTATAGTGACTATCCTCAGCAAGCAGTACACAGACTGCTAACCAAAGCTAGTGGTCTGTTTGTCGGCAGGAAAGGAAAGTCAACTGCCGATTCGTTCATTGGAAAAGGAACTTCCTTCGGTGGTGAGGGAGTGAGCGAAAAAAGGTGTGGGGAAATAATTAAGCAGACGCTCCAGACGCCCAGACGCTCCAGACGCCGAGAAATCAAATCCCATGCAAAATTTCGTTCACCCGTGGTGAGGTAAAGGCAAAGGCGAAAATTTAATAGGATAACGATTCGATTAAAATCCCTTTGCTCCCTATCGAGGAGCGAAGCAACACTCTTGTGCCAAGAGGATTTGTTGCCGATTTAACCAAGAGCAGTCAATATGTTTGTTAACGGCTGTTTGGTGCAGGTACTGCTGCCAGGATCTAGTTGCCGAAATTTCCGGAGAGTTTTATGAGAAAACTACCTTTGTGGGTGTTGTTCCTAGTGGGCTTGTGCTTATGGATAGGAGCTTTCGGAGTCAGGCATGTTTGGTCTTTGCAGATTGGACAGGTGGTTAAGCCTCCAGCTGAGACACCTCAGCTCTTAGAGTTCCAGCTATCTCAGGCAGAGGAAGAAGATAAAAATGCTCAAGAGTCACAGTTAAAACCCTTTGAAGAGGTGGTCAAAGATACCGAAAAACTCGAAGGGCTATTTACCCTTTACCGTAACCAGGACAAGGGCAAAATTTACTTAGAACTTAAACCAGAACAACTCGATAAAAATTACCTTGATATTGTCACTCTTTCGGCTGGCATTGGTCAAGGGTTCCTGCTCAGAGGAATGCCCCTTGATTATGTAATGTTTCGCTGGCATCGTGTGCAGGACAACTTGCAATTTGTCATTCCTAATGTTAACTTCCGTGCCTCACCTGATAGCCCCTTACAACGATCAATAAACCAATCCTTTAGCGATTCAGTTCTCTCTTCTGTTGCGATCAGAAGTATTCATCCTACTAGAAAAACGCTGCTGATTGACCTAGGGGATTTGCTCTTGAGGGCAAATGATCTTCCCGGATTAACGCAGGCATTGCCCTTTTTATTAGGTGGCTCTTATTTTCTAGATACTAATAATTCCTATTTCAGTAAAACTAAAGCTTTTGCTTCCAACGTCGAGATTGAGTTGGTGTACAGTTTTGCCTCTGGTGATGACACAGTTAATCTGCCTTCGCTGCCTGATAGCCGTGCCTTCAACCTATCTGTCAATTACAGCCTCTCTGAGTTTCCGGCTAACAGCACTTATGTTCCGCGCCTAGCGGATAATCGCCTTGGCTATTTCGTCACAGCTTACAAAGATTTGTCAAACGATAAGCGCCCAGAGCCATTTGTTCGTTACATTAACCGTTGGCATTTGGAACCAAAAGACCCAGAGGCACCATTATCACCACCCAAGCAACCAATAGTGTTCTGGATTGAGAACACAGTGCCCTTAGAATACCGTGAGGCTGTGCGCGAAGGTATCGTAATCTGGAACAAAGCTTTTGAAAAAGCGGGATTCAAAGATGCGATTCAAGTTGAGCAGATGCCAGATGATGCCGACTGGGATCCAGCGGACGTGCGCTACAATACAATCCGCTGGTCTAGTTCCTTTGAATCTCCCTTTTTGGGGATTGGACCGTCCAGGGTTAATCCACTTACTGGTCAAATTTTAGATGCTGACATCATCATTGATGCCAACGTGGTGAGTTTGGTCAAGGGGCAGTATCGCGACTTATTGGAGCCTAATCAGCTAGGAATAAGTAATTATTCTCCCCTTACCAATTTCTGTAATGACGAGCTAGGAAACCACAATAATTGGGAATTAGAGGAGAATAACAACAACCAATCAATCCCCAATTCCAGTCTCCCGCCTTTGTTATCCCAACTCATAGAAAAGCATGACCTCTGTTTCGGTACCGCTGCCAGCCAGCAGTTAAGTCTAGGGGCAATGGCAATTTCACTTTTGCATAACGGCAGTCCTAATGGTGCCGAAATGCAGAAATATGTGCATCAGTTTCTAGTTTCCCTAATTGGTCATGAAGTGGGGCATACCCTCGGTTTGCGCCACAATTTCCACGGCAGTACCATGTTAATGCCCCAGGAATTAAATAATACTAGCATTACTCACACCAAAGGTCTTGTCGGTTCAATTATGGACTACGTAGGCGTCAATCTCGCGCCTGTTGGTATTGAGCAGGGAGATTACTTCCCGGTAGTAGTTGGTCCTTACGATATCTGGGCGATTGAGTACGGTTATAAACCAAGCGGGGCAATTTCTCCTCAAGCTGAGCGTCGATTCTTAGAGAAAATTGCCCAGAAAGCTCCTGAAGCTGAGCTAGCCTATGGCACAGACGAAGATGCCTTTGGTTTCCTCGATCCCGATGTCAATCCCTTTGACCTGAGTGGCGACGTATTGCTCTACACTCAATGGCAGATGGACAATGCTCGCCAAATGTGGAGTCGCCTTAACAAGCGCTACCCAGTGCGGGGAGACAGTTACAGCGAGATACGAGTCAAGTTTAATACGGTATTTATATACTATTTCCGGCAGGCGCTGTTACTATCTAACTATATTGGCGGACAATCTTTCAACCGCGATCGCCCTGGAGATCCAAATGGACGCCCACCCTTTGAACCAGTGTCATTAGAAAAACAGCGTCAGGCATTGACACAAATACAACAATATGTATTTGCAGAAGACGCTTTTAACTTCCCCCCGAAACTACTTAATCAGTTGGCACCTTCGCGCTGGAACCATTGGGGCAATCCTGCGCCGCTGTTCTCTCTCGATTATCCAATTCACGATAACATTTTCTCACTGCAAAGAGTAGTCTTGCGTCGGCTGCTTTCTAATAGTCGCTTGAATCGTTTGCGCGACTTAGAATTAAAGGCTGGGCAAGGGCAAGGGCAGGCTCTAACCTTACCAGAATTATTTGATACCTTACAAGCTGGCATCTGGAAAGAAATACTCACACCAACCTCAGAGCCAATTACAATCTCCAGTATCCGTAGGTCTCTACAACGGGAACATCTCGAAATTATGACCAGCATGTTATTGCGTAGAGTTGAGGTACCTGAAGATGCGCGCACACTAGCATGGTATCAGTTACGCCAGCTTGCTAGCACTCTCAACAAAATACTGAAAAAGCGCAGTGATCAACTTGATATCTATACAAGGGCACACTTAGAAGAAACGCGCGATCGCATTTTCAAAACCCTTGATTCTCAACTACAATCAAGTTGAGCAAAGAGCGATAAGGTAATCGAGAAAAGTCAAAAATCCTGTAGGAAAGTTTATTCAAATAGTCTCCAAATCTTCTTTAATTGGAAATATGACCTAAAGAATCTTCTCCCCCTCTCCCCCTCTCCCCCTCTCCCCCTCTCCCCATCTCCTCGATGGGATATTTTTTTATAGGGACTTACATTGCTGAAAATATTTATCTAATGACTTTTTTTCCCAATTCCATAAACCTCCAAGATTATATTGTTCATCACAATATTGATTAGTGTTGTCGTAATATAATTGATCCACTAAGTGTAGATGCTCTCTTTTTAAGATTCCCAACCAGAAACCGATAAAGCAGGCATTGATTAACAGAACTAATTTCCGCAATAATTTACGAGAAGAAACATAAATCTTTAACTCAAGAGGAAAATTATGGTTATTCATATATTGTTTATAAAAACAGTGAGAATAGGATCTTCAAGTTAAACTGCTTTCAATAGTTGTACTTGAACTTGCTTGCATTTGCGTTTGCCAAGACTGGGCATAAAGACCATCTTGAGCTAGTAGTTGATCATGATTACCTGATTCGACAATTTGACCAGCACGCATAACGTGAATAATGTCAGCACGCATCGCCAACGTGAAGCGATGGGTAATCACAATCGCAGTGCGACCATTAGCTAATTTACGGAATCTCTCCAACCAATCAAACTCAGCCCAGGGATCCATGGCACTAGTGGGTTCATCCAGAATAATTATCTGGGCACGCCGCAGAAAAGACCTTGCTAAAGCCAGACGCTGCCATTCACCTCCACTGAGATCATTGCCTCCAGGAAACCATTTCCCCATCAATGAATCGTAACCTTGAGGTAAGCTAGAGATTTTATCATGGATACCAGAACCTTTAGCAGCCGCCTCAATTTCTACCTGAGTTGGTGTTACTGATAAATCACCTAATTTGATATTCTCGGCAGCAGTTAAGTGGTAAGGAGCTGGGGATTGAAATAACATCGTAATCTGGCGGCGAAGTTCCTCAACAGAAAAGTTGCGAAAATCATTTCCGTCGAGTTCAATACTTCCTGATTCTGGGTCATAAAAGCGGCACAGAAGTTTAGTTAGTGTACTCTTGCCAGCACCGTTATCTCCTACAATTGCCACGATTTTGCCAGCAGGAATAGTAAGATTGAAATTCTCTAAAACTGCCCTTTCACTACCAGGATAACGGAAGGTAACTTCTCGAAACTCAATTCCCTGTTTTAATCTCGGAGGTATAGGAGTAGGTTGGGGAGGGTCTATAATTTTTGGTTTTAGCTGTAAAAATTCAAATAAGTTACTAATAAATAAACTATTTTGATAAATTTGTCCTGCGTTTCCTAACAGAGATTTCATTAAGCCTTGCCCTCGATTAAAGGCTTGATAGAAAAGGGCTAAATCGCCCAAAGTTATTAGTCCTAATAAGACTTGCCTACCCATCCAGACAAGGGCAATACCAGAGATTAACAGCGCTAAAATACCAGCACCAAAACGCCCCAAACTCTGGTCTCTGATCAACTTTAGATGCTCGGTTCGTATCCGATAGCGCAATTGTTGGTAAGCCGACTGGAAATAAGAGCCGAGATCAAAAAGACGTATTTCGGCAGCAGTATTGCTGATTGTTATTAACAGTTCATAGTACTGAAGCCGTCGTCTGTCTGTAGTGGTTGTTTGCCACCACTGATGATGGCGTCGATTGAGGCGAAGGATCACATAAAAAGCAGGTAATGTACTCACCACTAGGATAATTGGCAACCAAGCACCATAGGGGAGTAGTATTGCTGCCATCGCCATCAGGGTAATGCTATTTTGTAGTAGGCTACCGCTGCTCTCTAACAGAGAGAGGGAACGATTACTAGCATCGCTGCGCGCCCTATCTAGATGATCATAAAACTCTGATGACTCATAAAAAGCTAAATCTACTGCCGTAGATTTCTTGTGAACTAAAGCGCTGATATAATCCTGTGCTAATTCTGTTTGAGCTGTGCGTACCCACTGTAGTAAGTTGGTCAGCAGTTCTGTTAATAATAATACCCCTACCATTAAGGCAGCTGGAACTAGAATAATCCTAATCGCCTGCCCAGAAATACCAGCGCCGACAACCTCTACTAAACTATCTACTAATAGCCGAGTTAGGAAAACAGTAGCAGCTGGTAGCAATCCCTGAATAATTAGCAAAACTACCCAAGCTAAAGTCCAGTAGTGGGATGCAGCCCAGATCAATTTAAAAGTTTGGGGCAAGTAGGATAGCCGAGATAAAGAATTATTGAATTTGCTAATAAGGAGTTGATGTAGCTTACGCCCGTTTGGTTTAGGCATGAAATTTAATTGAGGAATAGGGAGTAGGGAATAGGGAGTAGGGAGTAGGGAGTAAGCTGTTGTGCATTAAAAATGCACAACAGCAAGGCAGGAGGCAGAAGGCAGAAGGCAGGAGGCACAAGAGTTTTAGCCATTAACTAATATCAAATAAATATATGATTTAAATGCCTAACAGCTTAGTGTTTAATTCTTCTTTGATAAGCTGTTGTGCATCTAAATTGCAGTTTCGACTATTTCTAGAAAGGCTCCCGAGGCAGAGGGCAGAGAGCAAAAGTTGATCAAAATTCTCTCCCCATCTCCCCATCTCCCCATCTCCCCCTCTCCCCCTCCCCCTCTCCATCGCTTTTGAAGCTAGACTGTAACCGTGTGAGTATCATGAGCAATGTCTTCTTCCACTAGCTTGACTAACTCAGGTAACAATGCTAAATTACGTGGTCGTTTGAGGCGATAGAGAGTACATTCCTTAACAAGGTTTACACACTGAAGGAAGTGTTGTGCGTCTGGTGATTGAAATAAGGTTGCAGGGCGAGAGTGACGCGATAGTTCAACGACAGCTTCCTTAGGTTTCAGGGGTTCAATACCAAACTCTGAGTCAGAGGAAAGCACATAAATGCGCCGTATTGGTAGTGGCTTTTGAGTAAATTCCTGCCTCTGGCGATAACCCCGTTTTTCCTCCGATGAGTTGAGTAACAGTAGCGACTCAAAGTCATATCCGAGAGTAGAAGCTACTTCTGGGCCTAGTTTAATTTGGGGAAATCCAGGGGCGATTGTCGCTTGTTCTTTACCTAAGGTGACAGGGGCAACATCATCAGTAATAATGCTATATCCATGAGCGTGGAAGGCAGCAGCAGTTGAAGACTTGCCCTCACCAGATATTCCCAAGAAAGCAACAGCACCACCATCAATGTTTACTCCACTGGCATGGAGTACTAATAGCCCTCGCTGATAGAGCAAAATTCCCATGACAGTTCCAACAAGATAGAACCGAATAAGTTGTTCAGATGCATATGGTGCTGGAACAATGACAATTTTGTTTCCGCCCTTCACCAGAAAAACCCCTGTATCTTTGACATAAACCAGTGCATCTTTTCGGCTTAGCTTGAGACACCAAGGTTGCCCAACAGCTTCCTGGGGCAGATAGTCAATCGGGTTGTGACTGTTTTCTATCTTCAGGGTGACATCACATCCTAGTTCTGCTTCGATAAATTCTGGTATAGCTATCTCAGACTGGATCCCTAAACCGTAGGCAAAGTATGAAAACACGTTTGGCTTTCCTCGCTCCAGCAAAGTTTTTCAACAGGCATATTTAGCTTGTGATTACAATGATTAATAATTCGTAATTCGCAGTTGGCACAATAATCTAGTCAAAGATAAGCTAGGGAATCTATAATAATAGATAGGTACCCTTCTAGTACTTCCCTAGCTTGTCTTTAAAAGTTCAAGCTCGTAGATCTAGTTCCCGACCTTGGAAGTCACCCATCTGTAGCTGAGTGTAGTCCGTGAGGTAGTTCTAGTCTAAAAAGCTAGCTCTAGGAACCAATGGCAACGGGGCTATCTACACCGGGAATGGCCAAGAAAACCCCGTCTTGTGCTCCAAAGCGTTTGATCTGCTCAGTCAGGTTCTCAACAGCACCGTAGACGGTGACTTCGGGTGTATTCCAAGTTTTCTTCATCTTTGATTCTCCTTGTGGTAAACAATTCTTCAGCTAGGCTGAAGGCACTTCGAAATAAAGCGCTTTAATATAGAATTCGTATAAGGTGAGGCAAGAAGTAGATACACAACTGAGTCAAATAAAAACTAAGAAAATAGTGAATTTCGGTTTAATTTAGTTAGTCCAGAAGAATAATTTCTCCCCCTCCCCCCCTCTCCCTTCAACAAGCTGTACCTAGCTCAATTGAAAAGCGCTATAGATGGGAATGATTGAACCAGAGGGCGAGGATGACCCCAGTCATTAAGGTTATGGGTTCATCTTCTATCTCTTGGGGCTGTGAGGCATAGCGCTCATAAGCTGAACGCAGTACTGGTAAATTCACATAAGGCTCGATAGCTTGCGGTTGATTAATCACCTCCTTTAAGGTTTTTGCTTCGACTTCTAATAACTTTCGATTAAAGTTATAACCGAGCCTTCCTTTGCTAACTCGCCATTGGACTTCTGGAGGCAGAATCTCAGTCATTGCAAAGCGGAGAATCGCTCTCGACCAACCTTGGCGAAACTTTTGATTTGAGGGTAGAGCTAGGCAGAATTCCATCACTCGCCGATCAAAAAATGGGTAGCGTCCCTCCAGGGAAAATCTTGCAGTTGTCTTGTCAGTTATCTCCATTAAATTGGGATACAAACCCGTGGTGAGGCTGAGCCGATGTTGCTCTCTGCTGCTCAGTGCTAGCACTGGTATACTACTGTGCAAGGCTTGAGTCTGCTCTACTACTCCAACCTGTTGGGCAAAAGCTGTGTTAATTAGGTTACTGTTGGGTTTGAGAGTTTTAGTGATTCTGCGTAACCACTGCCCTAGGTAACTGACAGGTTCTAAAACTAAAGGAGCGAGAGCATATCTCTGGAGAATGAGCCGACGGGATAAACGACATCGCCTTGCTGCAGCGTTCACTTCTTGCATGAGGGTCTGCCAACGACCAGTATAAGCTAGTTCTGTCAGATATGACCAGCCGTGGGAAACTGCGCTGTCACCGTCAATGCCGTCTAAAAATACCCTTACTCCCTGTTGGTTGGCACACTCATAAAGCCCCTGATGTATATAGAGATTGGGAGCGAGAATTGGTTCTTCATCCTGCCAAAGAATATCAATCAATGGGTTGAGCTGATCTGCTCGCACATCATGAGGCTGAAATCCTCCCAGTGCTTTAACGGCGTTCATATAGTGACGCTCGTCAATCCAACGTAAGTCCTCTTTTGGCAGGCTGGGGAAAATGGCAGAAAACGTATGCAGCCGCTGATTTCCAGACTTAGCCAATATTTGACGGGCAGTACAGGCAATCGAAGATGAGTCTAGTCCGCCACTTAGGCTTGAGCCGACAGGGAAGGCACTGCGTAGACGACAACTTACTGCTTTAGTGAAGACTTCATTGAAAGCTTCAATATATTCCTGATTTGATTTTAACCTAATTTCCCGTTTAGGGTCAAGAGACCAATAGGATTTAAGCTGCATTTTCTTGGTAGAACCTACACTCAGATAGTGAGCAGCTCTGAGTCTGAAAATGTCCTGGTAGAAGGTTATTTCTTGGTCTTCATAGAACAATTCCAGATAATAGGCGACTTTAAGTTCGTTGAGTCGCTGTGGCACTTCTGGCAAGCACAGAAGGGCTTTAATCTCTGAGGCAAAGACAAAAATATCCTTGGAGCGATAGTAGTAAAAGGATTTTATTCCCATGGGGTCCCTAGCGCAGAATAACTGCTGCTTGCGCCCATCCCAGATAGCAAAGGCAAAGTCACCTATGAGCTTATCTGGGCAAGACTCACCCCACTTTTCGTAAGCAGCTAAAATTATTTGGCTATCTGTGATTTTTTCAGCGGGGCGATCGCTAAAATCCAATGTAGGAATTAGTTCATCGCGGTTATCAATCCTAGCATCAGCAGTGATTGCCAGATTGCTGTTTTGGCTAACTAAAGGTAGCTTCTCTAGAAGAGATTCTGGTGTAGTCCACAGCATCCGATGCCCTAAACCAACTGAACCTTCGCTCCAGATATCGGCTCCATCAGGTCCTCGATGGGCAAGGATATCTACCATTTGCCCTAGATTTTCCCGTTCTACTGACTTACCATCAAAGTAGTAAATTCCGACAATAGCGCTCATAGTCCTATCTTCGTCCCTCCAGAGATGGCAGTGGCATGAAACGCGAAAGATCTACGAGATTGCCTATGACCACTTGCCCTTGACTTTCAACCCAAGCGTGGGCCTCAAACTGTCCTCCTTCTCCTTTGGCTACGCCAATTCGCAATTCAGGTAAGTGACCATATCGACTCATAAAAACTTGTGTAGTTAAGGCACGAGCCAAACACTTAACACCACCAGGCATGTAGTAACTGCTTACATTCACAGCCCAGATAATTTTGCCTACAGAAACTGCTTTGACTTGCAGCTGCTTGGAGTTGGACTGACTGATTTTTGCTATAGCTTGTCGCAAACTGGGAAATGGCAGCAACCATAGCCCTAATCTGACTAATCCCAACAAGACAAAAGTTTTGAATAGAAGTTGGTAATCGCCAGCACTAAGGCGCACTAACTTACGCAACTGCTTCATTTTTAACCTCAATTAACTCTTTGGCGGCTAATTGTTGTAGTAATTCCAAAATCTCCCGCTCGCATTGTTCCGGCTCTACTTCATATTCCTCCAAAATTGCCTCTCGAACCTCACTTACTGTCTTTGGTTCTTGGATCAAATTCCAGATGCTAGAACCTACAGTATTTAAACCGTAATAAGTTCCAGACTTGAAGTTAAGAATAACTGATTCTCCCTCTAAATCAGAAGAAACTTGCTCCTTGACGGCGACAACAGTTGAAGATTTAGAAATTGCTAATTGTAAAGTCATGATTTATCTCAATCCTTCTAACTCGTTTAACCAGTATGAATATCAATTTATAGCTTGTTGTTATCCACAAAAAGCATTAAGTACTTTCGATTTATTAGTGACAAATTAAGTGGCAATAACTTGAAAAAAATCTGACACTAAAATGACTCAAATCTTGACATAGAGATGATTTAACTTCTCATGCTCTAATGAATCCATGATTCAAGGGAGTTTCACCGATTATGGGTAAGGGATAGATGCTTAGCAATAGGTAATTGTGAACTTACACCCTGAAAATATATTTCTGTATTTTAAGCTAAGCCAAGGATTATAACAGAAGATAGAAGTAGAATGCAACATTCTTTGATTTTACTGAGTGAATAAAACCTCAAGTTCCACGAGCAAGTTGTAGCAAGTTTGCGAGCAAATCCTATGGTTTTACCGTTCAACTTACTGTTCGATTAAATATAGCGATTTTTTTTGGCATATGTCAATATTTATTGCTCGCTTTACAAACACTTTATATTTTGATTGCTCCTCTTAAAAATCTCCTCATCTTTCCTTCTCAGAAGGAATATTTAATTCGATTGACCATTTGACAAAACGTCTAAATTTTGGTTTTACTGAAGATGTTAGAAAGTTTTTTGAAGAATTACACTAACTATTTAAAGCTCAGACCGTTATTCTAATCAGTTATCCCTGATCTATCGTCTAATTAATATCAAGCTATTAAATGACTAATTTATCTCATACCCTGCTCTACGCCTCCCTCACTCAGAAATGCTCTGGCTTGACTACCAATGCGAGGAAACAACTAAGTTGTGCGACTGAGTTGGAATGGAAACGCACTATTGCGACACTGGCACTGCATCGATTACTTCCACTAGTGTTTTATTCTCTCCAAGCCTACAATCTTACCGACGCTGTGCCGCATCCCTACTTAGCTCAGATGCAAACTGCATATCGCCAGACACGGCAGAAGAATACTATCCTCTTGCTCACTTTAGATGGCATTTTACAGGCGATGGCAAAACACAACCTTCATCCTGTACTCTGGAAAGGCGTAGTACTTGCTGACAGTTTCTATCCTGATCCTGGAACTAGGCCAATGGGAGATATAGATTTTGCCATTCCAGCTGAGGAGATGGAGGCAGCTACTACAGTTTTCCATTCCTTGGGATTTAAACTAAGGCCTGAGGCGGAAACTTCAGATGCCGTCTACTTTGCCAACAAAATGGGGGTAATCTGCGATGTCCACCATCGTGTTCGTCTGTTTGAAGGTAAAGAATCAATCAACTTGATCACTAACCTCAAGCCACAGCATATGAAAGTAGCTACCATGCCATTACTAGAGCCAAATGCCATGATAGTTCATCTGATCGTGCATATGGATGGGCATCGCCATGAAACTGGTCTCATGCTATCTTGGATTCTTGATTTAGCCTTCGTCTTGCGCAAGTGGGGAGCTTTAATTACGCTTGAGTATATTGAGAAACTGATGCCAGCTAAAGAGAATTTAGTCTCTCTGTTTCGCGTGATCCGCTTTCTTGAAAAGGAGTTTGACGAACAGCTACCGGCTTGCCTTACCCAAGCAGCCAAGAAGTTTGAACCGTTGACGCTGGCAGAAATTTTCCGGCAGCGAAGGTTAGCGCTATGGGGCTTACCTTGTCCAAGCGGTTGGCTGCGATTAGGTGCAAGTCAGTTAGGTTTCCAGTTACGTCATTGTCGCCCTCAACTCCAGGTGGATGATTTATTAATGTTGCCGGTAGATGCCTTGAACAATTCACGAATCCGTAACCAGTTGATGCCCAAGATGGCTGGCAACCGAGGATGATCAGGCAAATGTAAGATATCAATATCAGCAACTCAATTGTGTAGATTATGGTCAAGGTAAGTCCAGGAAGAAAATTCACCCTAGAAGAATTTCTGGCACTTCCAGAAGGAGATGTAAACTTTGAGTTTGTTAATGGTAAAGCAGTCTCTAAAGTGTCTCCTAAATTCTTCCATTCCAGTTTACAGGCAGCTTTATTAGTTTTAATACGCCCATGGTGTAGGGGTAAAGGCAAGATTTGTCCAGAGTGGGCTATTAGATTGAAGTGTCAAGGAGAAGATTGGGTACCAGTACCAGATTTAACTTATATATCCTATCAACGCCTACCTGCTAGCTGGAAGCGAAATCAAGCTTGTCCAGCTTTACCTGAATTGGTAATTGAGATTATTTCTCCAGGTCAAACGATGAAAGAATTGGAAGATAAGGCTAAGGATTATCTTGAGGCTGGTATTTCCAGAGTATGGGTTGTAGATCCTGAAGCTATAGTAATCAGGGTATTTTTTTTAGATGGATTGAGTCAGGTTTATACGGATACTACACCTATTGTTGATAGGCTACTTCCTAGTTTTGAACTAACAATAAAGCAGGTTCTTGAAGAAGCAGAATTGCTTTGAGGTTGTGATTGCTGCCAGAGAGGATTCGGACTTTTTCTAAACAAGGAAATTTATCTGCCCATAGAATTACCCTTAAACTGGTCATAGGAGAAAAATAGGCAGGCAATTATAAAAGACTCAATGGGAAAATTACAACTAGACTAGTGGTGACAAATCGATTTTATCAAGGTTTGGCAGAGCGAGATTTTATACTAACAGAAGAAGTGCGATCGCGATCACTTAAATTTATTGATTTATTACAAGTGATGAGCTAATTTTCGTAATCTTGCAACTCTATTGCCTTACTTCCCCTGCACCCCTGCACTATTTCACCAACCGCCAAATTTTAATCGTCTTATCGGCACTAGCACTAACTAAAATCTTGCCATCGGGGCTAATCGCAAGGGAATTAATATACCCAGAATGTCCTTTAAGAGTGTCAATTTCTTTCTTGGTAGTTAAATCCCAAATTCTAATTGTATTTTCTGCACCACCACTAAATAAAGTTTTACTATCAGGGCTAATAACTATGGGTTTAACCGAGCTAGAATGACCTTTAAGAGTGGCAATTTCTTCACCAGTAGCAAAATCCCAAATTTTAATGGTCTTATTGGCACTAGCGCTTGCTAACAGCTGATCATCATGGCTAATGGTAAGATAATTAACAAAACTAGAATGTCCTTTGAGAGTTTTAATTTCTTTGCCAGTAGTCAAATCCCAGATTTTGATAGTTTTATCAGCACTGGCACTGGCTAAAAGCTGATTATTGTGACTGATTATAAGGTGATTAACTGCTCCGGAATGACCTTTAAGAGTGTTGATTTCTTTACCAGTAGTCAAGTCCCAAATCTTGATGGTCTTATCGGCACTACCACTTGCTAAAATCTGGCTATCAAAACTAATAGCAACAGTATTAACAAAGCTAGAATGACCAGTGAGGGTATCAACTTCTTTACCGGTGTTGAAATCCCAAATCTTAATTGTCTTGTCACCACCGACAGTAGCAATCTTGGTTTGATCACTGCTAATAGCAAAATAGTCAATATGTTTGGAATGTCTAATCAGAGTTCTAAGGAGTTTACCTGTGGAGAGATTCCAAGTTTTGATTGTTCTATCTGCACTAGAGCTAATTAATATCTCGCCATCGGGACTAATATTAAGATAATTTACATAACCATCATGACCATCAATAGTATTGACTATAGAGATACTGTCCTGCTTGAATTGATAGAATTGACAAATTCCATATACTCCCGAGCTAACAGCTAGAGCAATTGCTCCCCCAATCAACCATGTTTTAACTTTAATAACTCTTTGTCTTTCTCTTATAACCTCTGACATTGGTTGAGTTGTAGACCCTTGCAATATCGTAGTTTCGTTATAATTATTCACCAGTTGATATTGAGGCGAACCTGGTGATATCTTGGCTATTTCATTTAAAATTTCTTGAGTATTCTTAGGTCTAGCGGCTGCAGTAGGAGCCATCATTTTATCAATAAAATCTGCCAGTTGAGTGGAAATATGAGCAGCACAATTCCGCCAATTTAATTGATCTGTTAATGGCTCATAAATAGCCTGGTCTGTTGCTTGCTTGCTGGTCAATAAATAGACAAAAGTCCGTCCCAAGGCATAGAAATCAGACTGCGGTACAGCATGACCTTTTTCTTGCTCAGGTGGCGTGTAACCAGCAGAACTAATCTTGGTGACACTACCTTCGCCACCAACTTCAGCCAGATAAGTATAGGTCAATTCCCTAGCCGTGCCAAAGTCAATCAACACCAGTTGCCCAGAAGAGCGGAGCATGATATTTTCTGGTTTAATATCGCGGTGAAAGTAGTTTTGTTGATGAACCAGATGCAAAATCTCAGCTAGCTGTTGTAACCATTTAAGAGCTTGCTGTTCTGAAATCGGGTGATTGCCCTGTTGCCTCATCCACTGTTTTAAGTTGGGACCATCAATTTTCTCCATGATTATGCAATGAACTGGCTCAGTGGAATTTCTGGGGAAAAACTGAAAGTATCCATCTGGATCAACTTTTGGTATGCCAGGATGATTGAGCTTACTCAAGACAGCTGCTTCTTGCTTAAATAGCTTGATAACTCTGAGGTTATTATTGTGCCTTTGCTGAAGAACTTTGAGGATTTTTGGTGTTGCTCCGCAATAGGCTTCATAGACTTTACCGAAGCCGCTACGATCACTCAGCAGACGCATTACCTGATAGCGTCCTTTGAGTAATAATTGGGAGCCACAATGACGACAAATTTGATTTTTGGTGTTGGCCGGATCGTTGGGCTGAGGGCAGCTGGGATTAATACAGTAACTCGTGACGTTCTCCCCCGGTAAATCAAAGACTATAACCCCTTAGGGTTTGGTCACTCCTGCCATCTTGGAATTCTAGATGGCTGCTTACATAATTGCTTTATTCCCAATCATAGAAGCTAGCGTCTGATAGATTACACCAAAGTTTGTTTGGAACTGTTAGAGTTTAAAAAATATTTCAGAAAAGCCTATCTAAGTAAAGATTTATGACTGGCATTGCTGCCTTAGAACCACAATCACCTCAGTGTTACCAAGCTCGAAACCAAGCCTCCTACCCTCAACATTTAACCGTCTTCTGCGACTTTGACGGTCCAATAGTCAATGTCTCCAATCGTTACTATGCTACTTACAAGCTAAGTCTATCTGCTACCCAAGTATCATACCAAGCCCAAGGAATTAACTTGCCGATCCAGATGCTTAGTAAAAAGCAGTTCTGGGAAATGAAGCAAAACCGCGTAGCTGATGTAGAAATTGCCATGCGCTCAGGTTTACAAGGAGAACAAATTGATTTCTTTTTGGGACGCGTTAGCGAGATTGTTAATCAATCTTTTTTGTTGCAGAAAGACCGGCTGCAACCAGGAGCAAGTAGGGCATTAGCTCTGTTGCATTTTCGGGGTGTAAAGCTAGTGTTAGTAACTTTGCGCTGTCAGTTACAAGCTGCACAAATTTTGAGAAATCATGGTTTGACTCGCCTATTTGTCGGCATTTATGGAACCGAAAATCACAACGCGGCTTACCAAAACTATGCTGGAGTAAAAACAAAATTGCTAAAAAAAGCGCTCGCTGACCAAGCTAAAACCATAGGTTATCCTTTATCTGCCTGGATGGTGGGGGATACAGAGGCGGATTTGCTCGCGGCACAGGGGCTATCAATTCCTACTGTTGCTCTTACTTGCGGTATTCGTTCTCGGTTTTACCTCCAGCAATTCCAGCCGACTTGTATCCAAAGCAATTTGCTGGCTGCTGCCCATTACCTATTAGAAAGTAGGATCAACTCAGATCTTGTATCTTGCTCAACTTAAGACAGAGGAGACCTCACGATTGCTCGATTAGATTTATCCGTTCCCACCAGCGATTGAGTGGATAATATATCACTGGTGCCCAGAGACTGCTTAGAATCGCAGAGGAAAGGGCAATGCGCTGGTGAGCAGTCCAAATTGTTGTTAGGTTATGATTCCCCATAAAGCTATACTGAATTGCAATTACCGTCTCGCCAACAACTGCCATACCAAAGACAATTAATGCCACTGAAATAAAATCTTCTTGAATATACCTCTGCTTTTGCATTCGAGCTGTCAAGATCCCGACAACAACAAGGCTCAAGACATGAGTAGGCTCAGCTGCTGTCATACCATCTTGAATAAGACCGAGTACTAATCCTGCTAAGGCTCCCTGAAGAACTGTGCGTTTGAGGCTCCAAGCAACCACCCAAATCAAAAGCCAATTAGGAGCAATTCCTAATAATTCCATCCCCTGTACACGTGCAGGTAAAACCAGTAAACAGAGGAAAACTGAACCAACAGTCACTAGCAAATTAATAATTTGGCGAAACCAGAGTGAAGTTTCAAGAAGGGTGAGCATTAGTCATTTATTTTTAAAGCTGTTCATCTTTCTTCGCGGCAGGAGACTCTCGCTTGAGGGCGACGAGACGTGCGACATAAACGCCTGGGGAAACCCCAAGCGACGCGCACTCGCCGAATGCCGCGCCTCCACATAGTTATACAATTGAGAAATACCGAAACGCGAAAACACGGCGCAGTAGGTATTAGCACCTTGAAAAACTAGGTTTAGGGGGTTCCGGCTAGAAATGCTTAGCCGGGTAAAAAGCCTAAGCAACAAGTACCAAGTCTTGTGAGACTCCGTACCGCAGGGCTTGCGGAATCGGGACTCTGCAATGGGTCGAAAGTCTGTCGACATAACGTAAGACGGGGACATAACTAACGTGAGTTGGTAGTGTACGCAGATGTGGAAGAAGCAGAAACCTAAATCGCGAGGTTTAGGAATCCCGCGCTTTCAGCGCTGGGAGGATGTCAATTAGGCATAACAATTACCCATTCCAGGTGATTGATTGGTGAAGTTAGTTCAATGACTGCCTCCGGAGCAGGACTTTTATCAAGATTTACAGACTCTACACGTCCCACAGACAAACCAGCTGGGAAAAGTTGGCTTACTGGCGAAGTTGAAACAGAGTCACCCCGACGGACATCGGGTAGTTTCTCAAAAAATTCCATGACAGCGCGATTAGACCCTTGTCCCCGAATAAAACCCATACTACGACTGCGACCAATCACAGTACCTACTTGACTAGTAGAGTCAGTTATTAATAGAATGCGGCTGCTATTAGGCGTTACACTGATTACCCTACCTACTAAACCGCCAGTTCCCATCGCTACAAAGCCAGTCTCAATGCCATCATTACTGCCTCGACCTAAAGTTAACTGTTGCCACCAGTTATCAGCACTGCGTCCAATAATTGGAGCAACAATGCCATCAATTTTCTGAGCTTCAACATAACCCAACAGCTCTTTTAGCTTTTTGTTTTGGTTTTCAAGTTCAACTATCCGCTGTTGAAGTTCGAGAACACGTGCATCGGTAAGGCGTTCCTCTGGTGTGGGAACTGATGCCCAGGGACGAGTTATTAGCTGATATACTTGAAAAATTGCTGCTCCCTGAGTATGGCGAACAGACCAGGCGGCACTTAGAGCAAGTCCCCCCAAGACGATTGCTAACCAGTGTCGATCCCACCAGCGACGCAGTATATACATATCCTGTATTTTGTCTATTAACAGATAGTCTTTAACCAGGCAAATATTCGTAAAACCTAGTATTTACTGTGTATTAGGTGCTATCTAACCTCTCGGTTGCTAATTGCCAGAGACTGTTTTTATATAGATGTTAATGCTTCCGTTGGCATCTCTATCAAGTTTGTGATTGCAATTAGGATAGCCAGTTTTTGGCTCAAGCTTAAGTGTCAATCACTTTTTTCTTGGATTCACGTGACTATTGATTTCCTGCTGGCACAGGTTGATCGCAGGACTGTTCAAGGTTAATTCCTATATCAATGCTACTATAAATTGCGGGAGCGCCCGCTAAAGACCCTCTCCAACTGTTTGAAATTCTCTAGAACACGACCAGTTCCCAAAACCACACAGCTTAGTGGATCTGCCGCTACATGGGTTACAATGCCTGTCTCATGAGAGATTAGAGTATCAAGCCCTTTGAGCAAAGCGCCGCCACCAGCAAGCATGATCCCCCTGTCAATAATATCAGCAGCTAGTTCAGGCGGCGTCCGTTCTAAGGTGCGCTTGACAGCATCAACAATAACTGACAAGGGTTCAGACATACTTTCCCTAATTTCTGGGGATTTGATGGTAACTGTTCGCGGCAACCCAGAGAGTAGATGTAGACCTCTTACCTCTAAGGTAGCATCATCGATACCGTCAGTAGGATAGGCTGAGCCAATTTGAATCTTAATTTCTTCAGAGGTGCGCTCCCCAACTACAAGATTATGAACTTTTTTCATATACTGAGTGATGGATTCGCTAAGTTCATCTCCGGCAATACGCACAGATTCACTTAGAACTGTCCCCTGTAAACTCAACACTGCAACTTCGGTAGTGCCTCCACCAATATCAATAATCATGTTACCTGTTGGTTCTGCAACAGGTAAACCAGCACCAATTGCTGCTGCCACAGGCTCGTCAATTAAGTATACATCTCTGGCACCAGCCTGTGATGCTGCTTCCATTACTGCTCTTCGCTCAACGCCAGTAACACCGCTAGGAATACCAATGACAATCCGAGGTGAAACAAGAGTTCTGCCTTCATGTACTCGCCGGATAAAATGCTTGAGCATTAGTTCGGCTGTATCAAAATCAGCAATCACACCATCGCGGAGTGGACGCAGGGCAACCACATTACCAGGGGTTCTACCCAACATTTTTTTAGCATCCTCACCTACTGCCAACGGGACTTTTAGGTCTTGGTCTATGGCAACAACGGAAGGCTCTTGTAGAACAATTCCTTTGCCGGATACATACACTAAAGTGTTAGCAGTACCTAGATCTATACCCATGTCCCGTGATAGGGAAAAGCGACTGAAAAAACCCACTCGTTTCTACGCCCCTAAAGTCAAATGTTGCTGTGTATAACCGAAATGTAACTGAAATGTCACCGTAACCGATGTGGATTCTATTACGTTTTCTATCCTTCGTCTAGTGAACTAGAGCAATTAATAATTATTATTCCTCCACAACCAAGCTGAGATCATCATTGGAGGCTACTAATTCCTGCTTGAGGAGGAGCTAAAGTTGAGTGTATTTATTTCCTACTCAAAGTTTTGGTTGCTTAGCAAGAGTTGGCAGTTGTTGAAGGTTACCTTTAGCCGCTAAAGTAGATTAGCTATATCAGTACAAAAGTACTAACAAATATGAGTCTTAATGTTGTTAATTTAGTTGGTCGCGTCGGTACAGATCCAGATGTCAGATACTTCGAGTCTGGCGCTGTTAAGTGTAGGTTAACACTGGCAGTAAATCGCCAGACGCGCAACAGTGATCAGCCTGACTGGTTCAACCTCGAAATTTGGGGTAAGACTGCACAAATAGCAGCTAACTATACCCACAAAGGAAAACTCATCGGAGTACAAGGCTCTCTAAAGATTGAGCGCTGGAGCGATCGTGCTACAGGAGCAGAACGTTCATCTCCCATAATCGTGGTTAATCGTCTTGAACTCTTGGGCTCTAGACGAGAAAATGAACCAAGTACAGTCGATAGTTATAGCGACAGTGATGTAGAATTCTGAAGCTCTAAATTTTCTGCCTCAAGATTTTGATTCATTCGATAGGTTCTCCTCACTTTAAAATTCGGTAAGAATTTTTATATTAGGTTTATGAGCTAGCAGCCCTTGCCATCTACTCTGTCACAGCAGCGCCTTGCCATTTTCAGCCGTTACAGTTTTAGTAACGGGGGCTGCTGCTACCTTTGGTATTGCGTTTAAGAGCAACCATTATGAACCAGAGAAAGGCTTAATCTTAGTTAAGAAGCTTGTAGAGTAGAAAGAATGATTTCTTCGCAACCAATGGTAGATGCAACTGCCTGGGCGAGTTTCCTCGCCCCTCGCGACTGGCTTTGTACTCACCAAGTCCTGTTAAGTGCAGCAGGTGAGGCAACAGAAACCTCATCAGATAATGCTTCACTAGTATTTGCAGGAGTACTGCTGAGTTTAGTCGCTATTTTCTTCGCTAGCAAACTCGGTGGCGAGATTTGCGCTCGTATTAACCTACCGCCAGTATTAGGTGAACTGGTAGGTGGTGTAGTTATCGGGGTCTCGGCGCTAAATCTGCTAGTCTTCCCTGAAGGCGGTGCAGATAGTAGCCATTCAATGATTATCAACTGGCTTGAGTCTACTACAGGTCTAGCACCAGAGGCGGCACAATCGGTATTTGAATCTCAAAGCGAGGTGATTTCTGTCCTGGCAGAACTCGGCGTGGTGATTCTGCTGTTTGAAATTGGATTAGAGTCTGATCTACAGGAGTTAATCCGGGTTGGACCCCAAGCTGCAATCGTAGCAATTGTGGGAGTCGTGGCACCTTTTGCTGCTGGAACCGCTGGTTTAGTTTATTTATTTCACCTTGGTGCTGTTCCCGCTATTTTTGCAGGTGCTGCCCTCACAGCCACTAGCATTGGTATTACTGCCAAGGTTTTAGCTGAGATCGGTCGTCTCAGTTCCAAAGAAGGGCAAATTATCATTGGCGCAGCAGTTCTCGATGATGTTCTCGGTATCATCATCTTGGCGGTGGTGGCAAGTCTGGCAAAGACGGGTGAAATTGTTATTGCCAATGTCATCTATCTGATTATTAGTGCCGGTGTTTTCCTGGTAGGCTCAATTCTAATAGGTCGTTTCCTCTCTCCCTACTTTGTGGGCTTGGTTAATGAGATGAAGACTCGTGGTCAGGTTTTACTGACTGCCTTGATTTTTGCCTTGATCCTGTCCTATGTCGCCGCCGCTATTGGTTTAGAAGCGATTTTGGGAGCATTTGCTGCAGGACTAGTCTTGGCAGAAACCGATAAACGCCGAGAATTGGAAGAGCAGGTGATACCAGTCGCTGATGTGCTGACGCCAATTTTCTTTGTAGTTGTGGGAGCTAAGACTGATTTAAGCGTTTTGAATCCGGCGGTTCCCAGCAATCGTGAGGGCTTGATTATTGCGGCTTTCCTAATTGTGGTGGCAATTGTTGGTAAGGTCATTACTGGCTTTACAGTCTTCGGTCAACCGGGAATTCAACGTCTGGCAATTGGTGTCGGTATGATTCCTAGGGGCGAGGTAGGCTTAGTTTTTGCTGGTGTGGGTGCAGCTAGTGGTGCTCTGTCAGAAGCTACCCAGGCGGCGATTATCATGATGGTAATTTTAACTACCTTTGTCGCCCCTCCCTTACTGAGGGTTGTGTTTCAAGAGCCAGAGTCAGAAGCTATTGGCAAGCCGATGCCAGCCTTAGACAGTAACAGCACTGGAGCAGTCACAGCCGATCCTCAAGGTTTACCTGAGGAAGTTGAAGCAGGTCAAGAACCTAAATAAAGCAGGTAATACCAAGTTGCAGCATTAGCCTCAATTGAATCTTTATCTCAGAGATAGAGCAAAAGAGGTCTGAGCTTTAGACTTGCAACTTGGTATAAAATACCCAATCTACCAAACCGCGTTGCGATGCAGCAGAGGGCTTTCAACAGGAGAAATAATCATGAAATTCCGCTGGATACTGCTACTTTCGAGCTTTTTGAGCGTTTTTATGAGTTCCTTGCCCGCCCAGGGGCGTCAACTGCTCTTTTTCCATTTTGATCGCTCTCAAAACCGACTCGAATTTACTACTGATGTAGGGGTTCAACCTCAGGCAGAACTGATCGCCAATCCAACGCGCGTCGTCATTAATTTACCTGGCATTATACTGGGGAGTCGAACCGTAAGACAGCAAGTAGGAGGTGCGATTAGAGAGGTTCGAGTTGGGCAGTTTCAGAACCAAACAACTCGGATTGTAATTGAATTAGCACCCGGTTATACTCTTAATCCTGAGGAGGTGATATTCCGGGGAATGGCTGCTAATGAGTGGATAGTGCAACTGCCAACGCTCCAAATCCAAGATTTTTCACCGAGTCAACTGCCGCCAGCAGAAAATGCCCTAGATACTCAAGTGGCAACTGCCAGGCTTCAACTAGATAGCTTTCAAGTGACTAAGGATGGATTTTTTATCCGTACCAGTGGCGGACAACCTGAAAGCATTAAGGCGAGGCGAAGCCGTGATCGCCGTCGCATTGAGATTGAAATTTCGGGTGCTACCCTTTCGCAGCATCTCTGGGAGCAAGAGTTGGAGGTAAATCGCTATGGGGTTGGTCAGATTCGATTTTCTCAAATCCAAGACTGGCCACCTGTTGTGCGTATAACTTTAAATGTTACCAGGGACTCTCCAGATTGGCAGGCGTCTTTCAATCGCGTCGGAGGCATCGTAGTTTTACCTAAGGGAACTACTTTTTCTAGTCAGTTGAACCATTTGAAGCAACCAAGTGGAAACCCTCCCCTAATGCACTCCTCTGTACAAAGGGCATTATTTGAACTCCTTTAGACCCTTGATGACGGAGATTCGGAGGAATTGCTTTGAGGGTTTCCTCTTGCTTCGACAAACCTTAAAATTAACCATCTCTGACGAGTAATGTTGAAACCTTCCCACTGTAAGTAAACACATTAGCATCAAACTAAGCGTTAATCTCACAGAAAACATCGGTGTCCAAATTTTCCAGTTTCTACTTGAGCGATGCCCCTGGGCAAAATGCATCCGACTCCAAGACTATGACAGCCAAGCTAAACTCGAGTTCTCAAACCACCTTTGCCTCTAGGAGAGAACCACAGCGGAGTCGCATTGGTATTTTCGACAGCGGCGTTGGTGGTCTCACTGTGTTGAGAGAACTCTATCGTCAACTGCCTAACGAATCGGTTCTTTACTTTGCTGATACAGCGCGGCTACCCTACGGCATGCGCTCTGCAGCTGAAATTCTGCAGTTTGGCTTTGAAATTATCAGCTGGATGGTGCAACAGGATGTCAAAATGGTGGTCATGGCATGCAATACTAGTGATGCCCTAGCACTGGAAACACTACGTAGTGAGTTTGAGACCCCAATTCTGGGGCTGATTCTACCCAGCGCTCGCGCTGCTGTTGTCCAAGGTCGTCGCCTGGGAGTAATTGCTACCCCTGCGACTGCCGCTAGTAATGCCTATAAGCGTGCTATATTGGAAAGCTGCCCTAGCGCTAAGGTTTGGCAAGTCGGTTGTCCAGAGTTTGTGCCGTTAGTTGAGCAAAACCGGTTGCACGAGCCATACACTTCTGAAGTGGCACGTCAGTACCTAGAGCCATTGCTTAAACAGCGAATTGATACCCTGATTTATGGCTGCACCCATTATCCACATTTGGAACCTGTACTCAAGAAAATCTTGCCAACAAATGTCTCCTGTTTAAATCCGGCTCTACACGTAGTTGCTGCTGCCGCCCGAGAACTTGATTTAATGGGACTGAAAAATACTTTTGGAGTGCTGCCGACTCGCTTCTGTGTTAGCGGCTGCCCTCAGGAGTTTGAACAAACATCGAGGCAGTGGCTAGGATGTACCCCCATAGTGGAAAAAATCAATCTGCCGAAAGTATCTTATCGATCATTACCACTCTCATCAGTAGAATGAGCTCAAAAAAAAATGGGTTAGAGGTGAGTTTAGGAGAAAAATTGCACCTTTAACCCTAATTATTGCCAACTACAAGTTAATTAGCACAATATTCACAATTTTTCATTAATTCACCTTTGAAGGTGTTGAACTTGTGATTTTCGATGCTAATTTCACCTGCATTTGTTGGTCAGGTTCTTTAAAAGCAAGTGAGTGAGAATTTAACCCAGATGTAAGCTTGTGGGGCTTATCTACTTCGTCATTAGACCCAACCTGCTCTGTTGTTCCATAGTTAGCGTAAGCATCCCTAAAAGAACTGGTAGCGTATCGAGAACCCTTAATCATACGCTGTGCGAGCATCAACAGCAGATAAATTGCTAACAGATAAGCGGTTGCTAGGAGTGGAATAATTACAGCTGTATCTTGGTAAACCATAGTGATAATCAGACCCGGATAGACGTAGGATGTGGTGAGAGCATTGGAAACAGTACGCTTAGACCCCTGACGAGCTTGAAAGAAGGCTGATGATACTGTTCTTATTAAAAACTCGGGGATACAAGAACTCGCTCCCCATAAACGTCTTATTAAAGATACTCAGCCAGTATGCTGTTGTTCAGCCTGATGACCAGAAATAGGCACTCTGCTAGCTGAGAGTTCCTTGTTGTCTGTGTAAAACAGTCCAATCAATTGAGTAAAAACAACGAGGCTCTAGCCCAGTGCTGTAGACTATCTCTGCCTACAAGGCAAAATGGACTTTGGGCTATGGCGCAGGTAAGGAGAATAGCCCCTCACCAACAACCCTCGACAGTTAAGTTTTTTAGTTTTTTAAACCCTCGATTTTAAGAGTAGCACAACAATAGCCGCTTTTTGTCTTCAGTTTTTCAATTTGCTTAATAGCTCGATACAATATGCGAATATGCGGTATCTCTCCTCACTCTCCAATCCCACAGCCAGTCAAATAAAACTTTTCTGTGGGTTAAGCTCTAGCTTAGATTAGAATTGAAGTAAATAAAATGTAAACTTTCGTAAACTAAATTCTGAGTCGGCTTACCCATGACTTCAGTGATATCCCTTTTTGCCCCTGTCGAACCAGACCTGTGTCTACTGAGCGAAAACTTAAAGAATCTTGTGGGAGCCCGTCATCCCATACTCTATGCCGCAGCCGAACATTTATTCGGGGCACCTGGAAAGCGGGTAAGACCAGCAATTGTGCTTTTAATTGCCAAGGCAACAAGACCAGATGCTGAAATCACTCCCCGTCACAGACGTCTGGCAGAAATCACAGAGATGATTCACACAGCTTCTTTAGTCCATGATGATGTTGTCGACGAATCAGAAGTGCGCAGAGCTACTCCAACAGTCAATAGCTTATTTAACAATCGCGTGGCGGTACTGGCGGGAGATTTCTTGTTCGGTCAATCTGCTTGGCACCTAGCTAATCTCGACAACCTAGAGGTAGTTAAGCTGCTCTCAGAAGTTATCAAGGACATGGCGGAAGGGGAAATTCAACAAGGTCTGAATCGATTTAACGCCACTACTACCATTGAAGCTTATTTAGAGAAGACCTACAACAAGACGGCGTCGTTAATTGCCAATAGTGCCAAATCAGCTGGAATACTCAGTGGAGTTTCTGCAGAAGTTGCTGCAGCCTTATATCGATATGGGCGTAATCTGGGCTTAGCATTCCAGATCATAGATGACATTTTGGACTTTACAGCCTCTACAGAGACCTTAGGCAAGCCTGCTGGCTCTGATTTAATGAGTGGTAATCTTACTGCCCCAGTATTATATGCCCTCGAAGAAAAACCCTATCTAGAGGTGCTAATTGAACGGGAGTTTGCCCAAACAGATGATTTGCCCCAGGCACTTACCTTAGTGATGGAAAGTAAGGGCATCGAGCGCTCCCGCCAACTGGCAACAAACCATGCCACTGAAGCTTTACAAAATCTTTCGGTTCTACAGCCCTCTGAGTCCTCTAAAGCACTGCTAGATATGGCTGACTACGTCCTCAGCCGAGTTTACTAGAGCCCCTTGGCTAAGCTAACTCACTATTCGCCAACAGGGACAAGGGGCAAGAGTTTTTTGCCCTTTTAGCTCTAATTCCTTTAACCTTTTCTCTTCCAAGCTTCAGTTTCCCTTAAAGATTATTTGAACTTTATCGAAGCATATCAAAGTCTAGTTTAGATTGCCTAGACCCTGGGTCAGTTTTACAAGCATAGTCAGGGTCCTAGTATAGAGAGAGCCTCGATCTTAAGTTAGCCTCTTAATTAAGATTTATTATTTATTGGCAGGAAAATGCAACTTTCGATAGTTCAATTTCTCAATAATCGTCAACCGATCCAAGATCATACTCAAGCAAGATCAGGGGGCTGGTTGCTAGGATATGACCGGGGAACTGATCTATTTTCTTGCAGCTGTATTTGAATTAAACGCTGTAGGTCGTCTCGACGTACCTCTGTACCAGCTGTTAGATTACTGGGTGTATCAAAAAAAACTGTACTATTGACAGTCTCAAGGGAAAGCATCTGGAACAAAATGTGAGTAACTGGCACAGGCATTGCCAGGATTTGAGGGTCCGAAACTGACTGAAAATCGACAGCATCTTTGAGAGTGGCAAAAGCATAAATCACATTCTTTTCTACCTCAGGTTGAGATCGATTACTCAGGGTCGTCACCACCCAACCCTGATCAAGGGTTTGGAGAATATGATATTCCGAGTGTTGCAGCTGATTAGCAAAAAGTTTAAGCACCGGTGCAAGCGCCTCAACAAGTTTAGGCGTTGTCCCATCTTGTGGGGCATTGTCAATCAGAAGTTGAATTTGCTGTTCTAAATCCATGGGAGCTATGGGGGGTGAGATTTTGAGTATAAACCCAGAGCAAAGTGAGTATAAATCCAGATCAAATAGGTATTTTGGCTTGTCTGTTAGGGCTTTGGTTAAAGAATGAGAATCATGAGGGAAGTCTGCCAGGACGTGGAGACAATTTCTACACTGCTATTTGATGAATTCCGGCAGGGGACACGCGCTCCTGAGCGCAGCTGTCGGAATGTAGCAGCACGTCTGGCAGATGAAGTTACAAGAATTTGCAATGAGAGCCGTCGGATTCAAAGCTCTGGAGAGGTAGACGACTGGGCAAAGACACTAGCGAATCATCGTCTGAAACAATGTCTACGCTACTATAAACTTGGTTCCCATGGCGGAAGAGTAGAGCTGCAAAGTACCTTATCAGCAATCGTCTACCGCTATATTACGCCCTCTCAAACACTAGCGAGTTACCAAGCGCGGCTGACTCTAATCGAAGATTTCTTACAGGGATTCTATGTAGAAGCCTTAAATGCTTTTCGCAGGGAAAACTCGATTGCTGGTGATTATCGCCCACGCTCCCTGTTGGAGCTGGCGGAATACATGGCTTTCACTGAACGTTATGGCAAGCGGCGCATTCCCCTGCCTGGTCGTCGCTCTCAGCAACTAATTATCCTCAGGGCACAGACTTTTTCCCAACAGCAACCACCAGAAACCTCTGTGGATATGGACACCGCTGCTGAGGGAGGATCGCCAGAGTCAGAATTTACTTGGAATGATGCTGCCATACAGCAGGTACGGGAGGTAATGGTTGCATCTGAACCCGAACCCTTAGAGTCAAACCTCCGGGAAAGAGTCGTTGAAGAATTACTTACTTATCTCGAAGAGCGTCAGCAAAGTGATTGCGCTGATTACTTGACTCTACGCCTAAAGGACCTCCCTACTAGCGAAATTGAGGAGATTTTGGGGATAACTCCCAGACAAAGGGACTATTTGCAACAGCGTTTTAAATATCATCTGATCAGATTTGCGCTCTCCCATCGCTGGGAACTAGTTCATCAGTGGCTAGGAGCAGATTTAGATCGTAATCTGGGGATGACACCTATCGAATGGGCAGAATTTCAGAACACAGTTGATGTTGAGCAGGTAAAATTACTCAAACTTAAACAAAAAGGCAGCTCAGTTCCTGAAATTGCTCAGGAATTAGGTTGTACCGTCACTCAAGTTGAGAAGCGATGGTTTAAGTTACTAGAGAAGGCCTGGTATATTCGCAATCGTTCAGTATCCGGATCAATCACATCCCAAGATGAATAGTGAGATAGATAATAACTCGGACGATCTATATAGCCTCCTGATGGAGTTGCTATTAAAAGAGTCCGTGACCGCTGCCCCGCTACCTGCTCCCCAGCAGGAACAAGGCACTGTTACTACAGGTCAAGCAACGGCAGCGGATTTTGAATTGGAGCAGTTAGACCCACTCGATTTAGAAGAAGTGAACATTTCACCCTATAACACTAGTTTTTCGGCTCAGGATGTAACACGGGCTGGTTCAGCGGATATACTTGCTCGTGAGGCAACACAACAGACTAGAGACCATAACTCTTACCAATTGGGAGAAATGCCGACCGTGCAAGACCGTTTCCAGGCGCTAATCAAACGCAGACTGCAAGTCGAAATTGAACGCCATCCCCCTCTTTTCCCTTGGGAAACTGAAATTTCTAGCTATGAGCCTGATTTTGCAGACGTTGCCGAGGATGGTTGGGTTCCTCGTAGTCGTACCTGGATGCCAGAACTCAAAAAGTTTGCTTTGCCTGCCCCCATCCCAGAAAATGTTTTATCACAACTGCTAGATGCCTGTTCTGATGCCGCTTCTTCCTCGCTGAAGCTAGGGGCAAAAATGGTTAATGCGGTAGAAAGCTTATTCCCAGAAGAATCGGGACCGCTCAATCAGTTGGCAGGGGTGGTGCTGATGTCACCTCCGAGGTATTCACAGGCTTCAGCTCAAAGGCTGCAATCAATAGGAATTAGCTATGAAGAGGCTGCTACTGAGCAAAAGATGACTCTAGCGCTCTTGGCAGCTAAAGAGATTATTAACTCCTTGAGTTGGTCAATTTTACCAACTCAAATTCCTAGAGAGCGGCAGTGGCAGACTACAGCAGGAGTTTTGAGAGTTACAGCACACTATCAACTGCAAGCACCAGTTCCTTCGCTGCGCTTAGTTGCTGATTTACCTCAAGGCGGCAGTTTGACCCTGCGTGCGCCAGAGACCTCAACAGTATCACAACGCAGCGAACCGGGTCAGTTGAGTGTTGAAGCTTTTGATGTTGAACCTAACCAGAGCTATTCTTTGGAAATCCAATTCCATGACTCGGAACAGAAACCGTTGACTTTTGCAATCTTCCCGCAAGTGAAATCATAAGGACATTAGTTTGTCATTATCTAGTTAAGAGGGTGAAAAACAGGAAATTACCATAAAGAGTGACCTGGGAATCCACCTTCATAAATCTTTGATTTAAGGGTGGAGGATGTCAACAGTTTTAGGTCAGTTATGGCAGTCCTTTGAAGGAACAAAACCTGCTCAAACCGAAAACTCTATTTGGCTAAGGGTATTGGTGCAGGGACTGGTAGTTGTGGGAATTGTTGCCACAGATGTCGCTGCAGGAACTCAGATCAGCTTCTGGGCAGTGCCATTGAGTATTGTGGGGGCAACCTGGAGTTGGTATCGTCGTCGCAGTCGCAATATCGCCGTCAAATTCTTACTGGCAATAGGAATGTTGCTAGCACTAGGAGCATTCTTTAGTAATTTGTTGACTCAGGTCCACGATACCCGCTTGGTTTTAGCAGAGTTATTAATTTGGGTACAAATCCTCCACAGCTTTGATATGCCGCGACGCCAGGATTTGGGTTATTCGATGGTGATTGGGCTAATTCTGTTGGGAGTTGCTGGCACCATTAGTCAGACCCTAGTTTTTGCCCCACTATTGTTGATATTTCTAGCGCTTGCCCTGCCTGTTCTCGTACTCGATTACAGTTCACGTCTAGGTATATTTGTCAAGTCAAAGCGCAAAAAAAAATTGCCTCTGGCTACTCAGACTTCCTTGCTTTCCCTAAGAAGTTTCAGTATATTCCTGTTGGCAATTTTAGGGCTGGGACTGGCTATTTTTGCTCTGATGCCTAGACTTCCAGGCTACCAACTACAGACATTCCCAGTCAGCGCTCCAGTGGATCTTGGCAACAGCAACTTTAATTCAAGTAATCCTGGAATTGTCAATCCTGGCTATGTTCGTCCAGGAAACTCCGACAGTGGTGCTGGCGGTAGTTACCAAAATTTAGCTACAGGTCCTGGTAAAATGGACGAGGGTTTTTACTATGGCTTTGGTGACAGGATTAATCAGAATCTGCGGGGAGAACTTAAGCCTAAGGTGGTTCTGCGGGTACGCTCCCAAGCACCAGGATTTTGGCGGGTACTTTCCTTTGAAAACTATACAGGACAGGGATGGGAAATCTCTCGCCCAGAGGAAGTACTGAAGGTAAATCGACCACCATGGTCTTATCAGTTTATCCTCGGTACGCCACCTATAGGTGGTGAAAGTAAAGAGGTAATTCAAAGTTACACAGTGGTATCGGAACTGCCAAATATTATTCCTGCCTTGGCCTATCCTCAGCGACTTTACTTTCCTACACGAGAAGTAGCCCTCGATCCCAATGGTAGTTTACGATCGCCTCTGGGTTTATTAGAAGGCCTCACTTACACTGTAATCTCCCGCGTACCTTTACGCGATCGCACTCAGCTCCAACTCTCAAGTCAGGAGTACCCTGAGAAAATAAAACAATACTATCTAAAGGTTCCGCCTAAAATTGTAGATCAAGTCAGGGAGCGTACCGAAGAACTCCTAGCGACTTCCCCAAAACCCATCACCTCATCCTATGAGAAAGCTCTATTCTTAGCTCAAGCTCTTAAACAGAACTACACAATTCCTGAAAATCCTTTGGGATTGCCCTTTTTAGCTGAAAATGAAGATTTGGTAGAGGCTTTTCTCTTCAAGAATAAAGGAGGATATCCGGATCATTTCTCCAGTGCACTGACAATCATGCTGCGCTCAATTGGCATTCCAGCACGACTAGTAGTAGGCTTTGGTAGTGGCAAGTTTAATCCCTTCACTGGTTTATATGTTGTCAAAAATACTGATGCTTATGCCATGAGTGAGGTGTATTTTCCAGAATACGGCTGGTTTGCCTTTGATCCAATTCCTGGTCATGAATTGTTTCCTCCTTCAGTGGAAGAGTCTCAAACCTTTAGCGTCTGGCGACAGTTTTGGCAATGGGTGGCTGGTTGGTTACCCTCACCACTAAGCAGTTGGCTAGCAGAGGTATGGAATTTAGTTGTGGGTTTGCTCCTAAGAGGGTTTATCTGGTTATGGAGGTTACTCTCTAATGGTTGGCTAGGCTTATTTACTGGTTTAATTTTAGCGGTCTTTGTTGGTTTTTTGGGCTGGTTGGGTTGGCAGCAGTGGAGAAACTGGCGCTACTATCGTTGGTTGGCTTCACTGCCGCCGATGGAAAGCCTCTACCAGAAAATGCTGAAAGTTTTAGGGAAGAAAGGATACATCAAGCACCCAGCACAGACGCCTCTGGAATATGCCAGGAGTATGCGCCAACACCAACCCTCGGTTGCTGCTGAGGTAATTGAGGAGATTTCTCAGGCTTATGTTAGCTGGCGTTATGGTGCTATTAAACCTAATCTTAAGCAGTTACAACGGCGGTTGCGGGAATTGGGCAAAAGGGATTATGTCAAGTCAGGGCAATGAACCATGTAGCTTAATCCCAACCTCTGGTTAACTAATTCTATTGCCAACTCAATAGCAGCTTTCATACTAGTAGGATTAGCAATACCTTGACCTGCAATATCGAAAGCTGTGCCATGATCAGGGGAAGTGCGCACAAAAGGTAAACCAATAGTAGTGTTAATTGCTCGGTCAAAAGCCATTAATTTGACTGGGATTAAGCCTTGGTCATGGTACAGTGCTAGGTAGGCATCAGGGAGATTGGCGATTTTAGGCTTTGGATTTTGGATTGAGGTGTTGGTTTTTTCTCTAATATTTCCACTCTCTCCATACCAGGCTTGAGCTGGTTTTACCCAGAGAGTATCCGGTGGTACTGGTCCATCTAATTGGATTCTAGGACGCTGACGGCGCTCTTGTTCTAGCCACTGAATCAACCACTCTTGTTCCTCACTGCCCAACTGCCCTTGCTCCCCACTATGAGGATTTAACCCAGAAATTGCAATCCGGGGTGTCTCCAGCCCAAAGTCAAACCGCAAGCAATCTACCAGTAGGTCAAGTTTGGCTCTCATCAGTTCAGGTGTGAGAGTATCTGCTACTTGACGTAGGGGAATATGTGTGGTAGCAAGTAGAGTGCGCAATAAATAGCCAGTGTGAGGCGATCGCGCCACAAATAACATACCAAACTTCTTGACACCAGAGTACTGAGCTAATACTTCAGTTTGACCAGGGTACTCGTGTCCAGCAGCTTTCCATAAAGATTTAGCAATCGGCGCGGTCACAATACCATCGAACTCCCCTGCCAGGGTACGTGCGATCGCAGCTTCCAGATAGGCAAAACTAGCCATACCACTAGCAGCATTACCTATACCTGTAGTAATTTTACCCTCAGTTGATCTCTCTAACTCAAGATCGATAATTGATAATTGCTCTGGAGTTGCCACCTCAAGATTCTGCTGCTGTAGCTTGGTGTAGGCTGCTTGTAACAGTGAACGACTGCCAATCACGGTAACTTCACAATTGGCAGTAACTTCTGAATCTGCTAGTGCCTTGAGTATTACTTCTGGTCCAATCCCAGATGGATCCCCTAAGGTGATGGCTAAGCGAGGGTGTTTCAACTGCGAACTGAGTTGATTTGTAAAGAAAGTTTTCCCAGTTTTCATGTTTAGAGTAAATCTAATTATGTTTGAGCCACTCCCACGAATTCAATTCGTGGGATTCAGGCATCAGGCAGAGATTGCAGGCACAGCCTGTCTGACATCTCCTACGCCTAGGGTTGAACTCCCAACCCTTTTAATATTTAGTGCGGCATTCCCATCTCGCTCATTTTCAAGGTGACAAGATGGGCAGCGCCAACGGCGAACCTCTAAGTCTAGAGACTCTAAAACATGTCCGCAGTGGTAGCAGGTTTTACTCGACGGATACCATTGGTCAATATAGACGACCAATTTACCTTTTTTGAGAGCAACCCACTCTAAAATCTGCAAAAACTCTCCAAAAGCATACTCAGAAACTTTTCGTCCCCAAAGACGTTGCATTCCTTTAAGGTTTAAGGTCTCAAAACACAGAACATCAAACCTGTTAGTGAGTTGGTGTGCTAGCTTCCAGAACCAATCGCGACGACAATTGAACACTTTTTCGTATTGCCTAACCAGATGTAATCTGGCTTTTTCTCTACCTTTAGAACCTTTGACTTTTTGGGACAACTTTTTGGTAGCATTACGAACTTTAGAGAGTGATTGCTTCAAGAATTGAGGTGATTCAATTTTGAACCCTTCCGAACAAGTCAGGAACGTTTTGAGACCAAAATCAAAGCCAGCGATTCTACTCGTCTCAACTTTAATTGTCGGTTCGGTTTTGTTGTCAACCACCACGGTCACAAATAGCTCTCCTAAAGCAGTTCGTTTGACAGTCACGGTTTTAACAATTCCTTCAATTGGTCGGGAGTTCCAGAACTGATAAACACGCTTTCCTATCTTGAGGCGGTTCTCTCCCAAGAATTTATAACCAGCTTGTTTAAGAGTGAACGATTTATATTTTTTAACTTTCTTAAAACTTGGCGGTCTTGCCCCCTTTTTGTGATTTTTGAAAAATAACTGATACCCTTTCTCGATTCGCTGGCAAATGTCTTGCACAGCTTGAGAACCTACTAGTTGCCAAAATTGATTACGCTTTCGGAGTTTGGCAAGATGTTTTTGAAGCTTGGTGCAGCTCAAGTGTTGACCCCAGATTCGGTAGTACCGCTTGTGGAGGGCAATCGCGTAATTGTAGATAACTCCAGCAGCATGGAGGCACCGCTTGAGATATCGATTGCGCTTGTGAGCGTATAGCTTGAACTTCAAAGCCTTCATGCTGTTTATGATAGTATGTCCACAATCGAGGATCAACCAAACAGCTAACGCGGCTTGAAAGCCTTAACGCTATATCCCACGCTTAAAAGACGTGGGATGCAGCTTACTTCTTTGTAAATACCACCGCAGGTAAGCCTTCTTGAGGTAAATTTGAACTTTAGTGTTCTCATTTTTTATCAAGCTAGGAGATTAAAAACAATGGACGGTGAAATGTTAAACGCAGCAGTATTGTCCTTTACCCTAATTCTTGTGGGCTTGGGATTGGGCTTTTTATTGCTCAAAATCCAAGGTGGAGAAGAAGAAGCTTAAGGAGACTTTAACCAGAGTTATAGCCCAATTATCCATAGTTCGCGGTTCATTGCCTCTCCACCTGAGAATCCATGAGCCATGAACTATGAACCATAAACAGTGAAGCAATAGTGGAAGAGAGTCAATCTATCTGATAGAATCTTATAGAAAGTTTAAGAATAGTCACAAAAAATTCTGAATGAATTTGTTGGTCGTGGGTGCAACAGGCACCTTGGGAAGACAGGTAGTTCGTCGTGCACTCGACGAAGACCATCAGGTGCGCTGCTTAGTACGTAGCCCACGCAAGGCAACCTTTCTCAAAGAATGGGGAGCCGAAATAATACAGGGCAACCTCTGTGTCCCTGAAACTCTGCCAAAAGCCTTGGAAGGTATTGATGCTGTCATTGATGTGGCAACATCTCGACCTACAGATTCCCTCTCAATTAAACAAGTAGACTGGGAGGGAAAAGTCTCACTAATTCAGGCTACTGCTGCTGCTGGGATTGAAAGGTTCATTTTCTTTTCGATTCTCGATGCTGAGAAATTTCCCAAGGTGCCACTGATGGAAATCAAGCGCTGTACGGAACTTTTTCTAGCAGAATCCGGATTGAAGTATACAATTTTGAAGCCTTGTGGCTTTATGCAAGGGCTAATTGGGCAGTATGCGATTCCGATTTTGGATCGACAAGCGGTGTGGATTACGGGAAATGCTTCTCCCATCGCTTACATGGATACTCTCGATATTGCCAAATTTGCGGTTCGCGCCCTGGAAGTTCCAGAAACAGAGAACAAAGCTTTTCCTTTAGTAGGGACTCGCGCTTGGAGTTCTGAGGAAATTATTAGCTTATGCGAACGGATATCAGGAAAAGAGGCTAAAATTGCCAGACTACCACTGGGCTTGCTACGAGCTATGCGCCAAATTGTCAGATTTTTTCAGTGGGGCTGGAATATTGCTGACCGACTGACATTTGCTGAGGTATTGGCAAGTGGGAAACCTCTTAATGCCCAGATGGAGGAAGTATATCAAGTATTTGGTCTGGAGCCTAGGGAAACCACAACCTTAGAAGCCTACATGCAAGAATACTTTAGCCGCATCATGAAGAAACTCAAGGAAATCGACTACGAGAAAAATAAAGCTAAAAAGAAGAAAAAGACTCCTTTCAAATCCAGCTCCCAGTAAGGATTAGCTCTGAAATTGGGGATCATTCAATAAGTTATTGTAATATTGTCTAATTAAGGAAGATACAGGACATCTCAATTAGGTTTGACCATAAAGCGGACTGGTGAGTGTGCGCAAAGTAGGGATCATCTACAATGACATCAAACCTGTGGCCTGTCGCGTTGCCACAGAGTTGAAAGACAAATTGAGTGCCTTGGGTTGGGATGTCTGCATGGCTACTGGCGTCGGCGGTATTCTCGGCTATTCACGTCCTAACTCTCCCATTTGTCATACACCCATAGATAAACTGGCTCCTGCTGGTTTTGATGAGGAGATGGCTTTGGCGATTGTGCTGGGAGGAGATGGTACAGTTCTAGCAGCTTTTCGCCAAGTTGCTCCCTATGGTATCCCTTTACTGACAGTGAATACTGGTCATATGGGTTTCCTGACGGAAACTTATGTTAACCAAGTGTACTCTGCTTTGGAAAAGGTAATAGCAGGGGAATATAAAATTGAAGAACGGGCGATGTTGTTAGTGCAGGTACTTCGAGATAACCAGATTTGGTGGGAGGCGCTGTGCTTGAATGAAATGGTGCTACACCGAGAGCCTTTGACTTGCATGTGCCATTTTGAGGTGGAGATTGGGCATCATGCACCTGTAGATATTGCTGCTGATGGTGTAATTATCTCTACTCCGACTGGTTCAACTGCTTATTCTATGAGTGCCGGGGGAGCAGTGGTAACACCTGACGTACCAGTGCTGCAATTGATGCCTATTTGCCCCCATTCTTTAGCTAGTCGGGCGCTGGTATTTGCTGATAGCGAAGAGGTAAAGATTATTCCAGCGACTCCCAATCAGTTAGTAATGGTAGTTGATGGTAATGCAGGATGTTATGTACTGCCAGAAGATTTGGTGCAAGTACAGAAATCGCCCTATAATGCCAAATTTATTCGCTTACAACCACCAGAGTTTTTCCGACTTTTGCGAGAAAAGTTAGGTTGGGGTTTACCCCATATTGCCAAGCCTACTTCTGTGGAGTTGCCTTAGGGGAAGCAGGAGAGGGGGGGATGGGGAGATGGGGGGATGGGGAGACGGGGAGAGGGGGAGATGGGGAGACGGGGAGATGGGGAGATGGGGAGACACGGAGATGCGGAGACACGGAGACACGGAGATGGGGAGACACGGAGATGGGGAGAAGATTTTTATGAAGTTTCTGCCTCCTGCCTCCTGCCTTCTATGGGGGATGGGGAGACACGGAGATGGGGATATGAACTATGAACCCTCAAAAGATAAAAACTAATTGCAGCTGCCATTCTTGCTCTTGACGGGTTATTTCAATTTGGCGGATGAATTCTCGGAAGTAAAATCGACGCTCTGATTCAGATAAATCTGACCAGAATTGGTAAATAGAGACGGTTTGGGCAAGGGCTTGTAAATTAACTGGCGGTAGTGCTGCTTGCTGCTCTTGCAGTTGGGAAATTTCTGTACGCAGTTTGTAAGCTCGCAAATCGGCAGTTTCTGAGTCGAGTACGCCGCGACTTGTTAAGGATTTGAGCTCAGTTAATATCTCTTGCCTGTTAGCAATTTGACTGCTAAGGGACTGTTTAATACCATCCAAGCTAGGGGCATGCATCAGGGCAACGGCACGGGGCAATTCTTGGCAGATACTTTGAATTGTCTGCTCTAATATTTTTCCATAGGCAATAGCTCGACACTTCGGAAGTTTGGGACAGCTGAGGGGACGCAAATAGAGGTATTCTTTATCTTTGGAGTATTTGGTGACGCTGACTACACTCAGAGAAGACTGGCACTCTCTACAGACTACTAAACCAGCTAAAGAGCGGGGAGCACTGGCGGTGCGGGGTGGTAGTCGCCGATTCCGGCGCAGCAGGCGGTCAATCTGTGCTGCCTCTTCTCGGTTTAAGATGGGAATATGAGTATCTGAGATTACTTCGCCGTTGTGATAGCCAAGATTACCGCGATATACAGGGTTGGTGAGCCAACGACGCCCAGTAGAAACGGAGATTTTCTTGCTATACTTTTTTTCCAGATATCTAACAGCTCTGCGCAAGGAACCATAAAGTAGAAATTGTTCAAAAAAATCCTTGACCACTGGTGCTGTAGAGCGATCAATAATAAAGCGTTCTTTGCCTCGGCGGTAGCCGTAGGGCGGTTTTCCTGGTGGTGGTAGAGCTTTGATGCGGTTGCGGGCGTGCCCTTGACGGATAAGGCGGCTGCGCTGGCTATTGTAGATTTCTTGGATGAGTTTAAATAAATTTGCCCTAATTTCGGTGGCGCTAGCATCTGTTAATTGGCAAGAAGTATAGGGTTGCTCTGTGGCAATGACAATCATGCCCATAGCTTCGATTTGGCTAAGGCGATTGTTCACTTCTTCCACTGAGTCGCCTAATTCCTCCAGACGCTGAATTAGCAAGTAATCAGCTGCCTGAGTCTGACAATCAGTTAACAGTTGCTGTAATTGCTGCCGCCCTCCTAAGTCTTGATAAACTTGATCCACCTCTGCCCCCCACAAATCTTGCTCTGGTGGGGATTCAAGTAAAGGGTCACTATATAAGTAGGCAATGATTTTCATCACCTTTAAATCTAAGTCTGACTAATCTCAATCACGTTACCGTCTGGGTCTTGGGTAAACAAAGCAGCACGACCAGATGCACTTAATTGTACAGAGTATCCGTGAGCTTGCAAACTTTCTGATGCTTCCTTGAGGTTGGCTACACCCAAGGCAATGTGCGGATTACGCCCCCATTTTTCAGGGTTTTGTAACTCTGTTACTTTCTTGGAGGCAACTATCAGGTGCAGTTGGTACTCGCCCACCTGATACCAAGCACCAGAATATTTAAGCGATCGCTCTACTTTAGATAATCCTAGTACATTTCCATAGAAATTTTCTGCCTTTTCCAGGTCAGAAACTAGAACCGCTGTATGAAGATATTGAGTAATCTGCATTTTTATCTTACTAGCACCGTGGTGTTGGGTAGGAGCAAGGCATACCTTGCACCTAATTTTATTGTGACTTGGAACTTGCTCACTCTGATGAGGGTCTTAAGCAAGTAGTAGCACAATGCTGTGTAGTTAGGGAAATGGAGACTCAGAAATAGTTACTTAAACTTTAAACCCTAATCAGGATGAATAACTAAGAAATATTAAATACATCATTAAGAAATATAGCAGAAATCCGTTTCTGCTACTTTGGTAAGATCCATATCGGTAAAATTGCATTCATCATAGGTTATAAAGGCTGTTAATTTTTTTAACTATCCAGCGGCTCTTGAGTACTGATGAGGAATGCTCAGCGCAGGAATTAGTTCACAAAAGGCAGCTTTGTTAATAGTTCATGGTCCAATGAACTATTAACAACGAACAATGAACTGTTAACCATGAATCTGATTGAGAAATTTCAAACAGATTGTTCTGTAATGGTGCTTTTACCAATGATGCTTAAAATCAAACATGGCAAGGGTTTAGTAAGATATGTCTACCGAAAAGTTTTACTCAGAATTACCTGTTTTAGATAATTTTTTTGAGGTTACTGATTATCAAAATTTTGCCTGGGCTCCTAGGGACTGGTATATCCTGATTACCGATGTAGTTGACTCGACCAAAGCAATTGAAGCTGGACTCTACAAAGAAGTCAACTTACTAGGTGCTTGCTCTATAGGTGCTGTGGTAAATATTGCCGGGAATGTTGAAATTCCTTTTATCTTCGGTGGGGATGGCGCTTCAATTTTAATTCCTCCTTCTCTACTATCAGCAGCTAAGCAGGCTTTACTGGCTACAAAAAATTTGGCAAAGCAAAATTTTGACTTAGATTTACGTGTGGGAGTTGTACCGATAGCAGCTGTCAATGAAGCTGGGTATCAGGTTCAAGTGGCGAAGTTTAAGGTATTAGATCAATATCGGCAAGCTGTTTTTAGCGGTGGTGGGATCAATTATGCGACGGCTTTGATAAAAAATCCTGATTATACTAATATTTATTGTCTTAATAATTTAGAAACTTCTCCAAAAGCTGCCAATTTTATTGGTGTTTGTTGTCCCTGGCAGGATATTCAGAGTCTATATGGGGAAATCAACAGTCTGATTGTGACGGCGATGGTGGAAGATTGCGAACAAGAGGCTTTGATTTATCAAGAGGTTTTAGCTGAAATTCAGAATATATATGGAATAGAAGAAGGCTCTAGTCCCTTTTATGCTGGTAATCTTAAATTGACTTTTCAAGATAAAGATTTGAATGCTCTATTAAAAGTCAAGTCTGCTGCCAAGAATTTACTGTGGCATAAAACTTTGCTTTTGCAGCTTAAGGCACAAAACTTACTGGCACTGGCTTTTGATAAATTAAAAATTGAATGTAAAGTTTTAAAATGCATAGAAAATAAGCAGGAAGTAGTTAAGGCAACTGATTATCAAAAGTTTAGTGATACGCTGAATATGATTATTTCAGGTACTCCTGCACAAAGAAAGAAATTAGTAACTTTTCTAGAACAGAAGCATAAGCAAGGAAAATTAGTCTATGGCTTACATACTTCTGACAGGGCTTTAATAACTTGTTATGTTAATGATCCCAATGGTTGCCATGTCCATTTTGTAGATGGTGCTGATGGAGGATATACTTTAGCTGCTAAGGCAATGAAGAAGGCGGCTCAGGCAATGCACAACAGCAAGGCAGAAGGCAGGAGGCAGGAAGCAGAAGGAACAAGAGTTTTAGCCATTAATTAAATATATGATTTAAATGGGTAACAGCTTATGGCTTTATTATGAAATTAGAGAAATTACTTTTACCATTGGGAATAATCGGTTTAGTTGCACTCGGCTTCTTTGCCTACAGTTCTATAGCTGCGCCTTTACCGGTAGGATTTCCCTCACCGACGGCAGAGGGAGAAATCGAAGTTAAGCAATATCCTGCCTATCGTGCAGCTACAGTCCGTTATTCGGGAGAACTTTCTCAGGCAGCGAATAGTTCTTTCAATCCTCTTTACCGCCATATCAGTTCTAATGATATCTCGATGACTGCTCCTGTAGAGACTCGTTACCCAGCTAGTACTTTAGAAGTTGGTGAAATTGGTTCAGGGGATCAACAAGGAGAAGCCTATGTCTCATTTTTATACCGCAATACTGAAGTTTACCCTGAGCAAGTTAGTCAAAATATCCAGGTAGAAGATATTGAACCAATGACGGTTGTTAGTCTCGGACTTAAGGGTAGTTATAGTTATTCAAGTTATCAACAGAATATCAAGCGATTACAAAACTGGCTAGCCCAACATCCAGAGTATCAGGTTGTTGGTTTACCACGTCGTTTCTTTTATGATGCGCCTTTTGTGCCTGAAGCTCTTAAGCGTAGTGAAATTCAAATTCCTATTCGTCTTCAAGATAACTAATTTTGATTATTGGGAGGGTAGACACCCCCAAAGTATGATTATATCTGGGTTTGAGGGCAATTTTTATATGTTCATCGACACCACTCGCCAAATCGCCGAAACCCTATATTTTTCGTTGAATGGTGTCGATGCCTTACGGGGAGAGGATTTGAGGTATGTGTTTGCTCGGATTTTGGGGAGGATATGTTATGATCATTTCAGTGGTGTCGATTTGGCGGCTGAAACCTTTACTGGGTAAGGGCTGCTAGACGAACTCCCTACCGATTGGGTTAAATCGGATTAGTTGGAAACCTGGTTTTCGAAGAAAGGCATGGCAACCTTAGCTGCCTCTCCCCTACCGATTGGGTTAAATCGGATTAGTTGGAAACCACCAGTACTATTTAGTAGTGTTGCACGAGGTGCAATCCTCACCCTACCGATTGGGTTAAATCGGATTAGTTGGAAACCTGGATAATGTTACCAGACCGCATAACGCTAACACCCTACCGATTGGGTTAAATCGGATTAGTTGGAAACATTTTTACCGGTGCACATTAGCTTTTCTTATCCTACCCCTACCGATTGGGTTAAATCGGATTAGTTGGAAACGTTACATTCTGCACACTCTGTTACAATTTTTCCTCCCCCTACCGATTGGGTTAAATCGGATTAGTTGGAAACAAGGGCTAAGGAGTGTAGGGTTGAGAACCCTACTTCACCCTACCGATTGGGTTAAATCGGATTAGTTGGAAACATTGTTGTTGCCCATGATAAGATACAGTAATGTACATCCCTACCGATTGGGTTAAATCGGATTAGTTGGAAACCTGGATTAGTCTTCTATGAGAACCGCCATATCCCCTACCGATTGGGTTAAATCGGATTAGTTGGAAACAATTCTGGTAATTTCATGGAGAACAATCCGTGGCCCTACCGATTGGGTTAAATCGGATTAGTTGGAAACTCCTTCGCTATGCATCTCGCCGACTGTAAACCGTTTTTTCGCCCCTACCGATTGGGTTAAATCGGATTATTTGGAAACATGAGTACTCTGTGAGCACCAAGCGGTGTCTCCCAACCCCCTACCGATTGGGTTAAATCGTGATTTTTGATCTATAAAATTATTTTTGACTTTGGATTTCTCCCTTTTGACTTGGAGTGAAGTGACTCAATAGCCACAATCTCCTAACTTTTTACCTAGTTGTACACTTCTAGGCGTCAGGGTTGGAAAAGCATAAGGTACTAAATACTCTCCTTGAGGAATCTGAGAATTAGTATTGTGGTTTCTAACTTCATAACCCATCCCACGTAAAGACTGTAGGTGAGAAAATATCTCATCGGCTTCAACTCCCCATAGCAGCGCCAGACTTTGAGCAGAGAGCTGTTGTGCAACTCCTATACCTCCAACCACAGCTTGAATAACACGCCAAAACGACTCAACCTTTAATCTGGGATCAAAAGTCAGGATAGTAGTAATCTGTGGTTTGTACTGATAATAACCTGAAAGCTGAACTAAATCAGCCTTATGAGTAAACTCAACAAGTTTCTCCTCAAAGGCTTTCCACAAAGCTGTAAATACTTGTGGGTCTAACTCTTGAGCTTCTAGTTTAACCCTCTTTGTGTTTAAACCCCAATCTTCATACCCTGTAGATGGGCATAAATCAATCACGTATTGATTTTTATTCTGATTTTGAATAGGGAGCGAGTTTTTAAAATCCCTATCCCAGTTTTGGGAGAGGGATTTAGGGTGAGGGTGAACAAAAGTGAAATGCTCTCTGTGAATACTAGTAGATACTGCTATCCTCCAGCAATCAGGTTTCAAATCATACTTAACCTGAATCTTAGTACTATTAGAAACTTCCTGCTCAGTCCAAGCAAAATTAGTAGATAAGAAACGCACTACTTGCCCTTTAGTCACACTATCAGTTTTAGTCGTAGCAGTGAGCTTACCGCTATCCTTCAAAAGTGCGATCGCTTCTTTGGCTTTTTGAGTATATCTTGGTGTTAACTGGCGCTTGCGTCGTCTAAATCCCAGTTTCTTCTCTGACGGCAAATAATGCATAACAAAGGGCAACTCAACCCCCATCACTTGCTCCAAGATACTCAGCGCTAAGATTCTACCAAGTTGTGGTGGTACTGAATTACCAATCTGTTCAATACAAACTGAGCGATTACCCACTAATTCATAAGCATCAGGAATCGTTTGTAATCGCTTCAATTCTGCCACCGAAAACCTGCGATTTTCCCAACTGAAAGGTCCAGTATATTGCCCTCCTTTGGCTTTAATGGTTCTTACTGGCATTTCGGGATCGGCTTTATAGAGAAAATCAGAAAACTTTGAACGCCAGCTAAACACAGGTTGAGGATATCCCATTTCTTTAGTATAAAAACTGTAATTTAGCCCATGCGGGATATCTGTAAGTAAGTAGCCATATTTTCCACCAATTCCTAGCTCTATATCCTTGCTATCAGTACCAACAATAGCTGCTCCTGCTGTATAAAAAGGCTCTTCTCCTGGTGAATCAGGGCCATGAGTTGGATAGGGAAATAAATAATTACCTGTCTTTAGTCCCACAATAAATAAACGTTCTCGATGTTGTGGCACTCCGTAATCAGCAGCATCGAGAATCCGAAAATAAATTGTGTAGCCAGCATCTTTAAAGCCTGCTTGAATCTGCTGCCAAGCTTCACCTTGTTGCGCTCCCGTAATGCCATAAACATTTTCAAATAAGAATCCTTGGGGCTGAAGGATTTTTAGTAAACGTATATATTCCTTAAATAGATTACCTCTGGCATCACTAGTTCCAGCAACACCTGCTGCTCTGCGCCCTGCCGCCGAGAAAGTTTGGCAGGGTGGGCCACCAATAATAAAGTCTATTTTTAACTGGGAAGAAGGAACAAAATTTCTAATATCAATGCAAATTGGTTGAGAGTTCTCTAGCCATTTTCCTGACTGCGAGTTTTTCTGGAGCGTTTGCACATATTTGGCTTCTATTTCAACCATTTGCACTATCTCAAAACCGCAGTCATGAAAAGCAATATCTAAGCCACCTCCACCAGAAAATAAGCTCAAGGTTTTGAGGGGAGAATGATTATGATCTCTCAGCCAATTATGTAGAGATGAACCCAATTGATCCTGCCACATTGGGGTTCGACTGATACCAAGAGATGCCAAGATTTCTTGGAACCAAGTAGTTGTTTTCGATTCTAAGCTAGGCAAATTTAAAGAGAGAGAAAGTTGTTTCATTGTGTAAAGAAGCAAGACTCACAAATATTAATTTTATTCTCAAAAAACTTGTGCCAACAAATTTAATGTAGGAAGTTAATATTGTTGCAATCGCAACCAGTAAAAAAGCCAGCCTGGAACTGTCAAGGGTAGCAGGCTCGCTATAGCTCCACTACAGTGAAGGAGACAACTAAATTATGGCGTATCGAGATAAACTCAGACCATGGACTGTAGCACGTCTATTGCCCAACAATTTGCAATGGTTAAGAATTGGTCGTTACCGCACCAAATCAGATGCCGAAGGACATCTCCAGTGGTGGCGTTGGAATGTTCCAGATACCAAATTTGAACTTATCTGGGATTTACCTAATCCTACTGATAGTGAAAGCTAAAGTTGAGGCTTGATAATTGATGGTTCATTGCTCATGGCGATGAACTATCAACTGAGCTGTAAGATTAGAAATTTTGCCAAGATTGCTGTGGAATCTGATATCATAACAATTTCAGTTTATACTCAGATCTTGCACCAATGTATTAAACCGTCTGGGGTTCAAACCCCAGCGTCATAGCTTAAGTCCACTTTTAGAGGACTTAACGCTGGTTAAACATCGATTTGAGTTATACCAATTTGTTTTAAGGTTGGTAGAAATGAGAGATAGAATCTGGAAAAAGCAGCAAAAAGCCCTATTATTAGAAATATTAATAGTGGTAGCGATCGCTATATTTTTGGCTGTACTGATGCCAGCAGTACTGCCAGAGTTTCGCCTCAAATTACTAGGGCGATTTTTGTCTTTGGCAATTGCCGCCCTAGGTATTGATTTAATTTGGGGTTATACGGGGCTATTAAGTTTAGGACATGGCATATTTTTTGCCCTCGGTGGCTATGCCTTAGCAATGCACTTGAAGTTACAACTTCCTCAAGGACAGTTACCGGAATTCTTCACTCTCTATGGAGTTGAGCGACTACCTTGGTTTTGGAAGCCTTTCTATTCTTTTTCTTTTACCCTCGCCGCCATTATCTTAATACCCAGTATCGTTGCAGGATTGTTAGGTTATCTGGTGTTTCGCAATCGGATTAAAGGAGTTTACTTCTCAATTTTAACCCAAGCAGCATTATTAGTTTTCTTCAATTTCTTTAACGGTCAGCAAGAGCTAATTAATGGTACTAATGGTCTAAAAACAAACACAGACAAGCTTTTCGGATTGTTGGCTGGTTCCTCAACAGCGCAGTTAGCTTTCTATGAATTTACTATAGTATTGTTGATAGCTGTTTATGCACTATGCCGATGGGTGACTAGTGGTCGTTTTGGTCGTTTGTTAATGGCGATTCGGGATGATGAGAGCAGAGTACGTTTTTCTGGTTATAATCCTACTACCTTTAAGGTACTCGTCTTTGCCATTTCTGGAGGTATAGCTGGGATAGCTGGAGCACTTTATAGTGTCCAAACAGGAATTATTACTCCTAAGGCAATGGATGTGGCATTCTCGATTGAGATGGTAATTTGGGTGGCAGTGGGAGGTAGAGCCAGCTTAGTAGGAGCAATTTTAGGAACTTTGATAGTAAGATATGGTAGAACTATTTTAAGTGAGCAGTTTCCAGAAGTTTGGTTATTTTTTCAAGGAACACTACTGCTGTTAGTTGTAACTGTACTTCCGGATGGTATTGTGGGATGGTTACGTTTTCAGGCACTGCAGCAAGTGCGATCGCTTTTAGGACTTCGCCAACAGGTTATTACCTATCCTAGTTTAGAGGAAGATCCAGAAATACAGCGAGAACGGGAAGAAATTGGTCATTAAGCTGTTGTCCATTAAAAATGCACAACAACAAGGCAGAAAGCAGAAGAGACAAGAGTTTTGGGCATTAATTAATATCAAATAAATATATGATTTAAATGCGTAACAGCTTAGTTATGGTTCATGCTTCATTTGGTTGGTATTCGACAGTTGCGAAATACTTTACTAATGAACAATCAACAAGGTTTGTGCAGTATGGGCGCAGCACCTACTATAAACAATCAGTGACAGTGATTGAACAAATTTCCAATATGAGAAAAACAAATAAACAATGAAAATTCTGGAAATTGAGAACCTGACTATCAGTTTTGATGGCTTCAAAGCCATTAACCAGTTAAATCTAAGTTTAGAGACTGGCGAGTTGCGGGTAATTATTGGTCCTAATGGTGCTGGCAAAACTACTTTTCTAGATGCGATTACTGGGAAAGTACAGTCAATAGAAGGGCAGATTTTATTTAAAGGACGATCCTTACAAGGATTATCAGAATACCAGATATCTCGTCTGGGAATTGGTCGTAAGTTCCAAACGCCGCGAGTATATCTTAATCTCACAGTCAGCGATAACTTAGATTTAGCTCACAATCGTAATAAAAACGTTTTCTCCACTCTATTTGGGCGTGTTTCTGTTTCTGACAAGCGTACTGTGGCAGGTTTATTGGAAACTATTGGTTTAGTTACTAAAGCAAAATTACCTGCCCAATTACTTTCCCATGGGGAAAAGCAACGTTTAGAGATTGGGATGTTAGTTGCCCAGTCACCGGATTTATTGTTAGTGGATGAACCTGTAGCTGGCTTAACGGATGAAGAGACTAAAAATGTAAGTGAACTGCTCTTAGCTTTGTCAGAGAGTCATTCGATTATAGTGATTGAACATGATATGGAGTTTGTGCGACAAATTGCCCGTCAAGTAACAGTCTTGCACCAAGGTTCAGTTCTATGTGAAGGTAGTATGGAACAAATTCAAAATGACCCTCGTGTAATTGAAGTTTATTTAGGGCAAGAACCATCTATTCCAGTTAAAGATGCGGGGACAGATCGACAGAGAGACAGGCCGCCAAATTAGATGTAAAGTTGACAAAAAAAATTACTTATTACTTATTACTTAAAAAACATTTGTAGTCAACATTTATGTAATCGAAATAACACCTAAACAAGTATCTACTATCAATTGGAATAACAAATGTTGAAAATTTCAGAAATAAACGTTTACTACGGAGAAAGTCATATTCTCCGGGATGTAGATTTAACTGTGCCAAAAGGACAGATGGTTTGCTTAATTGGACGCAATGGTGTGGGCAAAACTACTCTGTTAAAAACAATTATGGGATTGCTGAAACCCCGCAGTGGACAAATTACTTTTTTAGGTAAACAGATAACAGACAAGTCAACTGATCAACGGGCAAGATTCGGTATTGGCTATGTCCCCCAAGGACGAGAAATTATTCCTCGCTTGAGTGTAAAAGAAAATTTATTGCTAGGTTTAGAAGCACGTCCAGGAGGAAGAAAAAACCAACAAGAAATTCCGGAAGATATTTTTAATCTCTTTCCCATTTTAAAATCTATGCTCTCGCGAATGGGTGGCGATTTAAGTGGTGGACAACAACAACAGTTGGCAATTGCACGGGCTTTAATGGGACGTCCTCAGTTATTAGTTTTAGATGAACCTACAGAAGGAATTCAACCTTCCATTATTTGGGAAATTGAAGCAGCTGTGCGACGAATTATTGAAACTAAAGGGGTTTCGGTACTCTTAGTAGAGCAACATCTACATTTTGTTCGGCAAGCCGATAGATACTATGCTATGCAAAAGGGGGGTATTGTCGCATCGGGAGTAACCGGTGAACTTACTCAGGATGTGATTCAAAGGTTTTTGGCAGTTTAATGGTTCATGGTTCATTGCAATCAATAATGAGAATCTGCCCACTTATCGGTTTTGAGTACATCCACCTCATCCGTTGCTAAATCCTTATGTGGTGTAGCTGCGTAAGTTCTGTATTAGTTATGCAAATCTTCCGGATGCAGAGACAAAGAAGCAGTATTTAGAAGTGGTAGATGCACCCTGATTCTCTTCCTCAGCTACGCCCGGAGTTTATACTCTGCCAGCGTACTGGGGACTTTTTTTATGAGTTCCCTAGCGCGTAGCGCTATACCATTTTAGATTAGAGCATTGCCAATCTGCACAACCTCAATTGCTTTGATTGGCTCTCTCTGATTCCGACCAATCGATTATGATAGAGTGCTTCCAACCTGTTAGGCTAAGAAAAGAAACAAAAGTTCTTAGTGTTAACTAGTGGGGGGTCTAGGGAGCTAGCTTGTCCCACACTGAACCTGAAAGGTCAGAGTGTGGAAAATGTTACCTTTGGCGAAACTTATGCTTGAGAGTACTCAGTACCAATACTAAACTGACTGCATACAACCGTTCTGATTGAGGAAACCTGCCTTGGATTCGGAGAATCAGCAAAGGATTTTTGGCTACTTTATTGAAGAGGCGAAAGAACACCTCGATACCCTCCAACAGGGGATATTAAATCTGTCGTCGGTTGTCCAAGAGCCGGAGACTCTCAATGAAATGTTTCGCGCTGCTCATTCCGTCAAAGGTGGTGCGGCAATGCTTGGTCTTGGTAGTATTCAAAAGACATCCCACCAGTTAGAGGATGCTTTCAAGTTTCTCCAAGACAATGACATTAAGGTTGACCAAAAGCTAGAGACTCTGTTTTTACAAGCTTACGATACCCTAGAAGACCTGATTAAAAAATTACAAGGACCATTTGGTCTTCAGGAAGAAGATGCCCAAAAAACTATGCAAGCGGCGGAGCCTAATTTTGCTAAATTGCAAAGTTATCTCAGCCGCTTGGCTAGTAGCGATAAAAAATTACCAAAGGCGGAACCTATCTCTCCCAAAGCCAACCAAGTCAAAGCTGCCAGCAAATTGCCTCCCAACTTTAGCTCTCAGGTACTCGAAATCCTCAAGCGCATGCTACAGCTATTTAAACAACAAGATACACCCACCAATCGCCAAAATCTTCAAAAGCTCTGCAAGCGTCTAGCCCAACTAGGGGTAGGGATTAAAACTTGGAAAAGGTTAGTAACATTCACCTATAAGGCGATCGCTAATTCCCATAACCCCTATCCAACTTTAGCACCAGTGGTGATTAAAGAACTCAAGCAAGCTAGTGACCAACTGCAGGAAAATGCAGACATTGTCATTACTCCCTCTCGAGAATTGCAGAAACTCGCTGCTGTCAAACCAACTAGCAATAGTGCCCCTGAGCAGATAACTATTAAGTTAGAGCCAAGGGCAGCAGCTAAAGCCCTAATTCAAGCTTTTGATAAAAAGCAACTGTCGCAATTGGTCAAGCTACTTGTCAAAGCAACTAGCAAATCCTCGCTATTGACCTAGATAACGCCCTGCCATTTTCATGGCGTCAGCAATATCGACGTCACCATCACCATCAGCGTCTAAGAAGGCATTGAGAACAGGGTTTGCACCTTGGACATTGTCGGTACTGGCACCAGTTTGGAGAAGATTCAATACCAGGGGAACTAGGGTAGGCAACATATTTTGAATCAGACTAGCATCGATTCGGGTCCTTTGTTCGGCTTCCTGCACAAGTTGCTGTATCTGAGGAACACCTAAGAGTAACTCAACAGCTTGATTGCTAGGATTAAAGCCTCCGTATTGATTAATAAATGCTTGAGCCTGTTGCTCACCTTCAGCCTCTCGCTTTTGTTGCAGGGCAGGGCGGACATATTTGCCAACAATTGACATTACCCCTTGAACTGTTGAAGGATCAGCGTTGGCATTACTGCTCAACTTCCCAACTGTGTTGAGAATAGTACTCAATTGACCAGAACTCGCTTGTTGAGTAGGATTATCTATGGCACTAAGGATGTGGTTAAACAAGTTCATTAAGAGCTACCCCTAACTTTTATAATTTTTGTGCCTTAACCTATGCCATCATAAACCCATGAAGCATCTTAGAGATGCTAGTCTTCTCATCGTCGCTAGCTTCGATCGCAAGACCGGAGACTTTAAGGTTCGTAAACACCATATCATGGGGACATAAAGCTATGCGACCTGATGTGCAATGCTTGGTGATTACAGAGGAATATCTAACCAATTTGATTGGCCTGAATCCAGATCGAGTCAGATATTTCTTCCAAGGGGAGAAACCCAAAGCACTAGGAGATTTCTTAATCAAACTGGTTAAGGCTATTATTATATGGTTAAAATTTAAATCTGTCAGACGCTTAGTTAAGGAAGTTGACAGCTACAATGCTGTAATCAAAGCTGTAGATATCAACGATCAACTCGAAGAAGCTGGTAACAAAGGTGTTGGTTTGAGCAATCGAGAGAGGGTAATTCAGGCACTCGGGGTGATGAAGGTTGATTTAGTGCGAGCGCTAAAGACAGAAAGAATCCTCAGAGAGAACAAGATGTTTATTACTAAGCATCCCCAGCTGTTTACAACTAATTTAACTGCTTTGACAGCACTGCAAGTCAGTGATCAGGCTTGTGAATATGGTAGAGTACTTGACCAAGCCTTGCAGGTGGCAGTAGGCGTACAAGAGGAAATGAGAAGGTTGCAAAATCGCAGTTAGTAATAATTTTTGCTACGGCTCGTTGACTACTATAGCAACCGACATGTCCATTGCTATAAATGTGTGACAGCTTATCCGCCAGCAGCGATATGGTCACTTCTCGGGCAGAGGAGTCATACTAGGTCAAGAAGCAACTGAGTTCTACAAGTGTAGTGCAATGCAACCTGACTTACAGGGCCTAGAAATCACCAAAGGGGAACTAAAGCACTGTAGCGGCATCAGTGTTGATTCTATTTATAGGCCGCCTACTCTGGGCAAGTTTTTGTCTGAGATTACTAAAACTTTACTAATAATTATCTTAATTTGCTTTAGTTGTTTTATTTTTGCGCAGATATTTCTCGAACAGCTTCCTTCTTTGGTTGCCCTCCATACCGTCGCTGCTGTTGGCTTATTATTAAATGATTTGCTCAAAATTTACTTCACTAAAAAATACCGCAATCTTGTCAGATTATTTCAAGATGCCAAACGATATAATTCAGTACTCAAGGCTATCGACATCAATGACCAAATAGAAGCTGTAGGGAATTCAGAAGTAGGCTTAAGAAACCGAGGGCGGGTTATTGAAGCCCTAAAACTGACTAGAGAAGATATAATCCGGGCTTTGAAAACCGAGCGAATTCTCCGAGAAAACGAGAATTTTATCAAATTTAATTCTGATCTATTTGATAGCAATCTGATGGCTTTGACGGCTTTACAAGTAAATGACGAAGCCAGTGAGCATGGACGATTACTCAATGAAGCCTTGCAAATTGTCGTAGATGTACAAGAGGAAATGAAACAGTTACAAAGCCAGCGCATGTCATAACCTCAGGACTTACACAGTTGAGTCAATTTCGCCCCCCTAGCTCACCAAAGCTGGGGGTAAAAATGGTTTAAGTCCCCCAAAATACCGACAATTTTAAAGTTTTGATAAATTAATGGAAAAACTATTGCATTTACAAAAAAATGAGCTTAAATTTATATACCAAGAGACAAGGTTATTGATTGTTATTTCTTTATAGCGTTTCTCATAGCTATGAAGTACACAGGATTTTTTACAACTTCCAACTTCCAACTTGCCTGCTCCCTGCTCCCTGCTCCCTGCTCCCTCTTCCCTGCTCCCTCTTCCCTGCTCCCTGCTCCCTGCTCCCTGCTCCCTGCTCCCTAAAACCCAGGAATTTGTACCTCATGAGTATGAGAAATGCTATATATAAAGATTTATCGATAAGCCATTTTCACGTTGTAAAATCATAGCCTAACAACAGGCTGATAGATTAACATCAAAATAGCACCAATTAAAGGAATCTAACCAAGTGTATATTGATCAAATTCTTGATATTAACATTGAATTTTCCAGGGTTTTAATGAGCCCTACTCAAGTAAAAAAGCAGTTACCCTTAACTGAGTCTGCTGCCAAAACCGTCTTGGAAGGAAGAAAGTGTATACAGAATATACTTGATGGCAAAGATTCCAGGAAATTTATTGTTGTTGGCCCCTGTTCTATTCACGATATCGAAGCAGCTGAAGAATACGCATTAAAACTTAAAGAACTTGCTGATAAAGTTAGAGATAAACTGCTGATTATAATGAGAGCTTACTTTGAAAAACCCAGAACAATTATGGGATGGAAAGGATTAATTAATGATCCTGATTTAGATGGCTCTTTTAATATGCAGAAAGGTTTATTAACGGCGCGTAGCCTACTGATAAAAATTTCTGAGCTAGGATTACCTGCCGCCACTGAAGCTCTAGATCCTGTAACTCCTCAGTACCTATCTGATCTAATTTCTTGGTCTGCTATTGGAGCTCGCACAATTGAATCACAAACTCACCGCGAAATGACCAGCGGAATGTCTATGCCAGTGGGTTTTAAAAACAGCACTGATGGTAATATTCAAGTAGCTTTAAATGCTATTCAATCATCCAGAGTTCCTCATCATTTTCTAGGGGTTAACCAAAGAGGGCAAATCAGTAATTTTAAAACTAGAGGTAATCCTTACGGGCATATTATCTTGCGAGGCGGTGGTGGTCAACCTAATTTTGATGCTGCAACAGTAACCCAGGTGGAGGAACAATTAAATCAATTAAATTTACCTCAAAAAATTGTCATTGATTGTAGTCACGGAAACTCCTGTAAAAACCACAAATTACAGGCTTCTGTACTGGAAAATATTCTTCAACAAATTACAGATGGCAATCAATCTATCATTGGTATGATGCTGGAATCTAATTTGAATGAAGGAAATCAAAAGATTACTGACGACTTAAAGCAATTAAAATATGGTGTTTCTGTGACAGACAAATGTATAGGTTGGAAAGAGACAGAAAAAATTATTTTGTCTGTTTATGAACAACTCAGCGCAGATATAAACACCATATTTGACGAACCCAATATCCAAGTACTGACTAAAAAACTGAATGCTTGCTTAGAACAAGCACAGAATCAGAGCTAGGGATTAATCCATACTTGATATTCATTGATTAAACAGGGGTAGATCTGGCTTTGACTCGCTTATATGCCCGTTCTACTAGAGGTCACAGAGTACATGGTAAACGTTCGAGTAAACGAGGTAAACGTAGAAAACGCTATATAAGCATCTCAAGGGGCTTGTCACCCCTTGATTTATTCTTGTCTAATTTCCAAACTAATACATTACCTCGTGTTTCTATCTGTTGCATACCGATTTTTTCTAGTATCCGCTTTGAAGCAATATTATCGGTATCGCATCCAGCGGTTAATGTTTGCACACTTGGTTGAGAAAATGCCCAATTCACCATTGCTTTAGATGCTTCAGTGCAGTATCCCTGTCGTCGATAGGATGAGACGATAATATAGCCAAATTCTAAGGAACCTGTGGGTGAACCTTGATCATCTGGGATGATTTTGAGTGTAATGTGGCCAATTAGGGTGTTATCTCCCTTATGAATTACTAAATGACCCCATCCCCATTCTTTTTGTAACGGATATTTATAGAGGATATTTACAATTCCTGGCAATACTTGAATAAGATCAATATCTTCACCAAGCCAATTGGGGGGAACTTTCACTCCCAGAATTCTTGCTAATTCATCATTTCCCACAATTGCAGCTTGGACAATTTCTAGCTTAAAGGGAACTAATTCTAATCGTGGTGCAACAACTTTTTCCATTTTTTTGTGTGAAGTATTTCAACAAGTAAACCAAGGAGAATTTTGGCAATTATTAAGAAACCCTAATCTCTGACCCATTTCCGCACCTTTGGATCTTTATCATAGCGATAGGTATAACCATCTTTGGTCGTGATAGATTGCCCTTGTCTGCCTTTGTTTCTAATGGTTCCTAGGGCATATTCACATAAGGCTTTTATTTGGTAATGAGAAAGGGCTTGAATCGGCGTTTCTTCTACAGATTCATTCTCTATAGAAGTTTCTCTGGGGGTGGAATTTTCTGGTGGAGATTCATCTGATTGGTTTTCTGGTTCTTTCTCTACAGAAATATTGATTGCATTTGGCTCTGAATTAGGTTTAGTAGCTGTTTTAATTGGAGTTTTTACTATTAAGTTATTTAACTGAGTTGATGATTGATTCTCCCCTGAAGTCTCTCTTTTAAGTTCGTTATTTTGATGATTATTAATTTTAATTTGGTCATTTTTTTGTTTTTGATACGCTTCTATCGGAACCAGTTGCCAACGGTAATCTTCTAAAAGTTCTAGAACCAATTGATGATAATTAAACAAGCTTTCTCGATGCCCAACACTAATAAAAGTTGTTTGAGTTTTCTGTAATTGTTGATATAAATTTTCTTCATTTATTAAATCTAAAGCACTGGTAGCTTCATCTAATATGGTAAAGCTAGGACAGGTTACTAAAATTCGAGCAAAAGCTAAGCGTTGTTGTTCTCCTAATGATAATACATTCTCCCATGGCAATTCTACATCAAAGTTATCAATCCGGTTTAATAAGTGTTGCAGGTTCACTTGTCGCAAGATTATTTCAAGTTCTTGATTACTTATTGGATGATTTGTTTGAGGATAAATTAATTGCTCTCGCAACGTTCCTAAAATGATATAAGGACGTTGGGGTAAAAATAACATTTTTTCTAAAGAAGGACGTATCAAACGACCTGTTCCTGCATCCCATAACCCAGCAATAGCCCTGAGTAAAGAACTTTTTCCGCGACCACTTGGACCAACGATTAATAATCCTTGTCCTGGTTGGACAGATAGGGATAAGTTTTCAACAATAATTTTGTCATAATTAGGGGTTTTTAACGTAACCTTTTCAAAGGACAAACGGTTATCTTGTATAGTAGTAATGGTACTCAATTCTTCCGGTTGTTTGATAACTGATTTCAAGGTATCTGAAAACTTAGCTAGACGTTCAATGTAACTGGATAATTTTCCTGATGTTCCCCATTCACTGATCAATATTCCCACAGCATTAGAAAACATTAAACAAGCCATACTTGCTTGACTAATCTCTCCATAGTCTATTTTATCTTGGATGAATAAAGGAGTCAGAATAAACATCGAAAATATACTGATAGCTGACTGATAAGCTCGATTAAAAATATCTTGCCCTCTTTCCCAATCAACTTTGAGTTCGGCATTATCTAAAACCTTATTAAATCTTCGTTCAATTATTTTTAATTCTTGGTCTTCTCCCTGAAAAAAAGCAATAGATTCAGAATGATTACGAACATGAGTTAAACAATAATTGTAATCAGCCTTAAACTGTAGTTCTTCGTTATTAATCTTATTTAATTCTTGCGTTAAATAAATAGCAATTAAGTTACCAACAATGGTGTAAACAATTAAGTAAATCGCAATTTGTTGGGAAATTGTTGAAAGAATTAGAATAAAAGTAGTCATTTCTAAGACTTTTTCCAGTAAGGTTGCTAAAAATCTGAGCCCACCACTGGTAATAGGTTGAATTTCTTGGGCTAAACGCTGATCTGGATTATCAAAATCAGATTTAAAGTTAAGTTTATAATAGGCACGATTGCTTAAATATTGTTTTAAAATATAATTACTTAGCCATTTATACCAATCTAGGGCAATCCGTTTTCTAACAAATTTAGAAAATCCTACTAAGAGGGTAAGGCTAACAATAAAAAGGCAAGAAACCAAGAGAGTGTCATAATATTTGTAAAGGTCTCTTTCTTCAATAATAATATCCAGGACATAGCGATTCCAGAAGCTACCTAAGCCATCTACAGCAACAAAGGCAACAATTAATAATATTAGAAGTAATAACATTCCCCAGGAACGAATTACTTCTGAAAACGCCCTTCCTCCTGATTCTGTGGGATACCAGTAAGGTTGAGTGACTACTTTGAAATTTTCCCAAAATTGAGACAGAGAAATCGTCGGATCAGTTATGGTTTGATTACTTTCACTAATGGTTTTATCAGGCATATTCTGGCAATTTTTAAGAGATATTTTCGGGGATTATTAAGAAACTAGATAAAGCGTTATAACTTTACCACAAATTTAAAATATTATCCAAATCCTATGAAAATACCAGAAAACTTGATGTGGTTTTATTCTTCGATAATTTCAACGACTCTCGGTTCTGTAGGAGCCTCAGACTCAGGTTGATTTTCTGGGTTTAGGTATTTTTTCAGTTTCAATTTTAAGGGAAATCCTCCTTAATTGTTCCCCGTGAGCAATATTTTAGCAATGGCTTGGGAAATAGGAAAATGAGGTGAAAATATCTCCATCCAGAAAAACTCGCCGACGGGGTTAACCTCAAGAAAAACATGGCGACCATCGGGAGTAACAATAATATCAATCGCTCCATAATTTAAGCCAAAATAAGCCATTAATTGTAACAATTTTTTCTCCACATCTTCTGGTAAGTTGTAGGGTTGCCAATCTTTAACCAATGCTCTACCTTCTTTACGCCAATCAATGGCTGAACCTTCCATTTTTTGGGAGTCAACTGCTGCGGTAAACACCTGATGTCCGACAATGGTTATGCGTAATTCTAAGGCCTTGGGGACGTTTTCTTGAAAGGTCATGGGACAAAAACACAGTCCTTCAAGATTTTCTAGGTCATCCTTAGTCACTGGATTAGTGAAAACAACATTTTCCTCTCCTTTTTCTCCATAAATGGCAAAAGAAGAAAGCATTTTAGTAATTATCCCCTGTTCTTGGCATTCTTTGGCAAATTGCTTCACCGCTTGAGGATTATTAGAGGTTAAAGTCCGTGGAGTAACAAGACCGACTTCCTGTGCTACTTTTAATTGGAGTTGTTTATTATTAGCCACATCAACCTTGACCATTTTGTCAAAGTGGAACCCCCCAAGACTAGAAATCATTCCCCTAACGGTGGTGCGACATTCTCTAATGGATGCTTCTTTATATTGTTGATCCATACTATCAGGCAATTTTTGTCCGAACCTCATCCGTCGATACCATACAGAAGATACGTCTGTTAAATCTATCTGTTTGTCCCCATCGGTAATCATTCCTCCCTCAGATTTGCCAGAATAAAGATCTAATTGTACTTCAGTGGGATATCTATCTGTGTCAAACCGAAAGACTTTTGCTCCTTTTGCTTCAATAGCTTCGGTTACTAGAGGAATACTTTCGTTATCTTGGCTAAAGGTAATAATTAATACTGTCATGGGAAATAGTTGATAGTTAATCGTTAATTTTCTGTAGCGGTTTGAAACTCCCGCCGATAAATCGAGGGATTCTTAGTTCACAGACTCGCCATCACCTACAGCAATGCTCATACTGGTGAGGTACAGAGTTTTTAGTTTTGAGGAAGGAGGCAGGAGTTAGGTTTTAGGTGTACCTAATGAGTCCGAGAAACGCTATAGCAGGATTTCTCCAAATAAGCTACAGAGCAAATCTCCCCAAGCTTTAGATCCGGTATGCCCTACCGTACTTAATCCTTTTTTATGGTTTTTGACCCTTGTTAAACTTCTTAGATTTGCGCCTATTAAGACGGTTTATTGGAGATGTCTACTGAGTAATCAGGGTATCTGCGATCGCATTCGCAATGGGTAGATCTAATTCTTTCTCTAGCATTCCCCACTCTCCTTGGGGATTAATTTCTAAAAAGACATACTCTCCATCAGGGGTGAGAATAAAGTCAAATGCGCCACACACTAGCCCAAATTTCCCCATAAAGGCTTTAAGTCGACTTACTAAGTATTCTGGAAGCTGATGATGTTTCCAGGAACCCACATTAACCCCAGGTCGTCGCCAATCAACGGTATAATCTTCGTAAACTGAGGCATTTAACGCCCCGACAAAGGTATGACCATTGACGTACATCACCCGTAATTCTTGCTGTTTGGGGATTTTTTCTTGGAACACCATGGGACAGTAGCGCAATGACTCTGCATCTTCTAAGTCTTCTGCTTTGACGGTGTTGGTATAAAGAAAGAAGGATGAATACTCCATACCGTAGTAAAGGGCTGTTAGTAGCTTACTAACCATTTTCCCTTCCACTTGTTGGAAAAATTCCCGCGCTGACTCTGCTTTATTGGTAATTAGGGTTCGGGGAATAATCAACCCGACTTCTGAGGCAACTCGAAGTTGATGCAGCTTATTGTTTGCTACATTGACGCACTCTAAATCATTGACCCAACTGACTTTGGCTAGACTATCCCAAAACCCTGCCAATGTGGCCTTAGATTCTTTGGCGCAAGCTTCTTGGTATTTGGGATCTAATTTTTGATTAAATTGGGGTTCCCAAACCCGCCGCATCCACACAGCTTTGACTTGCTCTGTACTAATAGTCTGTCCTTTATACTCAAGAGTATGGTAACTTTTAGATTGGTCAAACTGGACGGTTAATCCTACATTTAAGGGAAATTGATCGGTGTCAAAACGAAAGGGTTGCGCCCCTTTTTTAGACAGTGCTTCTGCTACCCTATCTATTGTGAAAAAATCATCGCTGTGAGTAATTAACAAAATAATATCTTGTGACGGAGCCATAAAGGATTTCCTCCCTCAATCAATAATATTAACCGCTTCGCTTAAAGTGGAAGTCGATTTTTTTTTACAGAATAACTATAGAAAATAAACTTTCTATTTCCTTGCAGTCGCGCCGCAGCGTAGCGAGTAACTTTTTTGGGTTCCGTGTCCCTAGCTAAAATTATATTTAGCTGCCTATCGTTAGTTAGTGGTAACAATCCCCAACTAAAAAATCACTTCCGGCTTCTGACTTTTTTAAGGTTGGTTGGGTTAAATAATTAGCTAACCCAACCAACTTTAATTGATGAAGATTACTCTTCCTTTCTACCAACCGCCGCCGTCTTCACAATCAGAAGGATACTTTAGAGTTGTCATAGGAGCTTGATCTTGTTGTGCAGTTTGCTCTTCTAAGAAACGAGCAAAGAAAGGAACCGCTTTAATTTCTTTGGTTGTGTTTTTCGACATGATCTTGCCTCTTGAAATTAGTTGATTTCTGGTTGGTTGGGTTAAATAATTAGCCAACCCAACCAACTTTAATTGATGAAGATTGCTCTTCGTTTCTAGCAACCGCTGCCGTCTTCCCAATCAGAAGGATACTTTAGAGTTGACATAGGAGCTTGATCTTGTTGTGCAGTTTGCTCTTCTAAGAAACGAGCAAAGAAAGGAACCGCTTTAATTTCTTTGGTTGTGTTTTTCGACATGATCTTGCCTCTTGAAATTAGTTGATTTCTGGTTGTTTGGGTTAAATAATTAGCCAATCAAAAATTAGCCAATCAAACCGACTTTAAATTGATGAAGATTGCTCTTCGTTTCTAATTATCCTTCCCAATCAGAAGGATACTTTAGAGTCATTGGAAAAGGTTCATTTTGTTGTGCAGTTTGCTTTTCTAAGAAACGAGCAAAGAAAGGAACCGCTTTAATTTCTTTGGTTGTGTTTTTCGACATAATCTTGCCTCTTGAGATTAGTTTATAATGAGGAATCGCTTTTCGTGGCTAATCGCTTTCCCTACACTCTAGTACCATATCATTAGCATCTTAAATATTCAAGTTTTTTTTTGTAAATTGTAGATTTTGTAAATTGTAAATAAGTATAAATAACATCGCTAATTTAATCATTTTATCTTAACAAAAAAAGCAAAAAAATTCGCTTCCTGAAGAGCCTCCCTATGAGAATTTACAGGAACTATTTAAGATTTTTTCACTTTTCACTTGCTTAAGTCAAGATTAATAAAGGTCTAATCTCAATATTTTCTAAAGTAGATAGACGGGTTTTTGAACCTCCACCAACCCCTACCCCAAAAGGCGAAATCCGAAAGATGCCATCGTTGTTATCTTTAGCCTCTACAAGCAAGCCAAAAACTTTCCACGGAGTATTGATATCGTCAGATGCTGTTCTGTTGATTATTACTCCTGAAGAATTTCCACTCCGATCTACTCTGATTACTCCATTTTGACCTGCCACATGCAAGGCTCTTTGGGGATTTGTTGTTCCTATACCAGTGTTGCCTTCTTCAGGAAATGTGTTTGCCATTACATTCTCCGATTTGCACAAAGCATAGTTTTTCTCTATGGACAGTATTATACATAGTTTTTGGGAATTGGGAGATTTTTTTTATAGATAGGGCTTGCTGAATTAATGTAAGGGGAGACACGGAGAGGGTTTGACACAGGGGTAGGGTTTAATCAAAAATGGTCAACTTCTGTTCAAAACTGAAATAACTAGGGTTTGCTGAATAAGTCTTTGGGTAGGGAGTAGGAGTCAGGAGTCAGGAGCCTCCGAGTCAGGAGAATAGGAAGCTGTAATAGTCTACAGAGGTGTTCATCAGGGGTTTAATGAGGATTATCGGTTAAGGAAGATGCAAGGATTTTGAGCCCATAGTTGCTAAAACCTTGCACTTGTCAGCGTTAAAAAAGGCTTAAAATCATTGTCTGGTATAGCTTCTACATTAATTCAGCAAGCCCTAACTATGTTTAGTTATTTCACAAAACTAAACATAGTTGACTTCAATCACATTAACTTAATTCGACTTTATAAGCTTTATATCCCCCTTCAAATTCCTCATAATTACTCCTATTCGTATAACCATGCCAAGCTAAGATAACTACTTCTTTAGTGCTATCATCTATTTCGATAACATCACCAACTGTAGGAGCATAAAGAACAGGCAAACCATCTTTGCTGGCAGAACCTCCCCAGTAGTCGAAATACTGCCAAGAGCCTCCAAGATCTAAATAGCCAGTTTTTTCATCAGTTCTGGGTTTAAGCTTAAAAACGTAGCCACCAGAATTATAGGGAACTTTCAAGCTATCAAGAAGTTCCTTATTTTCAACATTGGTCTCACAACTAATGAGCAAATACCAATCATCTGCTTGATTTACTAACTGCGGGACTTCCATTTTTCCCAGCAGATTGGGAGTATTAAGAGGGGGGAGTATTTCCCAGTTAACCAAATCACTGGAGATTGCTGCTCCAATACAGCCATTAGTAAATGGTTTGTCTTCTTTCTCTGCACGATGGCTGGTAAACAGCATCAAATATTCGCCTTCACGTCCAGGATAAGGCATAATTTTAGGGTCTCGGCAGTGAAAAACCTTAACAGGATTATTCTGATCACCTTCTATAGCCCAACCATAGCCCCGATGACCAATACTGCTGAGGTCTAGTTCACGAATTTGACCATTGTGATCACGCAAAATAGCCCAATTGTAAGCATCTTCTGAGACAGCAAACCAAAGTCTTTGGATTCTGCCCAAATCTTTTTTACTGCGTCCAGTTAGTGCCATAATGTAGGAAGCGCCAAGAGCTTGCCGTAGATTTGGATCATCAATTGACATCATTGATCCTGTCCAGATAGCTAAACTATGGGGCGAGTTTTCGTTCTCCGTATCAGGATGCAAACAGGTGCCGTGGTACTCCCAGGTGCTTTGATCAAATAAGTCTGTTGCCGTGATATGTCCAACCGAGGCAAAATGGTGACGTTCTTCCGTTTCATATGCTGAGCCATCTTCCCGCAAGCGTGGTGCTTGCAGGTGGTAAATATGATAGAAGGGATTTTGGTTTCCCTGTACTTCTTTATGCACCCAACAATCCCAAACAAACTGAGTTTTCAGTAATTGATCGATGCTTTTGCTTTCTTGAGCCCTCATTTTGCTTGTATAGAGTTAACTACTATTACTCAACCGCTAACGCCATATATAGCCGTCGCCACTATGATTAGGACACTTCCTTGTTCCCTACTCCCTGCTAAGAGCTCCCTTTGAATCAAAATAGAATGTCCTAACTGATATGTCCGTTGCTATAATACCAATTTTCTAAAAGCTTGACAGAGATTAGTGTTTGGTCATAGGGAAGAGGCAAAAGGGTTTTTCCTTATAATCTCTGATTTGATGTAGGTGGTTCACAACAGTGAATCTTGCTATGCCTGCCTCTTAATTGAGATGGCAGGCTTTTTTGTCTGGTAGAATCAACTATTTGTTGGCTCTGGAATCGTAATATCTAAAGACGTCACCTCGCTAGTCAAACTGGTAAGAGGCGGTTCAATAGTTTTGGCATTACCAACTACTAGAGTGACAATCTGATCAGGTTGCAGGTATTTCTTGGCAACCCGTTGGATATCGTTAATAGTTGTTGCCTCTACCCCCTTTAGATAGCGGAAGATAAAATCTTCTGGGTAGCCGTAGTATTCGTAGCGCATCAACCGTGACAAAGTTTGGCTAGGTTTCTCAAAGTTGAATACAAAGGAGTTGCGTACTCCCTCTTTAGCTCTGGCAAGTTCTTCTGCCTTGACTGGAGTTGTACAAATTTTCTCAATTTCAGAAAGCATTGCCTGAATAAAGGGTACCGTTGCCTCTGAACGAGTTTGTCCCCCGGCAAGAAATAAGCCAGGGTAGTCATAACGAGGACTCCAGACTCCATAGACTGAGTAAGCAAGGCCCTGGCGTGAGCGTACTTCGTTGAATAGGCGTCCACTAAAGCCGTTGAATATCTCATTTAAGACTGCTAGTGCTGCGTAGTCAGGATTGTCTAATCTACCACCCAAATGACCCATTTGAATATAACTTTGGGTTAGTTGGGACTGATCAATCAAAAATATACCTTCTTTCCTGACCTGGGCAGCTGATGGTATGGTTGACTGAGATGATTTAGATGTTGATTTCCAGTTACCAAATTTCTCCTGAATACGCGATCGCATCTGAGTAGAGTCGAAATCCCCAACAATCCCCAAAATAATATTTTCAGGGTGAAAATATTGCTCATAAAACCTCACCAAATCGGCACGGGAGATATTATTAAGAGTCTCATATTCTTCTGTGCGTGCATAGGGACTCTTCTCGCCATAGATCAGTTTCTGAAATTCTCGCCCAGCAATGTCTTTAGGGTCATCGTTACGACGGGCAATTTGTCCAGCTTTTTGATTTTTGGCTAATTCTAGCTTGTCCTCAGCAAAGGCTGGCTCTTGAATCACCTCAGCAAACAAATCAAAAACCTGTTCAAGATCTTCGCTGAGACTACTGAAACTGGCGCTGCCGGAAGTCAAACTAATACCAGTCTCAACTGCAGCTGCTTTTTGTTCAAGTACTTGATTGAGTTGGTTCCCTGAGTGCTTGCTGGTACCGCCTGTGCGCATAACCTCTCCCACCAGGGAAGCTAAACCAATTTTCTCACTTGGTTCGAGACGATCACCAGTACGAATTATAGCTGTACCACTGACTAAGGGAAGTTCGTGGTCTTCGACTAGATAAACAACCATACCATTATCCAGCTGATAGCGCTCGTACTCCGGCAGCTGAATTTCTGGTAGGGGTTTGTATTCTAAATCAGTGTAATGCAAAGCACCAGCAGCAGCTGCCGGCAGACGGGAAGCCACTACTAGTAATATTGTAAGTATTACTAAACTTGCCCAACGCTGGGCACGGGAATGGAGCAGGGAAAATAGTGTTCCCAATCCAGAAATGTAGCTACTGTTAGGCTTATTGTTGTGTAACTTTTTCTTCATGGCTCAATCCTCTTCTTTGGGTAAAAGGCGTCCGATGGTGCGATTTTCTGTTCGGAAAGTTGCCTTAGCTACCCGCTGAATGTCAGCTGGGGTAACAGCTGCAATTTTGTCTAATTCCTTGAATAAATTACGCCATGAACCAGTTCTGACTTCGTAAGAGGTTAAATACCTTGCCATACCCATATTAGAATCAAGCGATCGCAATAATTCAGCACGAGCCTGTGTCTTGACTCGTTCCAACTCCTGCTCTGAAACTGGTTCCTGTTTGAGTTGATCCAGTTCATGATCGAAGACTGTGGCTACTTCCTCTACTGTATGACCAGGAGCAGTTAAAGCGTATAACAGCATCAAATTGGGATATTTTGAGCCTGGAAAACCACTAAAACCTTGAGCAGAAAGGGCTATTTGCTTTTCTTCGACTAAAGACTTATAAAGGCGAGAGGTACGTCCCTCACTAAGCAAACGCCCGATCATTTCATAGACTACATGATCAGGGTGGTTGATTGCTGGTCGATGATACCCTTCTAAATACCAAGGTTGGCTCGGCAGTCGCAAGGTAACTTCCCGAGTTTCCTGCTGTTGAGGTTCGAGAGCTTTTACTCCCGGAGGTGCTGGTTTAGCTTGGTAGCGTCCGAAGTAAATTTGAGCTAGTCGTTTAACTTCTGCTGGCTCAACATCTCCTACCACTGCGATGGTCAAATTATCCGGTACATAGTAAGCTTCAAAAAACTGCTCGACATCTTCCCTAGTTAGATTGCGGATATCCTCGTTATAACCAATGACTGGACGCCGATAGGGATGCACCTCAAAGGCTGTATCGAGAAAAGTTTCAACCATTTGACCGATAGGAGAATTATCAGTGCGTAGACCACGCTCTTCTAGGATTACATCTTTTTCTTTATAAAATTCACGAAATACTGGTTCAAGAAACCGCTCCGATTCCAGGGACATCCACAGTTCTAGTTTGTTAGCAGGGAAACTGTAGAAGTAAAGTGTATAGTCGGTTGAAGTCGCTGCATTCAAGCCCACGCCGCCAGCTTGCTCAACGATCTGACCTAATTCATTTTGCTTGACGTATTTAGCTGCTTGGGATTCAATTTTGCTGAACTCTTCCTGTAAAGAAGCAACTTGCTCGTCTTTACCAGCAGCAATAGCCGCTTGAATTTGGGCGAATAATTGATCTAACTGATTTAGCAGTTGCTTTTCTGCCTGATAGTCAGTGGTGCCAATGCGCTTGCTGCCTTTGAAGGCTAAATGTTCTAGAAAGTGAGCTACACCAGTTTTGCCATCGGGTTCATCAACGCCACCAACATCAGCGTAAGTAAGAAAGGAAATCACAGGAGCGCGGTGACGTTCTAATACCAGGAATTTGATGCCATTATCGAGGCGAAACTCAGTTACCCGCTTAATCACTTGATCCAAGTAAGGCTGGATGCTCTGGCGACTAGTTTTTGGTGTCTCGGTGCGCGCCCAGGCTACGGCTGGCATTAGGCCCCAGCCTAAAATTAGAGCAATCAGGAAAGTCACAATTACTGATTGCCATCGATGCTGTCTCCAGCAGTGTGGGAAAGCCTTGCAAAGCATAAACAATCGATTCAGCTGATTCATAACATGTTATGGCAAGTCTAAATGAAATTTGAAATCTCCGAAGTTCCTTGTTCCCTAATCTATAGAGTTCCTTCTCTTCACCAGTATGTTCACAAATCAAATCAACTGGCTATAGCAATTGGTAATACCTCTAGCTTTACACTCTCTGGGGCTTTCGACAAAAAATTACCTCATCAGGGGTTCGAGGAGTTCTCTTTTTATATATAAAATGCTAAACTAGATTCAGTGATTCACCCCAAGACTGAATTCATAGTATAAAATTTAGCCTAGATTACCTCGGCAGTTTGGAGGGGTGAAGTGCATTTTCGCTTTAAATACAAAAAACTTGAAGCCCTCTACACCGAGGAAAAAAATGCTCATAAATATCCCAATGTGATCGATGACTTCTTTGAGATCATGGCAATAATTGATGCTGCTCTTGATGAAAGAGATCTTTATGCTAACAAGGGACTGCATTATGAGAAGCTAACTGGAAAACGTGGAAAGCAAGGACAACGGTCATTACGCTTGAACCAACAGTGGCAATTAATTGTCATTTCGGAAAAAGATGAGTAAGGTTCATACCTCCAAATCATCGATATAGAAGACTATCACTGATTGGAGAGGAAGGGGAGAAGCAGTAATGAGTCAAAAATTTTTACCAGCAAGAGTTCCACCACCTGGACGCATTTTAATGCGTGAGCTAGAAGCTCGTGGCTGGACACAAAAAGATCTGGCGGAAATTACAGAACGTCCAACTCAAACTATCAATGCCATCATTCAGGCGAAGAAGCAAATTACTCCTGAAACTGCACTGGATTTGGGAGAAGCATTTGGGACTTCTGCTGAGTTTTGGACGAACTTGGAAATGAATTATCGGCTACACCTGGCAAGAAAGGAAAATCAAGCACGAAATACTACCCGAAAAAGCAGGCTTTACAGCCTAGCCCCAATTTCAGAGTTGATCAAACGAGGCTGGATTGAGGCATCTGATTCAATTGAGGATTTAGAAAAACAAATCTGCGATTTTTTCGGCATTGATTCAATTGAAGAGCAACCCAAGCTAGCAATTAATTTTCGCTGTTCTCAAGAGCGCAATCCTGAGGCAAATGCCCAATTAGCATGGGCAAAGCAAGTTGAAAACCTGGCAAAACAGCAAACGGTAAGTCAGTTTAACCGAGAACAATTACAGGCTGCGATTCCTAGTATTTTGGCATTTGCAGAGCAACCCGAAGACCTAAAGCAAATTCCTGAGCTGCTCTTATCGTTGGGAGTACATTTTGTCATTGTGCCGCATCTGAATAAAACCTACCTTGATGGTGCTATGTTTTATTTAGCAGAGCATCCGGTTGTAGCACTGACGTTGCGATATGACAGGATTGATGCATTTTGGTTTACCTTCATGCATGAGTTGGGGCATATTGTGTCAGGACATCAAGGTAGTTATCTTGATGACTTCGGAAATCTTGCCCTCAACAATGAGGAAACTCAAGCCAACCAACTCGCTGCTGACTGGTTAATTGATCCCCTTGCTCTCCAAGACTTTTTGACTAAGCATCAGCCTCCTTTCTCTCGAAAGGTGATCGAAGGTTTTGCTAGTCACCAAAAAAGACATCCTGGAATTATCCTAGGACGTTTACAAAATGACCAACTGGTTCCTTATGAAAACTTGAGAACACTTTTAGTTAAGGTTAGTCCTTTCCTGCCACCAAGCTCGTAATAACTGCACAGCCTCAATTTCATCCTCTTTCGCCTGCTCCAGAAACTCATACAGCCGCTCCTTTGGCACCAGGGAAAATGTAGGGCTACTCTCCACTTCCACATACACCCCTTCTTGAAGTTGGTAAATCCGCCATACCTTGCCATCGAAGCGCCAAAACTCTGGAACTCCGAGGCTGGAATAAAATTGATTTTTGGCAATATCGGTGTGGGTAATGTCTACCTCAACCACCAAATCTGGAGGCTCTTAAGCCGATGGGCGGATTTGAACCGCCGACCGTTCGATTACGAATCGAATGCTCTACCACTGAGCTACACCGGCACTGCTCGATTAATATACCAAGCTCTCAATACTTAGTCTATCAAAACGCGACTGATGCTTGTCTTCAAGGGTGATTTCCCAGAAAAATACTCTAGCCACCGGCAAGCCAAACCCATCCGTGTCAAGATTATAGATACAGGCAGAAACAATCACCGATGGCAAAGCCAAGCTCTAGTAATTCCCAACCCAATTCCAAAAATAACCCGCGACAGCTAAGCCCAGAAAAATATGCAAGATTAAAAGCAGAGGCAAAAGCTCCTTACCGAGGCTTAAGAAAATTCATTTATGTTGCTTTCGGTGCTTCTGGCTTTATCGGCGCGCTAGTCTTCCTCGCGCAGTTAGCAGCTGGTTCAGAAGTAACCACAGCTTTACCTAATCTAGCCTTGCAAATTGGCGTAATTGCCCTCATGGTTTGGCTGTTCCGCATTGACAAAACCCCTGAGAGCAAGCCCTAAGCTGTTAGACATTTGACTTGCATCTTTCGATAGAAGGGGAGAAGGAAATCTATATGTTTACCGTTAGTGCTTATATCCGTTTATTTGTCAACCTCTATTAACAAATTGACATTTTAGCGAACAAAATCCCGGTTTTTCAAAGCCTGGAGATGTCAATCCATCTTTAGATAGATAAGCCCTGTTGAAAATCACTCGTCCTCATCGCTCTCGACTGGAGCTACTGAGTTAGCAGGAACAACAGCTCCCATATCTAGTTTCTGACGCACTTGCTGTTCAACATTATCGGCAAATTCGGGATTTTCCTGCAGATGCTTGACGGTGTTTTCCCGGCCTTGGGCAATATTATCGCCATTGTAGCTATACCAAGCACCCTTGCGAACTATGACATCAGTTTGTTCAGCCAGGTCAACCAAGCAACCGAGTCTGGAAATGCCTTGTCCAAAGATAATATCAAACTCGGCGATGCGGAAAGGAGGTGCGACTTTATTCTTAGCAACCTTAACTTTAGCGCGAATACCGTATTCACCTTCACTACCCTTTTTAAGGGTTTGAATCCGACGAATATCTAAGCGCACCGAAGCATAAAACTTGAGGGCATTACCGCCTGTGGTAACTTCTGGGTTGCCGTAGGAAATCCCAATCTTTTGTCGCAGCTGGTTGAGGAAAATGACGGTGCAGCCAGATTTACCAATATTACCAGCAACTTTGCGCAGAGCTTTACTCATCAGGCGCGCCTGCAAGCCTACCTGGGCATCTCCCATTTCGCCTTCAATTTCGGCACGAGGCACCAAGGCAGCCACTGAGTCGATCACGACAATATCTACTGCCGCTGATCGTACCAGCTGGTCAACAATTTCCAGTGCTGCCTCACCAGTGTCAGGCTGGGAAACCAAGAGGTTTTCAATATCAACCCCTAAAGCAGCAGAGTAGGTGGGATCAAGAGCATGTTCAGCATCGACAAAAGCTGCAACACCTCCGACCTTCTGCACTTCTGCTACAGCATGTAACGCCAGGGTGGTTTTACCAGAACTTTCAGGACCGTAAATTTCAATTACGCGTCCTTTGGGTAAGCCACCGCCCAAAGCCAAATCCAGTGTAATTGCTCCACTTGATATTGTCTCCACCCTCATGCGGGTAGCATCTCCCAAGCGCATGATGGCACCTTTACCAAAGTTGCGCTCAATCTGGTTGAGCACCAATTTTAGGGCTTTTTCCTTTTCTGGAGAGTTCGTGATTTGGGTAGCCATTAGTGCCTCAGCAATTATATCGGGACGTTGTGGGGAGTCTCAAAAAATCTATTCTATTCTAACGCTCCGTTGTTAGGGAAGTGTTCTTTAGCTGTTCCGCCAACAAGCCCCACGCCAAACCCTTCGGAAAGTCAAAAGCTAAAAGGTAAAAGTAAGAACTACTCAATCATAGCTTGATTACCTCGTTGAAGTAAGGTATAGGGCTCCAGGGTTCAAGATCCAAGGGCAGAGGATTTGACGCTCTTAACATTTGTTGACATACCTTCGTTAATTTGTGCCTACTTACTAAGCTGTTACGGATTTAAATCCTATAGCATTTCTCATACTGATGAGGTACAAATTCCTGGGTTTTAGGGAGCAGGGAGCAGGGAGCAGGGAGCAGGGAGCAGGGAGCAGGGAGCAGGGAGCAGGGAGCAGGGAAGAGGGAGCAGGGAGCAGGGAGCAGGGAGCAGGGAGCAGGGAAGAGGGAAGAGGGAAGTTGGAAGTGGTAAAAAATCCTGTGTACTTCATAGCTATAAGAAACGCTATATATTTATCTGATATTAGTTAATGACCCAAACTCTTGTGTCTTCTGCCTCCTGCCTTGCTGTTGTGCATTAAAAATGCACAACAACTTACATTCAAGAGAACAGACTTCTTAAGTAAAATCGGTAATTGCTGAGAAAAAATTTATCATCTGGACTCAATTGATAATGGGGTCTTGTTCTTAAAAAGAGATAGCGAGTTATCGCTGTTTTTTGCAAATATTCCTTTTGCGTGTTTAGAGCTTCAGCTTGTATGGTTTTCTGTGCCAAAATAACCTCCGTTTTTATTTATTTGAAAATACTAATGATCATCAAAAAAAATAATACAAGAATATTTGTTGTTCAACACAAGTGGTTAATTGCTATCAATTTATCTAATGGCATCTGAGTAGGAGTAACTCCAGTTACATCCCTCTTCTATCCCCCTTTATATGAATTAGCTAAATGAATCTTACAGATAATACTTCCCTACTTCCGGAGGGACCCTGCTATCTTCAAAAGAGTGGTTGATGTTTAAGAATCGATGAAAACTTACGACTGGATTGTGATTGGTGGCGGTATTACAGGTGCGGCATTAGGTTACGAACTGAGTTGCAAAGGCTTTACGGTTCTGCTGTTAGAACAACATGCCACTCTACAAGGTGCTACTCGCTATAGCTATGGTGCCCTTGGTTATTGGTCAAGTACCTCAGAATTGATCAGGTTACTTTCTCAAGAAGGAATGGAAATTCATCGCAGTTTATCGGAAGAATTGGAAGCTGACACTCAGTTGAGGGAATTAGATTTACTGATGACAATTGATCCTAAGTGTGACCCGAAGTCGGTGTTAGCTGAATACAGCCACTTTACAATTCCCATAAAGCTGATTAGCACACAGCAGGCTAGTGAAATAGAACCAATGCTGAATCGAGAGGCCATATCTGGTGCCTTAATTACCCGTAACGGACATATCCATCCAGGCAAAACCACTCTGGGTTATAGGAATGCTTTCCGCCGCGCTGGAGGTGAAATTCAAATTGCTTCAGTATTAAAATTGCTTCGCGTTGGTGATCAAATCCAGGGAGTGACAACCAAGGAGTCAACTTATTTTGCTGCCAACACGGTTGTCTGTGCAGGTGGAATCAGCCGCGCCTTACTCAAGGCAACTGGCATTAATGTGCGCTTGTATTTCACTCGCGCAGAAATGATTGAAATCCCACCAGTTGACTTTAAGCTACAGACAATTGTGATGCCAGCACAGACAAATCGATTTCAACTCGAAGCCGAAGCCAGCACTGCTGAACTAGAGTATTTATGGGATCAACCTGGTCATGAACTAGTGCCGCCGATCCTAGATGCTGGTGCAATTCAGTTTCTGGATGGTAGTTTAAGGATCGGTCAAATCAGCCGTGTACTAACTGATCCCCAGGTTAGGGTAGCACCAGAGCCAAGTGAAGCGGCAATTCGCACTGAAGTTGGCAAAGTTTTACCTGTCTTGGAGAAGCTACCAGGAACTTGGCATGATTGCCTGGTAGCTTTCAGTAATAATGGTCTGCCTGTAGTTGGAAAACTAGGTAATTATGAGGGTGCCTATGTTTTTTCTGGATTTACAAAACCGATGTTACTAGTACCACCCCTAGCCAAACGTTTCACTAATTGGGCAGCTGGGCAAAAAGATTCGGTTATCTCTCAACTTTCTCCTATCAGCTAGTGCAGCAAGTAACTGTTTTCAAGCTACAGAAAATTGTAATTGAGAGTAGTTGTAATTTTGTGGATTTCTTGTTCAAGGCGCAGGCAATTTTATTGTCTGTAAACAAAAGTATACAAAACTTGTGATTACGACAAAGACGAAGTCAGTAAACCGAAGTAACATCGAAAAGATCCTCCTTTAATTAACCTTTCCAAACTTGTCAGGTTAAAAACTGGAATTGGTGTAGCACCTGACTCATGTCTTAAGTATTCAAGACTGATGTATATAATCATGTTTGTTTGGTGTTTGAGTTCTTGCAGGATTAAGCTGCACCAAAGGGGATGGCTCGGGGAGAGGAGAGTTATCTTTTAGAGAGTAACTTGGTATTACTTGAACAGGGTGCTAAATGACTGATCATATTCTCAAAGCTAGCTGTCAAACTGTTCATCTAGGGGGTTTTTCTCATAAGTTATCACCCGCTTTAACTATCAATTCTGGTGACAGCATCGAAATTGAAACCTACACTGGCTTTTATCTCTATAAGCAAGCGCCTCCAGATTTTCTGACGCCGGAATTTATTAGCATTTGTCAGCATTTATCTCAAGAGCGCAAAGTTGGATTAGGGCCACACTTGCTAACCGGACCAATTTATGTCACAAATGCTGAACCCGGTGATGTTCTGGAAGTTAAGCTAGAATCGATTTCGCCCAGTTTGCCAGTAGGCTTCAATGCTATCCGCCCAGGATGGGGAGCTTTACCTCAAAAGTTTACAGAATCTAGAGTTCGCTTTCTCCCTTTGGATTTGGACAAAGGGGTTGCTGAATTTCCTAAAGATAGTGGTATCCAGATTCCCCTAAGACCATTCTTCGGTATTATTGGTGTTGCCACTACAGAAACTAACCGTTCCTCAGTTCCTCCCGGTAACTACGGCGGCAATATAGACAATCGAGAATTGCAAGCAGGCTCAAGAATTTTCTTGCCAGTTTTTGTCCCTGGCGGCTTATTGTCTGTGGGGGACGGTCATTCTGCCCAAGGAGATGGTGAAATTAATGTTACAGCAATTGAGACTTCGATGAACGGCACCATCCAAGTTCATCTCCGCAAAAATTTAAAATTTACTTATCCCATTGCTGAAACTACAACTGATCTGATCACTATGGGATTTGGAGAAACTCTTGATCAGGCATTTGAGTTGGCTCTCGACCAAATGATTGTTTTTCTAGAACGCTTTGCCGGATTGAGTTCAGAAGAAGCCTATGTTCTATGTTCTCTAGCGGTCAATTTTCATATTACTCAGGTTGTTAATCTTCCTCATAAAGGAGTTCACGGTATGCTACCTAAGTGCATCTTGCCCAAGGCAATCGAGTTATGACACCTACTGAATTGTTGATTTTTGCCAGTGCTGGCTTATTTGCGGGAATTCTGGCAGGATTTCTGGGCATTGGTGGGGGCACGGTTCTGGTGCCATTGTTAATAGCTTTAGGATATGAGTATTCTCAAGCCGTTGCTATCAGCCTGCTGGCAATCGTAATTACCGCAACTTCTGGCAGTTTGCAGAATTGGCGGATGGGTCTTTTTAGTGTTGAGCGAGTGATGGGATTGGGAATTCCTGCTCTAGTTGCTGCCCCGATTGGGGCTTATCTGACGGGGAAATTTCCTCAACACTGGCTAGAAGTAGCATTTGGAATCATGCTACTATTCAATATTTACTTACTCCAACTACGAAAACTTATAACCTCTGGGGAGAAACAAGAATCTCTTCAAGGGCAAGCAGACAGGAGATTTCCTGAAAATTCAGTCTTGCAAACCTTGATGGCGAGAATTGCCACTGGCACTGCGGCAGGTATGCTAGCAGGTTTTTTTGGTGTAGGTGGCGGTGCCGTTATGGTTCCCTTGCAAATTTTACTCTTGGGGGAAACAATTAAAAGGGCAATTCAAACTAGTTTGGGCGTGATTGTGATTACTGCGATTTCAGCTTGTTTAGGACACGCCTTACAGGGCAATCTTTTATGGGATCAGGGTTTGATGCTGGGGTTTGGCGGCTTATTAGGGGCACAAATAAGTACACGCTTCTTGCCAAAGTTACCTGATCGAGTTGTGAGTTTAGCATTTTGCACACTACTGGTTGTACTCTCACTCTCCGTTTTCTGGCAGGCATGGCAACACTACAGAGGGTGAGCGAAAAAAAGTGTGGGGGGGATTTTTTTGATACTTAGCTAGAAATGTTGAAACTTGAGAGCAATAGTTTTCAGCTGCGCTTCTTGCGCCTTGCCTTAGTCAATATTGTTTCCAATCTCATGGTTCCGATGGCGAGTTTATTTGATGTCGCCTTTTTGGGACACCTAACAGAGATTCGCCACTTAGCGGGAGTTGCTTTAGCTACTGTCCTGTTCAATTATATCTACTGGAGTTTTGGCTTCTTGCGCATGGGTACTACTGGCACAACCGCCCAAGCGGCTGGGCGTTGCGATTTTGAGGGTGTACTTCTGACTCTATTGCGCAATGGTTTAATTGCTCTGAGTATAGGTATGATCATTGTAATCTTACAGCAGCCTTTACGAGACTTAGGTTTTGCGATGCTTAGTGCTACCTCTGAAGTTAAATCTTCTGGGCGAATTTATTACCAGATGATGGTTTGGGGCGCACCAGCAACTTTACTAAACTTCGTATTTATCGGCTGGTTTCTAGGGCGAGAACAAGGGAACAGGGTTTTACTGGTATCAGCTGTCAGTAACTGCTCGAATGTGTTGCTTAATTACTTATTTATTGTACGTTTTGGTTGGGAAAGTGCAGGTGCAGGTTTAGCTACAGCCCTGAGTCAGTACCTGATGTTGGTGGTGGGAATAAGTCTGATTTGCTCTGAAATTTCTTGGATGCAACTACAAGCGATCGCAGGTAAAGTTCTAGACCGTAATGCTCTTCAAGCCACCTTTCTCCTGAATAGAGATATTTTAGTACGCACTTTTGCCCTTGTCTCTACCTCCGCTTTATTTATTAATCTGAGTTCGGCTTTAGGAACTCTGATGCTAGCCACGAACACTTTACTGATGCAGGTAGTTGCTTTGGCATCTCACTTTATTGATGGACTTGCCTTTGCTACAGAAAGCTTAGCAGGAAGTTTTCAAGGTCAAGGAGCAAATCAGGAATTAGCACCCTTGGCAAGGCTTTCGGGGGGAATAAGCCTTAGCTTAGGAATAATTTTCGCTCTTGTGTTTGTTTTATTTACCAACCCACTGTTTGGATTGTTAACTAACCACTCAAATGTGGTTGACCAAATTGATAATTATGTGCTGTGGCTGCTGCCAATACTGGGATTCGGCTCAGTGGCTTTCATGCTAGATGGCTATTTCCTCGGTTTAACAGAGGGTTCTATTCTCCGCAAGTCAATGGTGAGTGCTTTTGTGTTCGGATTTGCACCCATGGCTGTGGTTGCGTGGCAGTTTCGGAGTAGTCATCTATTGTGGCTGGCGCTATCTCTGTTTATGGTAGCCAGAGCAGTTACCCTTGGGGTAAAGGTGCCAGAGACTTTCAAGGACACGCACCTATAAGGAAGGGGCTTTGCTCAAAAATTTGCTCTCCCGTACATGTGGTGATAATAAAATTTTATATATTGTAGGGTGGGTTAGGCTGGGGTCATAATTTGTGAATTCTAGTATTGTTTTCCTATGAGCGCCGTAACCCACCAAAGATAATTTGTAGTCTGATCTACAGTTTCCACCAAGATCTCTGGAGAGCCTTGACATTTAGCCGTTGTCATTATAACTATAAAATTGCAGTTTATAATTCCTTAGTTATGAAACCACAAACTGAGCAGATTGTCGCCAACTTAGAAGGTTTGACAGACGGCTTATATTACAGTTTGGTTGGTGATGAACCTTATGTAATTACTACCTGGGAGATTGAGGAAAAAGGTGAATTCTCATGGGAAAACTTCCTGGTTGATAATAAGGCTCTTACTCCCTTTGAGCCTAGTGATTTTCTCAATAAAATTAGCCAATCTCAATCTCAAACTGTAAGTGAACATTACCAAAATCTGATTGAGTTGTTGCAAGCTAATTTATCGCACTTGACAATCTATGGTTATGGCCTTCCTGAACTACCAGAAGATTTGTTCAATGGAGATTTACCAATAGAAGATCCAATAGAAGATTATAATCGCCAAATTCCGGAAATTCCTGTGATTATCGGTTCTGTTGCGGAGGGAGAATGGATTGGATTAGTTCCTAGACAGTGTAATGGAACCTGTTCATCATCACAATTTATTATTCCTGACATGACCTCTATATCAGCAAGTAGTGCAGCACTGGTTGAGCAAATTGAATCTATTACCAGTCAAATTGAGCATCAAAGTCAATACTGGAGACTACAGAAACTATGGAAAATTGTTGTTACTTCTAGTCGCAACTTACTCATGGAAAAGTTATTAGATGATGCTGATTTTCTGGATATCTATGAACTGGAGCGATTCTTGCGTCTTGATAGTAAAGACGAAGAAGAACTTGAAGATGAAGACACTCAAAAAGAATTTCAAATTAGAGATTTTTTCCAATCGCCATTACTAAATTCAAGAGTTTATAATCTTGACTTCAATTGTGGTGGTGAGAATTTTACACTACATTATGTTTTGGGGCAAACTGAAGATGGAGACTGGATGGGATTAATAACAGATAGTTTCACTTTTTAGGGTGGATTTGTAAAGTCTACAGCCTTTTTCACGCTGATGAGGTACGGATGGTACTATTTTGATGAATAAATCTGCTTTACTCATTTCTGTTACTTTACCTCACTAGCTTATAAAACGCTGTATAGGACTTTATTCTTTTAATTACAAGAGAAAGCTATATATTTGCTTTCTCTCTCATTTTTCTTTTTTTCATTACTGCCTCTCCCCAACTTTTCTTTATTATTAATTCGGTTCATTATCGATAGGGGGTAAAGTGCAGTTTAGGCTGCGTTTTACCCCCTTTTATCGAAGAGCCATTTTTTCTTAGAGCCTGGTATTTTTTCAACGAGTCGCGGGAATTCCCATCCTTCTATAAGGTGGGGAGAGATAGAGGGGAAACAGAGAAACACCAGTTGCCCAATCACATGCAGATTAACTTACGCATAACTTGCATGAACTGTGACATAGCGCAACTCTTGCGGTAGACAACTATTATCGAAATCTGGCTCTTGGTTGAGTCGATGGGAGGTATTATCCTCCGCACCTCTCAGTTAGATCTGGGCGTGCGATTTTCACCGCACCCAGCTCCCGACATTCTTAGCCGTAGCTTTTGCCCCTGTGGTGTAGTTGGTGGCAGCTCCGATGAACAGCTAGAAGGTTGTTCTTCTTCCAGTTGTTTTGGTTTCCATCCACATGGTGTAGATGGACTTTTTCATCACTGAGCATTTTTAATCGACAAAATCCACAGGTATGGTTTTGCCTTTTAAGGGCAAAAGAGGTCTCCCCATCATAGAGTTTGCTATTGCGCTTCTCCCCCCCTCCGCGTCTCCCCCTCTCCGCGTCTCCCCCTCTCCGCGTCTCCCCCTCGACCTGTCTCCCCCTCTACCCCTCTCCGCGTCTGGAGCGTCTGCTTAATCGTTCCCCCACTCTTTTTTTCGCTCACCCCTTATTGGAAAACGCACTTGCAGAGTGCAATTGGGAGTCTTACACTGTAATCTTTGATTCAGTGTAGGATGATCTCACTATGGAGCTAAGCGGATTCGAACCGCTGACCCCCTCAATGCCATTGAGGTGCTCTACCAACTGAGCTATAACCCCGCGCAGCGTATACTATCTTGTCTTGGCAGCTAAATTTTGTCAAGTCGTAAGTTTGACTAACTCAGCTAAATTAATATAAATAGCTAGGTGATTGAGCCATTTGAGTAAGATAGCCAAAATAGCTGCCCATAATAAAATAAACCACGAGCATCGCTGCCGCTGACATTGCCACCAATGTTCCAGCCAACATCAGAGAGAATTCTCGGGTGTCGAAAGCTTCCTGCATTAGGTGTAGCGACCAAGCCACTAGCAGGACATCAAATATGAGAATCGCAATTAACACAGTTTACGAATCGTAACAGTCCGTCCATTCTAGCAGCTGTCTAGATTGTTCAACACCTTCAAAATTTGTGTTTTCGATCGCCTAAAGCTAGTGATTCTGTGCATGGTAACGAAACAATTACTGTAGTAGTCGCACAGGTACTTGCTGTTGAGTTAAGTAAGTTTTAATTTCTGAGACAGTAAGTTGTCCGTAGTGTAGGAGGGAAGCCAGAAGTGCAGCTTCAGCTTTTCCCTCAGTCAGAGCCTGATGAATATGAGCACTATTACCAGCACCGCCGGAAGCAATCACCGGAATCTCAACCATCTCGGCAATAGTGCGTGTCAGTTCCAAGTCATACCCTGCCTGGGTTCCATCCGCATCCATACTAGTGATTAGGAGTTCACCAGCACCACGAGATGCCACTTCTTTTGCCCAGGCAATGGCATCTTTACCAGTGTTTTCCCTTCCACCACGTACGTATACATCCCAACCAGGATTAGTTGTATCTTGGCGTCGTCGGGCATCAATGGCAACGACGATGCATTGATTGCCGAAGCGCTCACTAGCCTGATTGACAAAGTCGGGATTTCTTACAGCAGCGGAATTAATACTGACTTTATCAGCCCCTGCTCTTAATAATAATTTAATATTTTCTAAGGACTGGATCCCACCCCCTACAGTTAAAGGTATAAATACTTGTTCAGCTGTGCGATAGACAACATCAATGATGATGTTTCGGTCTTCATGGGTGGCAGTAATATCTAAGAACACCAGTTCATCAGCACCTGCATCATTATAAGCTTGTGCCAATTCCACTGGATCCCCAGCATCTTGAAGATTAACAAAATTGACACCTTTGACAACGCGCCCAGCTTTGACATCTAGGCAAGGTAAGATTCGTTTAGCGAGCATAAGCTTAAGTTATTGGTTTAAAAACAGCTTCCTCTATTCCAGTCTCTAATTATGGCGATAACTTCCTTCAGACAACAGTTTCAAGATCAAGACCCACCACCCCAACCCCGCAAGAAAAAAAGTGGGCGTCGTGCTGGCAAACAGACTAAGTCTAAAGGGGAAGAACTCTTGCTGGCAACAGCTACTGCGGAGGAAACTGGCAATCAGGAAGAAGGCATCCGCCCCCAGAGGTTAGCTGACTACATCGGGCAAAAAGAATTGAAGGGTGTTTTAGAAATTGCTATTGCTGCGGCAAGAGCTAGAGAGGAAGCATTAGATCATCTCTTGTTGTATGGTCCGCCAGGATTGGGGAAAACGACAATGTCTTTGATTTTGGCTACAGAGATGGGCGTCAACTGCAAAATCACAGCTGCACCAGCTCTAGAACGTCCGCGAGACATTGTCGGTCTTTTAGTAAATCTTAAACCAGGGGATATCTTATTTATTGACGAAATCCATCGCCTATCGCGGATGACAGAGGAACTACTGTATCCGGCAATGGAGGATTATAGATTAGATATTACTATTGGCAAGGGTCAGACGGCTAAAACACGTAGTATCCCTTTGCCCCAGTTTACCTTAGTGGGGGCAACGACGCGAGTTGGCTCTTTAACATCGCCACTGCGCGATCGTTTTGGTATGATTCAACGTTTACGCTTCTATGAGGTAGATGAACTAAGTTTAATTGTGCAAAGGACAGCTGAAGTTCTTAAGGTGCAGGTAACTTTAGATGGTGCTGATGAAATTGCCCGTCGTTCTCGGGGCACGCCTCGGATTGCCAATCGCTTACTGAGGCGGGTGCGGGATTATGCTCAAGTCAAGGAACTCGAACCGATTAATCAGGAGGTTGCAGCCCTAGCATTGGAAGTGTTTAATGTAGACCCTAGTGGTTTAGATTGGACAGACCGATTGGTTCTAAGTGTGATGATTGAACAATTTGGTGGCGGTCCAGTGGGTTTGGAGGCCGTAGCTGCAGCGACGGGAGAAGATAAGCAAACTATTGAGGAAGTATATGAGCCATATCTTTTGCAAATTGGCTATCTGCACCGGACGCCCCGTGGTCGTATGGTAACCCCAGCTGCACGCAAGCATTTGGATTTTGAGTAATTTCAAATATAAAACAGAATGCTACAGTCTTTAAGTAATAAGTAATAAGTAATAAGTAATAAGTGACAACAAGAATAATTTTACTTTTTACTTGAAATTTATTACTTAAAAAACATTTGTAGTATTTTTTTTAGGTAATCGATATAATTGGTTTTGATCTTGAAATGATGATGATTCGCTCAATTTTGATATTATTGTGTTCCCTACTGGTCTTTTGTTCAACTGAACCAGTATGGGCGCAGGTTGAGATGCCTGAGTTGACGAAGGTTCAGATTGAGAAGGTTAATAAATTAAGACAAAAAGCTTTTACAGCTAAGGAAACGGGCGACTTTTCTGCTGCAGAAGGCTATTGGACTGAGTTAATTGAATTGTTGCCAAATAGTCCAGTGGGCTGGGGTAATCGGGGTAATGTGAGGGTAAGTCAGAATAAGTTAGAAGCAGCGATCGCTGATTATAATAAATCAATTGAGTTGGCTCCAGAAGCAATTGATCCCTATCTCAATCGCGGTGTAGCTTATGAGGGGCAAGGGCGCTGGCAGGAGGCAATTGCTGATTATCAGCGGGTGCTAGAACTTGAACCCAATGAGGCGGTCGCATATAATAACTTGGGCAATGCTCAAGCAGGATTAGGGCTGTGGCAAGAGGCGATCGCTAATTATCTGAAGGCAGCTGAGTTGGAACCTAATTTTGCCTTTGCTCGTGCTAACTATGCCCTGGCTCTTTATCAAGTTGGTCAGAAATCAGAAGCAATTCGTACCCTACGCAATCTCATTCGTAAATACCCACAATTTCCGGATGTGCGAGCAGCCATAACGGCAGCGTTGTGGGCTGAGGGGAAAAAGGGCGAGGCTGAAAGTAATTGGGTTGCTGTTGTTGGTTTGGATCGACGTTACGAGGATTTAGACTGGTTGAAAAATATCCGTCGTTGGCCACCGTTGATGGTTAAGGCTTTGGAGAATTTTTTAAGGCTTCAATAGTTTGAGTCAAGGGGCTAACATTGAAATCGAAACTTTTTTTTGGCTTAATCGCTGTCTCTGTGACGTACCTACACTTACTCGAAGAGAAGTGTAGGCTTCTCAGCGACTCGTCTTTGACGACATTGGCTGAGCTTTTTTAGACAGGTCGTGCGTCCCACACATGTATTAAGATTTCATGGATTAGTAGGGAAGACTAAAATTTGCGAAAATGTAGGATTCCCCAATTAAGATATCCTTGTTTTCCAGTCTTAATCCAATTGTTTAATCTGATTTTTTGATATTTAAGAAATTCTAGTCCACAGGATTTAGATAATTCCTCATATTTTTGTTCAATTGCTTCTAAGGTTTTTTGATATTGATTTATAACTTGCTCGGGCATTTCAATGACTTGGATCTCCTCAAAACCAAAATTTTTAGCCAGCTCCCGATAATACTTAATAGAAGCTAATGACTTGATGCTAACGTTTGCTAGAATTGGCTTAATTACTTCTGCTGTACAGTCATCACTCTGCATTACATCTGTAAAAATAAATTGTCCTTTCTTTTTGAGAACTCTTGACACCTCCTGAAAAACCTTGGTGCGATCGCTACTGTATAGCAAGGCATCTTGAGACCAAACGACATCGTAGATTTCGCTAGGAGTGGGAATTGCTTCAAAGCTGCCGTCAATCACTTCAATGAAGGGAGCAAGCCCCTGTTTTCGATTCAACTCACGATTAAGCTCATTTTGTGCTTCGCTTAAGTTTAGGCAGTCAACCCGACAATTAATTTTTTTGTTCAGATAGCGAGCTGTTCCTCCATATCCGGAACCAATGTCTAGAATTAAATTTGAAGGATTCAGGGTTAGTAATGAACTAATCATCTCAAGCATTTCAAGGTTAGCTTCAGGAATAGATTCATTGCCATTCCTGTAAAGACCAATATGAATATTTTCACCATAAATAAGAGTATGAAAACTCTTCATATCATGGCTGTTGTAGTAATCACGGGTTTTGGCGGTTGTCGTTGAGTAGTCCACTGTAAACCTTGATCAATCGCTCTACTATCGATTTGAGAATACAATGCTTTATATCATAAACTTAAGACTTTAAGCAAATTCCAGATTGTTTACCATTACCGAAGTTAGTCTCTTTTGTTGCTTTAAGAACAATTGATGAAAACTGTTGCGTTTAGGGCAACTACTCTCACGATCGGTGTAGATTAATATTTGTTGTTTAAGCAAGACAGAAGGGAATGGTTTTTATTCTCTTAAAATTTGTTGACATGCCTTCTTTTTTTTGTGCCTATCTATGTACCTGGTTGATAAATATTAATTAACTCAACCCACTCAACTTGGCTCTGATAGCTTCGATGCGTTGGCGATTAGCTCCCAAGTCTGACTTTCCGAGGCGTGAGGCGGAGCGAACTTGGATTGTATTAGTGCTGGTGTCGAGTAAAAATTCGACATCATCGACAAACCCCATCAACTTACTCTTGTATTCTGCGTAGAGATAATTATCCGTTTCCTCAATAATTTTCGCTCCCTCCATATTCTCTATCACTTTTTTGAGGTTAGCCATAGCTTCTTTGGATGTTGATTTATAATTGAGAGGCTCAATCGCATGCTGGGCATCTTGGGCTTTGCTGTTAACGCAGTTGGGAGAGCTAGGGCAGGGGGCTAATTGCCCTGACGACTGAATACCAAGATTAGTAGGTCTTCTTCCAGCAAACATTGTAGATTTTCCTGAACAGGCTTACACTTCCCCTTTAGTTTACTTAGAAAGCGACACTTAAAGCTTATTGTCTCAGCTTCAGTTACTTCACCTGAGTGCTAGACAACAAGCTAAAATTATTGCACAATTATGGGCGGCTGCGATTCATGGGTAGGAATAATGGCTACTATCTACGTTTTGCTGATGCCTAAATATAAATATTTTTGCGATAATTTTTAATAGCCTTTTTTTATGGTCGTTCATCTCACACAATTATGACAAATTCTATATCTACAATTGAAGACCTAATTAGAAGTAAGAATCCCTTTGCTGGAAATACTGTTGTCAGACCCCTACAAATATGGGGCAATAGTTTTCCTGACGCCGCCTCAATTAATGCCCATGCCTCTAATGCAGTTTTGGAAGCAGCGGCACAAGTGCGTAGGGGTGAACGTCAAACTGTCGGTATTACGATTACAGCTGACAAAGGATTAGGAAAAAGCCATATTATCAGTCGGATTCGCCACCGTTTACAAGCAGATGGTGATGGTTTATTTGTCTATATGAGTAAGTATGATAACTTGAGTCAGATTAATACTCAATTGCTCCAAAGTATAGTTTCTAGCCTTAGAGCTTTTGGTAGTCAAGGAGCAATGCAGTGGCAAGAACTAGCAGCCGCTCTGATCAACACTGCTAATAACTGGAACTACACAGCAAAACAGTACATTGATAAATTCCCTTCTTGGTGGAAAAAATACTCAAATCAAACTGTCGATAAGTTGACTACCATGGTGCTTACAGTTAAGTCAGATATTGACAATCCTTATATCTTGAAAGCTATTTTATGGACATTTTCTGAAGCTCATAAAATGTATGCAACTCATTGGCTTTCTGGTTATGATTTAACTGTAAAACAATCTGAAGAAATGGGGTTGCCTAACCACAATAGAGAAGATCAAGAATCTGAATCATTAAACGCTGTTAGACAAATTATATATCTCGCTAGTGATTATAAAACTCCGGTAATTTGCTTTGATGAATTGGACAGGGCAGCAGTTGATGAAAACGGCTTGAGCGCAGCCCAAGTTATTGCTAGTTTAGCCAAGGATTTATATAACAATCTGGAAGGCGGTGTTTTACTGCTGGCAATGTATCCTGAAACTTGGAAAGACCAAGTTCTGTCTTTACCACAAGCTCAGGCAGTAGTTGATCGGCTAGTAAGTGAAAGAGTTGATAGAAAACCTATAAACTTAAACTATCTCAACTCTAATGATGTGGTCGCAGTAGTTTCTCAATGGCTACAAGAATTTTATCAGGAAAATCAACAAACTCCACCTTATCCTCTCTACCCATTCGATGAAAATCAACTCAGGGAACTTGGAAAACAGCAACCTACTGTCAGAATAGTTTTAGATTGGTGTGCAGAAAACTTTGAGCCGGATGAGCATAGTTATGTTAAATCTGCCTTCGAGAATGAGCTAGTTAATGTCGATGCTGCGATGGAATCTTTGTTAGAAGATCAAGATGAAATTGCCGATGCTCTTTGGTTAAGTTTTAATACCTTAGTTGGTGAGACGCTAGAGCAAGTAAAAATTGAGGCGATTGCTAAAATTGATATCAAAAAACAATACAAAGTTTACATAGACTTTAAAGTGATTGGTACAGAAGAAGGGAAAGAAGTCAAGATTGGAGTGGCAGTACTTCAGAAATCCGGTGGAATTGATATCGCAGCTGCCCTACAGCGACTAATTAATTATGACAAGTTTGACCTAACTCGTGGTTGCCTAATTCGCTCAAAACCAATCCGCTCTACAGCTATTTTAGCGAGAGAGCGTGTGAGCAAGCTTTTAAAAGAGCAAGGTGGAGAGTGGGTACTTTTGCAAAGTCAAGATATTAAACCTCTTTTAGCTATTTCGTTTGTTCATAAAAACCGTGAAAATTATAAATTGAATGAAGAGCAGATTTTTAAGTTTATCAAGCAGAAACAACTAGCAATTAATAACCCTCTCATCCGAGAAATATTGAGTGATCCCTCTGGACAAGAAACGGAAAATCTGTTTGATGAAGATATGCCTGTCAGCATTCCTCAAAGTGTATCCAGCTTAACTGAAAGCATTGAATTAAATTAATTTAATATAACTAGGTATGCATAATTATTTACCTTTCATTCTGAGTGGAGGTTTTGCGTAAATCCCAACTTATTACTTATTACTTATTACTTAAAAGGAATTTTCTCAAAGGATAAATCCAAAATCGAGAACTTATTCCAATCTGGGTCATCAAAATGCCACCATTCTGTTGATAGTGGTATGAACCCGTATTGTTGCATCGCCTCCTCAAGCAACTGGCGATTTCTCATCGCCTCAGCACTGGCACCGTTATAATCTCTATGAGCTTGTTTGGTAAAATCATCATAGTCAGTTGGCATCTCTAATTCTTTGCCATTGCTATCGACAAGAGTTAGATCAACTGCTGCGCCGCGATTGTGTCGAGAGCCTCTTTCCGGATTTGCCACATAGCGAGGATCTGGTAATACTTCCCACATCAGCCTCTGCACTGATAATGGTCTATAGCAGTCAAAAACTTTTAATCCTAGTCCTTTTGTTTCTAAATAATCTTGAACTTGTGAGAGTCTTTTGGCAGCTGCCCCCCTCAACAGGCATCGCGCCATCGGGTACAGTTTTCTGTGCAGAAAATTATTTTCCGTAGCATAGCGAATATCGAGGATAATATTAGGATTAACTGAGCCAATATCAATCAGCCTAGCTTCATAGGGAAGTTGAGATGTAACCAAAATCTTAGCTGTAGTAAAAAATGAATTTGATAAGACAGACTGATTAGAACTGCTACTAGCAGACATTAACCTATTGTCAGAATTATGAAACTCTAACAATAAAATCAGCAATAGGATTACAATAATGAATCTTGTCCAGCGACTGCTATAAATCATTAATCATTAACCATTGACTGTTCATAGTTGATTGTTGATTGAGATATAGCAGTCGCCACAGCTGTTAGAACATTTCCTTGTTACCTGTTGTTCTCTGTTCCCTGTTCCCTGTTCCCTGTTCCCTGTTCCCTTTGAATCAAAATAGGATGTCCTAACCGACTTGTCTGTTGCTATACTATTCCACAATTGCGGCATATCAATCCAATGAACTATGAGCTATTTACTACAAAATTATTACACTAAAAGCCCAATAAAATAACCAACCACTCAGCAGTAACATCACTGGCACCACCAACGCTGCCCGCGCTTCCGAGAGATTGGCAATATTAGTAAAGCCACTATAAAGGGTAAAAATCCCATAGCAGCTGGCAAATACAGTAAGTACAATCATACTTTGGCTGCCCAAAGTCAGAGAGATACCACTAGCTAATGCCAGAAAACTCATCGGCAACAGGAAAGTGCCAGCCAGAAACATATCGCCGACAAAACTACCGGAACTACGATAGATTAAACGTGCGATCGCACTGAGAAGGCTTAGAGTCACAAATGGTACTAAACCAACGAGCATCAGTTTCCAAATTGAAACCTCAAAAAAATCTTGCCAACCCGCGTAACTCCCGACAATAAAGCAAAAATCGAAAATCAGGGCAAATGCTATCCCTACTGCTGCTGCCCTTGGCTTCTCAAGATAGTTAAAACCTGGCAACAATCCCCCAACTGGATTAACTGCAAACAAACTGACAACTCTTAAGACATCCCCTAGCAAAGTCTTGGCAGCAGTTATTGGGTTTTGCCCAGAAGATTTACTCGGTTTTCCTGGAGTCTTATTTAAGGTTTTCAGGGTACCATTTACTAACTGGTAGCCAGTTTTATCCCCTTGTTCACTAAAAAGCACTGCCGCTTGTTGCCAATCCTCGACAGCAAAAGCAAGTTCTCTCAAATCATTGTTAGCTACACCCCGGTAGTAGTAAGCTTGAGCATGATCGGGTTTAAGCCGAATTGCCTGGGTATAAGCTTTAATTGCTGAGGCAGTGTACCCGAGTCTGTAACGTGCCCTACCCAGATAGTAGTAGGCTTGAGTTGAGTTGGGATCAATTTCTAGAGCCTGATTACAATCTTGCAGCGCCCCACGAGCATCTCCGAGTTTGTAGCGCGATGCTCCCCGTTCGATGTAAGCTTCCAGAAAGCTAGGATTAAGTTCGATCGCTTTAGTGTAATCCTTAACAGCACTCTGATAATTTTTTTCTAAGGCTTTAGCAATCCCCCGAGCATAAAATTCCTGAGGGCTAGTCTTTGCCTTTCTAAATTTACTCTGTTTGTGTTTCCATCCTTGATCATACTCGTGGCGTGCAACTGAGTCAGAGAGTACCTTGTAAGCTGCGCAAATTTCTTTAAATCTCTCTTCTAAGAGCCGATTCCCTGGATGCAAGTCAGGGTGATACTGACGCACAAGACGCCGATATGCTTCTTTAATCTCTTCAATGGAGGCTTCTCTGGAGACTTGTAAAATTTTGTAGTAATCTTGGGAGTCTTGCATCTGACTTCGCCTATAGACGACCATTACTCTAGGGTGTCACAAGCAAGAAGCAATTGACAAAGACAGTTCATGGTTCATGGTTCATGGTTTATGGTTCATGGCTACTTTATATCGTTTCCATAATGAATAATCAACAATCAACTTAACAGGGAACAGAAAATGGCTTCAATACCTATTCTTCCATGATGCTGGCTATATTGATGTAACTTTTAATTGTATAAAGTTTGATTAATTTAGGAGTTATCCACTGTACAAATTCACTATAATCTATATCAGATAATTAGGTCGTTTCACCTGCTCACCCTAACCTTAATTCGCTCGCTAGCTTGGCTGCGTTAGGCGCTATAAATGGCTGAAAACCCAAATCTGTTATAGTGCTTATTTGCGATGCGTAAGTCCTAGTTTAGATTGACCCTATTAAACATCAGTCAGCTATGAAAAAAGTAGAATTACTAGAAAATTGTCCAGAAAGCTGGAAAGAAGTCCACTACTACGACTTAATGGAAATTTACGGCAAGAGAAAATTTTTAGGACTTACCTATGCCTATGAAAATCGTCGCCAAATCGTCATTAACTTAATTCAAAAAGTTGCACAACCAGGAGCAAAGATTCTTGATGTCGCTGCAGCTCAAGGTAATTATAGTTTACTCCTTGCCGAATTAGGTTATGAAGTTACCTGGAACGACTTGCGGGAAGAATTAATCGATTATGTCAAACTCAAGTATGAAAAAGGCACAATTCATTTTGCACCGGGCAATTGTTTTGAACTAGAATTTGGTTCTTACTTTGATGTTGTTGTTATCACAGAAATTATTGAACACGTTGCACATCCCGATGAATTTCTGAATAAAATTGCTAAATTAGTAAAACCGGGAGGATATATTGTAATGACAACTCCCAATGGGGAATACATTCGTCACAACTTACCTAAATTCTCAGAATGTCCCGATCCTTCAAAATTTGAAGAACTGCAATTTAAACCCAACTCTGATGGACACATCTTTTTACTCCATACAGATGAAGTACTTCCTTTAGTTAAACAAGCAGGGTTATCCATTGTTGAATTTTGTTTATTTACCAACTCCTTAACCGCTGGACATATTAAAACCGAAAACTTACTAAAAATTATGCCGCGCAGTTTGGTAGATGGTATTGAATCCTTTACCCATTCATTGCCCTTTACTTGGCAACGCAAGCTGCTCAAAGGGATGGCTGTTTTAATGCAACGCCCTGCTTGAGTTTTTAGAATTACAAAATATCGCTGTCTCCTCTACTCCAATCGTTGAACTGATCTACCTGTGCTTTGGTTGGCTTAAGCTTAAATTCGTAGGTCAGATTAAACACTTGTATCACCTCCTTATGCTCTATTATACACTTATTCTTATGGAACGCTAAGGCGGTTCCTAAAACACTGACTGGCAATTCATCCCATCGCTAAAAGCGAGGGTCTTCTTGCCGGAGTAGATAAGTACTGACGAACACAAGGCGGTTAAGACTATGGATGTTATAGCAGTTTTAACCAAGGTTGTTAAACAACAGCAAGAGGAACTCTAAATCTTGCAAGGAGAAATTAAATTACTCAAGCCAAACAACAATATCGATTAGTATAGCACTACGCATTTAGGTTAGGACATTTCTAAATCCAGCAAACCCTTTGACAGACTGCTATTCCCTGTTCCCTATTCCCTGTTCCTTAGGTATCGGGTCAATTGACTTTTGCAAGAGGTCTACGGATTAGGTTAGATTCTTGGAAGGAAGTTCACCGAATTCTAGCACAGCTAGAAACCTAGTACTTACTCCAACATAAGTGTAGGTACCTAACTAATCTTATGAATCCAGTTGACATAGCATTTACCCCAGCCCTAGAACAAGCGCGAATGATCCGCAATCGAGAGATATCGCCCTTAGAGTTAGTACAGCTTTACCTAGAGCGTATTAGACGGCTAGATCCACAGTTGGGAAGTTATTTCTTTGTCGCTGAGCAGATGGCTCTAGCAGAGGCCAAAGCCAAAACCGAGCAACTGGCTAAAACCAACGATGTTGCCGAATTACCACCGTTTTTTGGCGTACCTACTGCCATTAAAGACCTCCATGCTGTGACAGGTATGCCCCAAACCTATGGGACAAAAGTCATGAAGGAAAATATTCCTACCTACGATGATGGGGTGGTGATGCGGATCAAGGAGGCTGGATTGATTATTCTCGGCAAAACTGCAACCTCAGAAGTAGGTGCTTTGCCTTATACTGAGCCCTTGGGATTTCCTCCAACTCGCAATCCCTGGAACCTTAATTACACTCCAGGGGGTTCTAGTGGTGGGGCGGCAGCAGCTGTGGCAGCTGGCTTGATTCCTATTGCTCATGGCTCAGATGGCGGTGGCTCAATTCGGGGACCAGCTTTCTGTTGTGGATTGGTGGGAATTAAGCCAGCAAGAGGGCGAGTTTCTCATGCACCTTTAGGCGATCGCCAAAATGGTATTTCCACTAGCGGTTCCTTAGCTCGCACTGTTGCTGATGCTGCTGCCCTATTGGATGTAATCTCAGGATACATTACTGGCGACCCCTATTGGTTACCGGAGCCAGAGATATCTTTTCTCGATCGCACTAAACAAATCCCTACTAATTTACGAATTGCTTTTTCCAGGGCAGTACCACCCTTTGGTGAAGCGGCAGAAGTTTGTCAGCAGGGCGTTACAGAAACAGCAAGGCGTTTACAAGAAATGGGACACATTCTCGAAGAAGCTTGTCCTGATTTCAGTGGTTTAGAGGAACCTTTTGTCACAGTTTGGCAATCAGGAGTTGCTGCCACGGGGCTGCCTACGGAGACAATGGGAGCAATGAATCGCTCGATTGCTGAGCAATCTGGTTCTGCGGGAAAATACTTGCAAGCGGTTGGTCAGATGCAAGTAATTGCGCGGCGGATTGTGGCGTTCTTTGAAAGCTTTGATGTTTTAGTGCTGCCTACCTATATGCACCCTACTATTCCCGTAGGTGAATGGTCTGCTTTGAGTCCCCAAGAAACGCTACAGAAAATTATTGCTTGGATTGCGCCTTGTCCGCCATTTAATGCTGCTGGCTTGCCTGCGATCGCACTTCCTACTGGTTTTGATGCTAATGGTGTACCAGTGGGTATCCAGTTAGTGGGAGGTCCGGCAGCAGAAGCGACTTTGATTGCTTTGGCAGCTCAGTTGGAGGCTTTAATACCTTGGAGTGATTATCGTCCTGCTTTTGGTTTGTGACTAAGTCTCTTTGGGGCTGGGTGTGGGGTTTGGAGTTGGAATTTAACTTGGCGAGTTGGGTACAATCTCACACTTGAGTCATTTAAGAACTGTTCCTTCGTACTTCGACTAGGCAGAAGTTCACCGTCTACAGACTGTAGAGATTTCATGATGTTACTAAAAAGATCTTAATCTTGTGACAATAAGACACTGTGAGTATAATCAAGCTCAAGCTAAACTATAAGCAAAAACAATTTTTAGTAGTAATCAGTTTTTAATTTGTAATCTCTCATTTGTATCTTAACTTTACATTTGGCAGATTATTGAGAATATTCTCATTTAGTGTGAGAATTGACTTATCTAGTTGACAATGGAAAAATAACTATAGGTATATAATGTTGGTTTTTTGTGTCAAAAATACTACGTGTAATCTCAATACCTTGATTTACCGTACAATTTCAACAAATTGCTGAGAGCAGTAGGTAAATTTATACTGCCTTCGAGGGACAAGTTTTTTGTTAAGCGATGTAAACCATAAAATTATAGTATTGACAAATACGCTACTTTGTGAATTTAGGTGAATTATTACCAGCCCTACTATTAGATATTGGAAACCGATGCATAGATGTAGCAGAGGAAGCAGTTTCCAAGGTTAAGAATTGGTACACAAAGCATTTAGCGATCGCTAAATTGTCTTAATGGCGAGATTCACAACCAAATACCTTTCTCGAAAGTATCAAGAGCTTTAATTTGGTCTGGTATAAGAACACACTCTTCCAGTAAAGAAATATTCAATTCAGGCAGCAATTCACTTACAGTAATTTGCTCATATCCGCAAGTCTCCTTAAATTCCCCTGGTGTATCTTCTCGAAGGTGGTACAACTCAAGTCGATTATTTTTCCAGAACCAAACTTCGACAACTCCTAAACGGCGGTAGACTTCAAGTTTATTAATGCTGCCACTGGTCACAACTACTTCTATAGCTAAATCAGGAATAGCTTTCTCAGTTCCTATAGAATAACTTTCATCTGGTTCTGCTCCAGCCTGTTTAAATCGTTTTCTGAGAGTCGTACTCCCTGTAGGAGTATGTGTTATCCGCTTCTGGAAAAGATAGAACTCTATCAAACTACTAAAGCGTGTTTTATATTTTTCATGCCTGGATGAAGGCGACAAGATTTCTAACACTCCATCTAAGTAGGAAATTCGGTAGTGGGAGTTGTTTTCAAGTTTAGTAAGTAACCCTTTATAGTCTTGCCAATCAACCCCATCAGAAGTAAACCTCTCCTCTGGGTCAATAGTTTCTACAGATTCAACTTTATCTATAAGTTCTTGAAGGGTGTTAAGCATTATTGCTTACCTAGGGTTTGCTGAATAAGTCTGGTGTTAAGGAGAGGGAGCAGGGAGTAGGGAGTAGGGATTAGGGAAAAGCCGATAGTTCTAAGCCTGATTATCCATGATTAGCTCCAAGATTTTCCTATTAAGTGCAAAGATTTTTAGCCATTGGATGCTATAAGCTTGCACTTGTAAGGGTCAAAAAAGGCTCAAAATCATTGTCTGGTATACCTTCTAGATTAATTCAGCAAGCCCTACCTATGCTTTGTTGAGCTTGTGGGAGTTGAAAAAGTAGTTCAAAAGTACTATTTTAAAATAAAAAAGCGCCCCCCTGAAAGGAGAGCGCTAGTTCTAATTGGAAAGAGGTTAAATATAACCTCTGTTGGTATTAAATTTGATTTATTAACCGTTGATTACAGGAGCAGTCAAAGCCACAGGAGTTGATTCACCAGCAGCCAAATCTAGAGGGAAGTTGTGAGCATTACGCTCGTGCATTACTTCAAAACCTAGGTTAGCGCGGTTGAGTACATCTGCCCAAGTTCCGATTACACGACCTTGAGAATCAATTACAGACTGGTTGAAATTGAAACCGTTGAGGTTGAATGCCATGGTGGAAATACCTAGGGCAGTGAACCAGATTCCAATTACAGGCCATGCACCCAAGAAGAAGTGCAAAGCGCGGCTGTTGTTGAAGGAAGCGTATTGGAAGATTAAACGACCGAAGTAACCGTGAGCGGCAACGATATTGTAGGTTTCTTCTTCTTGACCGAATTTGTAACCGTAGTTTTGAGATTCACTCTCGGTGGTTTCACGCACCAAAGAAGAAGTTACCAAAGAACCATGCATCGCACTGAACAAAGAACCGCCGAAGACACCAGCTACTCCCAACATGTGGAAGGGGTGCATCAGGATGTTGTGCTCAG